>JANPHI010000305.1:0-10307 GCA_031424355.1 Betaproteobacteria bacterium
TCGCTGTTCCACGACGAGCCGGCGATAGCGGCCATGAACGCGATGGGCCTGGACGCGTCGGCCCTGGGCAACCACGAACTCGACCAGGGCGTGGCCGAGGTGCAGCGCCTGCAGACCGGTGGCTGCCACCCGGTGGACGGCTGCAAGGGCCCCGCGCCCTTTGCCGGCGCGCGCTTCCCCTACCTGGCGGCCAACACGCGCGTGCTGGCCACGGGCAAGACGCTGTTCCCGGCCTACACGGTGAAGCGCTTCGAAGGCATCCCGGTCGCCTTTGTCGGTGTGACGCTGAAAGGCACGGCGGGCATGGTCAAGCCCGCGAACTCGGCGGGGCTCACCTTCGACGACGAGGCCGACACCGTCAACGCGTTGGTTCCGGAACTGAAGCGCCAGGGCATCGAGGCCATCGTGCTGCTGCTGCACGAGGGCGACATTCCCACCGGCGACTACAACGAATGCCCGGGCAGCAACGGCCCGCTGGCGGGCATCGTCAAGCGCCTGGACAAGGCCGTCGATGTGGTGGTCACCGGCCATTCCCACCGCGCCTACAACTGCGTGATGGACGGCCGCCCGGTCACCAGCGCCGGCCGCTGGGGCACGGTGGTGACACAGATCGATCTGGTGCTGGACCGCCAGACCCGCGACGTGGTGTCGGCGCGCGCCGAGAACGTCATCGCCCGCACCGAAGGCCCCCAGGCTTTGCCGCCGGATGCCCGCGTCGCCGAACTGGTGGGCGCCTACGAGCAGCGCGTGCGCCCGCTGGCCCAACGCCCGGTGGGGCGCCTGGGCGCCCCTTTCGCCGCGCGCACCGACGAGGCGGGCCTGAACCCGGCCACGCTGCTGGTGGCCGACGCGCAACTGGCGGCCACCCGCGAAGCCGGTGCCGAAGTGGCCTTCATGAACGCCACCGGCGTGCGCGCCGCGCTGGGCGAAGGCGGCCGGCTGGACGTGGTCTACGAGGACGTGTTCGCGGTGCAGCCTTTCGGCAACCAGCTGATCACGGTAACGCTGACCGGCGCGCAGCTGCAGCAGTTGCTGGAACGCCCGCTGGCATCCGCCACGCGGCCGCGGCCGGGCCTGCTGCACTCCAAGGGCCTGGTCTACAGCTGGGACGCCAACCGCCCGGCCGGCCAGCGCATCGTGCCCGGCAGCCTGCAGCTGAACGGCCGGCCGGTGACGCCGGAGCAGCGCATCCGCGTCACCGCCAACGACTTCCTGGTCGACAGCGACGGCAGCCTCTTCAGGCAGGGCAGCGACCGCCAGGCCGGGCCGGTGGATGTCGAGGCGCTGGAGCAGTACCTTCGCAGCCACCCCGGTGTGCTGCCCGACACCGCGCCGCGCGTCACGCGCTTGAACTGAGCGGGACGGAGCGCCGTGCAGCCCGCCGAAATCATCCGCATCAAGCGCGACGGCGGTGCGCTGTCGGCGGCGCAGGTGGCTGCCTTCGTGCAGGGCCTGGCGACCCCACAAGGCGAGGGCCGCTGGGACAACAGCCAGGCCGGCGCGATGGCGATGGCCATCCTGCTGCGCGGCATGGACCGCGCCGAGACCGTGGCGCTGACGCAGGCGATGACGCATTCCGGCGAGGTGCTGACTTGGGGCGACGCCGGCTTGAACGGCCCCATCCTCGACAAGCATTCCACCGGCGGCGTCGGCGACAAGGTCAGCCTGATGCTGGCGCCCATCGTCGCGGCCTGCGGCGGCGTGGTGCCGATGATCAGCGGCCGCGGCCTGGGCCACACCGGCGGCACGCTGGACAAGCTGGAAGCCTTGCCCGGCTATGGCATCACGCCCGACCGCGCCTTGCTGCTGCGCACGCTGCGCGGTGCGGGCTGCGCCATCGTCGGCGCTTCCGCCAACCTGGCGCCGGCCGACCGCCGGCTGTACGCCATCCGCGACGTGACGGCCACGGTGGAAAGCGTGCCGTTGATCACCGCGAGCATCCTGAGCAAGAAGCTGGCGGCCGGGCTGCAGGGCCTGGTGCTGGACGTGAAGGTGGGTAGCGGCGCCTTTGCCGCTACAGCGGACGAAGCGCGCACCCTGGCCCGCAGCCTGGTGCAGGTGGCCTGCGCCGCCGGCCTGCCCACGCGGGCGCTGATCACCGACATGAACGAGGTGCTGGGCCGCGCCGCCGGCAACGCGCTGGAGATACGTGAAACGCTGGACTACCTGCTCGGCGTCGCCCGGGAGCCCCGGCTGCACGCCCTGACCTTGGCGCTGGCCGGCGAGATGCTGCACCTGGGCGGCTTGGCCGGCAGTGCCGAGGCCGGTACCGCCCAAGCCGCACAAGCGCTGGACAGCGGCCAGGCCGCCGAGCGTTTTGCGCGGATGGTCGCCGCCCTGGGCGGCCCGCGCGACGTGCTGCATGACGCGCAACTGCCCACCGCCCCGGTGCAGCGCAGCGTGCCGGCTTTGCGCGATGGCCACATCGGCCACATCGACGTGCGCGCCCTGGGCTGGGCCGTCGTAGCGCTGGGCGGCGGACGGACCCGGCCTGGCGACGTGGTGGACCCGCGTGTGGGTCTGTCCGCCGTCGCCTCACGCGGAGCGCATGTGCGGGCTGGGGACGCGCTGGCGGTGGTGCACGCGGCCGACGGGGCATCGGCCGACGAGGCGGTGGCGGCGGTTCAGCGGGTGATGCGCCTGGACGATGTCGCGCCTGAGGCGCTACCGCTGGTTGTGGAGATGGTCAGCGGCTAAGGCTTTTGCTCGCGATGATCCCGCGGACGCCCAGGCCGTCGGGTGGCCGATTCCGCTCATGTCCCCCGGCCTGGTCTGCGCCCCGGCCTCCTCCTTTACTTCGCTCCATCGGCCACCCGACGTCCTGGGCTGCACAGGGTGCGGTTCTCAATACGGAACAGCCAAACCGATGCCAGATCAGGTCGGTGGGGTGTTCTGTGCAGCGAAGTAAAGGGGGAGCCCTGGGCCGCAGGCTCAGGGCGGAGGACATGAGCGGAGCAGAACACCCCGGCGGCCTGATCCCGCTGCGATCACCGCATGCGGGACTTCAAACGCCGTACGGCACCCAAACGTTCTTCACCTGCACCGCCTGCTCCAGCACGCTGCGCGGGTCGTCCAGCGCGGCGGCGGCTGCAGCGCCCACCCAGGTGCGCTTCAGGTTGGAAACCGACAACGCTTCCACGCGCTGGCACTGCGCCACCGTGGCGGCGGGCCACCACAGCGCATCGACGTCGGCGTGCGCCGCCAGCGTGTCGGCCAGCGTGTCGGGGTCGCCGGTGACCAGGTTGACCACGCCGGCGGGCAGGTCGCTGGTGTCCAGCAGCGGGTACAGCTCGGCGGCGATCAACGGCTGGCGTGACGAGGGCACGGCGATGACGCGGTTGCCCATCGCGATGGCCGGGGCGATCAGGCCGATCAGGCCCAGCAGTGGCGCGTCGGTGCTGGCGATGACGGCGATCTGGCCCACGGCCTCGTTCAGCGCCAGCGTCACGCCGTGCATCGGCGGCTGGTGCACCGCGCCGTCGAACTTGTCGGCCCAGGCCGCGAAGTCGAACAGGCATTCGACGCTGGCCTGCACCTCGGCGGCTGCGGCCTTGGCGCTGCTGAAGGGCGCCAGCGTGTCGATCAGGCGCGCGCGCTGGGCTTGCAGGTTTTCGGCCAGGTAGTACAGCACCTGGGCGCGGCCGTGGGCGCTTTGCTTTTCCCAGCCGGTGGCGGCGCGCGCGGCTTCCACGGCGTTGCGGATGTCCTTGCGGTTGCCGTCGGGCACCAGGCCCAACAGCTTCTTGCCGGCCCAGACTTCGCGGCTGTAGCCGCCGTCGGGACGCACCTGTTTGCCGCCGATGTAGAGCTTGGCGGTGCGGTCGATCGCGCCTTCGACGATCACCGCCGGCGCAGCCGCAGCTTTCACCGCCACCGCTTTCTTCGCCGGCGCCACGCGCAGCTTCAGGTACTCCCGCAAGCCTTCGCGCCCGCCTTCGCGGCCGTAGCCCGATTCGCGCACGCCGCCGAAGCCGCAGGCCGCGTCGAACTGGTTGGCGGTGTTGACCCACACCACGCCGGCCTTGATGCGCGGCGCGATCTCCAGTGCGAGCGTGATGCTCTCGCTCCACACGCAGGCCGCCAGCCCGTAGCGCGTGTTGTTGGCCAGCTCCACCGCCTCGTTCGGCGTGCGGAAGGTCTGCACCGTCAGCACCGGGCCGAAGACCTCCTGCTGGACGATCTCGCTGGCGGTTTCGACGCCCAGCACCAGCGTCGGCGGGAAGTAGCAGGTGTCACCCGACGGCAAAGTCGTGGCACAGGCCTGGAACACCTCGGCGCCTTCGGCCCGCGCGCGGTCCACGAGACCGCTGACGCGCAGCCACTGCGTGCGGTCCACCAGCGCGCCCATGTCGGTGTTCTTGTCCATCGGGTCGCCCACGCGCAGCTGCGCCATGCGCACCTTCAGCTTGGCCACCAGCACATCGGCCGTGCCCTCGTGCACCAGCAGGCGCGAACCGGCGCAGCAGACCTCGCCTTGGTTGAACCAGATGCTGTCCACCAGGCCTTCGACGGCGGCGTCCAGGTCGGCGTCGGCGAAGACGATGAAGGGGCTCTTGCCGCCCAGTTCCAGGCTCAGCTTCTTGCCGCTGCCGGCGGTGGCCGCGCGGATCAGCTTGCCGACTTCGGTGCTGCCGGTGAAGGCGATCTTGGCGATGCCGGGGTGCGCGGTGATCGCCGCGCCCACCGCGCCGTCGCCGCTGACGAGATTGAACGCGCCATCCGGCAGGCCGACTTCCTGGCAGATCTCGGCGAACAGCAGCGCGCTCAGCGACGTCTGCTCAGCGGGCTTGAAGACGACGGTATTGCCGCAGGCCAGCGCCGGTGCCACCTTCCAGGCCAGCATCAGCAGCGGGAAGTTCCAGGGCACGATCTGGCCGACCACGCCCAGCGCTTGGTGGCCCGGCAGCTCGCGGTCCAGCAGCTGGGCCCAGCCGGCGTGGTGGTAGAAATGGCGCACGGCCAGCGGCACGTCGGCGTCGCGGGTTTCGCGGATGGGCTTGCCGTTGTCCAGCGTCTCCAGCACCGCGAACAGGCGGGCGTGCTTCTGCAGCGCGCGGGCCAGGGCGTACAGGAACTTCGCGCGGCCGTGGCCGCCCAGCGCCTGCCAGGCCGGCAGCGCCGCCTGCGCGGCCAGCACGGCCACGTCCACGGTCTTGGCGTCGCCCTGGGCGATGGCCGCCAGCACCTGGCCGTTGGCCGGGTTGATGCTGTCGAAGTGCTCGGCACCGGCCACGCGCTGGCCGGCGATGTAGTGGCCGAAGCGGCGTTCGTGGCGCGCCAGCCAGGCCTGCGCCACGTCGGCGCTTTCGGGAGATGGGCCGTAGTCCATGGTGGCGAGGATGTCTTGCAGGGTGGGCATGATGGTCGGGCGGGTCAAGGCATCGCGTGGCAGAACATCAAGGCATCGCGTGGCGATGCGCTGCGCTGTAGAAGCCGCTGACGTGGTGTTCCAGCTGGCGTTCGATGTCGGTCAGCAGGCTGCTGGCGCCGAAGCGGAACAGATCGGGCTGCAGCCAGCGCAGGCCCAGCTCTTCCTTCATCAGCGCCAGGAACTGCAGCGCCGTCTTGGACGACGAGATGCCGCCGGCCGGTTTGTAGCCGACGACCTGGCCGGTCTCGGCGTGGAATTCGCGGATGGCCCGCACCATCACCAGCGACACGTCCAGCGTGGCGTTGACGCTTTCCTTGCCGGTGCTGGTCTTGATGAAGTCGCTGCCGGCCATCATCGCCACCCAGGACGCGCGGGCCACGTTTTCCAGCGTCTGCAGCTCGCCGGTGGCGAGGATGGCCTTCAGGTGCGCGTCGCCGCAGGCCGCGCGGTAGGCGGCGATCTCGTCGAACAGGGCCTGCCAGTCGCCGGTCAGCGCATGGCGGCGGCTGATCACGATGTCGACCTCCTGCGCACCGGCGGCCACGCTCAGCTCGATCTCGCGCAGCTTGGTCTCCATCGGCGTCTGCCCGGCCGGGAAACCGGTGGACACCACGGCCACCGGGATGCCGCTGCCGTGCAGCGCCTGCACCGCCTCGGCGACCATCTCGTGATAGACGCAGATGGCACCCACGCGCAGGGCCGGCTGCCCAGGTGCGTCCAGGCCCAGCGCGGCCAGCAGGTCGGCGCGCAGCGGCTGCCGCGCCTTGGCGCACAGGCGGCGCACGCGGCCGGGGGTGTCGTCACCGGCCAGTGTGGTCAGGTCCATGCACTGGATGGCCTTGATCAGCCAGGCGGCCTGGTAGACCTTCTTCACGCCACGGCTGCCGTTCAGGCCGGCCACCCGGCGTGCCACGGCCGGCTGGTTGACGCGGGCGGCGCGCACCCGGGCCAGGTCGAGCGCCGTGCCGGCGTTCAGCCGTGTGTGTGCTGAGGGGTGCGCCAGCGTGTGCGGCAGCGGGTTCAGCGGCGGCTGCGCCCGGTCGGGCGCTTGCAGATCGGCGGTGGCGCTCATGCAGCGGCACTCCAGGGGAACGGGCGGGGCGCCGAGCATAGCGTGGGCGCCCGCCCGGCTGGCTGCGCAAAGTAGCGTTTCTGCCCGCACCAGGCCCGGCGCGCGGTGTTAAGGTGCGCGGCTTTGTTAGTTCAGCAAAGCAATGTCTGCCCCTACAGCCTTGGCGCCCCAGCGTGACGAGCAACGCAATGCCCGGCAACCCCCTGTACAGCCGGCGCTGCAGGTGCAGGCGCTGGCCTGCGCCCAGGCCGTGCTGGAAGTGATGCCCGCCGTGATGGACGCGATGCGCGGCGCGATGCGCCTGCAGGTGGGCGAACAGCTGTCGGTGCCGCAGTTCCGCTGCCTGAACTTCATCGCCCGGCGCCCCGGCAGTTCGGTCAGCGCCGTCGCTGCTTTCCTGGGCGTGACATTGCCGACCGCTTCGGTGATGGTGGACCGGCTGGTGCGAGCCGGTGCCGTGGCGCCGCGCGTGGCGGCGGCCGACCGCCGGCGCTCTGAACTGAATGTGACTGCGGCCGGTCTGGCGCAGGTGCAGCACATCGAGGACGGTGCCCTGGGCGAATTCGCCCGCACCCTGGGCGCCTGCAATGCCGCCGAGCTGCAGAGCCTGCATGCCGGCCTGCTGGTGTTGCAGGGCGCCTTCCAACCCGACCACCCCAAGGCCTGAGCGCGCGCTCGGCACTGAATCTGCTTAGAACTCCGGATGTTGACCATGTTTTTTCCCTTCCTGCCGCCCGCCGCTCTGAAACGCTCGGCGGCCGCCACCCTGTCTGTCGTGTCGGCGCTCAGCCTGCTGGCGGCCTGCAGCCCGTCGGCCGACCCGGCCACGGCCGGCGCGGCTTCGGCGGCATCCGGCGCGACTGCGGGCGCCGCAGCGGGCCCGGGCGCGGCCGCTTCGGCACCACCGGTGGGCATCACCACGGTGCGTGCGCAGGTGCGCGACCTGCCGGTGCTGATCACCGCCACCGGCACCGTCGCGCCGCTGTCCAGCGTGGACGTGCGGCCGCAGACCACCAGCCTGATCACCAAGGTGCACGTCAAGGAAGGCCAGTTCGTCAAGGCGGGTGAACTGCTGTTCACGCTGGACCCTCGCGCCGACGAGGCCAACGTGGCCAAGGCCCGCGCGCAACTGGCGCGCGACGAAGCCGCGCTGGCGGACGCCCAACGGCAACTCAAGCGCAGCCAGGAACTGCTGGCGCAGAACTTCATCTCGCAGGGCGCGCTGGACACCAACCAGACCAATGTGCAGTCGCAGTCCGCCGCCGTGGCCGCCGACAAGGCGGCGCTGGACGCCGCCCGGCTGGGCCTGTCCTACACCCGCATCAGCGCCCCTGGCGCCGGGCGGTTGGGCGCCATCAATGTATTCGCCGGCAGTTCGGTGCAGGCCAACGTCACCACCCTGGTCAGCCTGACCCAGCTCGACCCCATCGCCGTGGCCTTCAGCCTGCCGCAGCGCTACCTGGCCGATGCGCTGGCAGCGCTGAAAGACGGCGGCGCGGCGGTCAGCGCCATGCCGCCGGAAAGCGCCAGCACGCCGTCGGCGGCTGCGCCGGCCGGCCTGGTGATTGCCGCGCCAGCCAGCGCCGCCAGCGGCGGTGGCCGTGAGGGGCGCGAAGGTCGGGAAGGCCGTGAAGGCGCCGGCCGCCCGGCCGCACCGCCGCCCGTGCCGGCCCTGCAGGGCCGCCTGAAGTTCGTCGACAACGCGGTGGACCCGACCTCGGGCACGGTCAAGGCCAAGGCCGTCTTCGACAACGCCGCTGGCAAGCTGTGGCCGGGCGCCTTCGTCAACGTGGCCATGACGGCCAGCGTCATCAAGGGCGCGGTGGTGATCCCGCAGGCCGCCATCATCCAGAGCCCGCGCGGCACGCAGGTCTATGTGGTCATCGACGGCAAGGCGGCGGCCCGCCCGGTGCAAGTGCTGTACGCGCAGGGCGACGACGCGGCCGTCAGCGGCTTGAAGCCCGGCGAGCGCATCGTGATGGACGGTCGGCAGAACGTGCGGCCCGGCGCCAGCGTGGTCGAGCGGGCGCGCGAAGGCGGTGGCGGCGCCAGTGGCGCGGGCAAGGGCGGGCGGCCGGGTGGCGCGTCAGGCGCCGCGCCCGGGGCCGCATCTGGCGGTGGCGGGAACGGCGGCGGCAGCGGCGGCAACAAGGGGGCACCGGCACCATGAACTTCTCGGAACTCTTCATCCGCCGTCCGGTGATGACGGTGCTGCTGAACCTGGGCATCGTGCTGGCCGGCGTCATCGGCTACCGCAGCATTCCGGTGGCGGCGCTGCCCAGCTACGACACGCCGGTCATCAGCGTCGGCGCCAGCCTGCCCGGTGCCAACCCGGAAACCATGGCCACCAGCGTGGCCCTGCCGCTGGAAAAGCAGTTCCAGACCATCCCCGGCCTGAAGACCATCAGTTCGTCCAGCACGCTGGGCAGCACCAACCTGACGCTGGAATTCGAGGAAGGCCGCAACATCGACGCGGCCTCGGTGGACGTGCAAGCTGCGCTGCTGCGCGCCCAGCGCGCGCTGCCCATCGACATGACCTCGCCACCGAACTACCGCAAGGTCAACCCGGCCGACGCGCCGGTGCTGCTGATCGCGATGACCTCGCCGTCGCTGGCGCCTTCTGATTTGCAGGACTACGCCGAACACCTGATCACGCCCACGCTGGCCACCATCGACGGTGTGGCCCAGGTCAACATCTTCGGCGCCAAACGTTTCGCGGTGCGCGTGCGCGTGCAGCCCGAGGCGCTGGCCGCGCGCAACATCGGCCTGGACGAACTCAGCGCCGCGCTGCGCGCCGCCAACGTCAATACCCCCGTCGGCACGCTGGAAGGGCCGCGCCAGACGCTGACCCTGACCGCTAACAAGCAGCTGAAGAACGCCGCCGAATTCGCCGAACTGATCGTCAGCCAGAAGGGCGGCAACCCGGTGCGCCTGAAAGACGTGGCGCTGGTGCAGGACAGCCTGGAAACGCTGAAGAGCTGGGCCACGCTGAACGGCGAAAACAGCATCACGCTGGCCGTGCAGCGCCAGCCCGGCGCCAACACCGTGCGCGTGGTCGATGCGGTGCGCGCCGCGCTGCCGGGGCTGCAGTCGCAGATGCCGCAGTCCATCAACCTGACGCCGGTGAACGACCGTTCGAAGTCGGTGCGCGAGGCGCTGCACGACGTGACGCTGACCCTGATCGGCACCATCGCGCTGGTGGTGCTGGTGATCTTCCTGTTCCTGCGTCGCTTCGTTGCCACCGTCATTCCCACGCTGAGCCTGCCGGTGTCGCTGATCGGCGCGGTGGCGCTGCTGTGGGGCCTGGAATACAGCCTGGACAACATCTCGCTGTTGGGCCTCACCCTCGCGGTCGGCCTGGTGGTGGACGACGCCATCGTGATGCTGGAAAACATCATGCGCCACGTCGAAGAAGGCATGAAGCCCTTCCAGGCGGCGCTGAAGGGCGCGCGCGAGGTCGGCTTCACCATCATCAGCATCTCGCTGTCGCTGGTGGCGGTGTTCATCCCCATCTTCTTCATGCCCGGCGTCATCGGTCTGCTGTTCCACGAATTCGCCGTGGTGGTCGGCCTGTCCATCCTGGTGTCGGCCTTCGTGTCGCTGACCCTGGTGCCGATGCTGGCCAGCCGTTTCCTCACCGACGAGGACCACAAGAAAAAGCCGGGCCTGATCGTGCGTGCCTTCGAACGCGGCTTCAACGCCACGCTTTCCGGCTACACGCGTACGCTGGACGCCGCGCTGCGCCACCGCAAGCTGGTGCTGCTGGTGGCTTTGCTGACCTTCATCGCCACGGTGTGGCTGTTCATGATCATCCCCAAGGGCTTCTTCCCCGAGGAAGACATCGGGCAGATCCAGTGCCAGACC
>JANPHI010000306.1:0-5760 GCA_031424355.1 Betaproteobacteria bacterium
GTTGCATGAAGCGCTCCAGGCGTGCGCTGCTGTGCTCGGGGCCCTGCCCTTCGTAGCCGTGCGGCAGCATGAGGGTGAGCCCATTCACGCGACCCCACTTCACTTCGCCGCTGGCGATGAACTGGTCGATCACCACCTGCGCGCCGTTCACAAATTCGCCAAACTGGCCTTCCCAGATGGTCAGTGTGTTGGGCTCGGCGGATGCATAACCGTACTCAAAGCCCAGCACCGCTTCTTCAGACAGCAGCGAGTCGATGACGACGAAAGGCGCCTGGCCGTCGGCCACGTTTTCCAGCGGGATGTAGGTGCCGGTGTCCCACTTCTCGCGGTTCTGGTCGTGCAGCACGGCGAGGCGGTGGGTGAAGGTGCCGCGGCCGCAGTCCTCGCCCGACAGGCGCACGGCATAACCGCTGGCAACCAGTGAGGCATACGCCAGCGTTTCGCCCATGCCCCAGTCGACGTTGATCTCGCCCCGGCCCATCGCGGCGCGGTCGGCCAGCACCTTGGCCACCAGCGGGTGCACGGTGAACTTCGGCGGCACCGTCGTCAGGCGTTCGCTCAGGCGCTTGACCTCGGCCAGCGGCAGCGCGGTGTCGGCCGCGTCGGTCCACTTCTTGCCGAGGAAGGGCGCCCAATCGACGGCGTACTTGCTCTTGAAGTTGGTCAGCACCGGGTCTTGCGTGTGGCGGCCTTCGTCCATCGCGGAACGGAAGGCTTTGACCATGTCGTCAGGGCCGGTGGCGGGCAGCACGCCCTGGGTCACCAGCTTGTCGCCATAGAGCTTGCGCGTGCCCGGGTGTTTCGCAATCGTCTTGTACATCAGCGGCTGCGTCAGGCTGGGCGTGTCCTGCTCGTTGTGGCCCAGCTTGCGGAAACAGACGATGTCGACGACCACGTCCTTGTTGAACTGTTTGCGGTAGTCCATCGCCAGCTGCGTGCACCAGACCACGGCTTCGGGGTCGTCGCCGTTCACGTGCAGCACCGGCGCTTCGATCATCTTGACCACGTCGGTGCAGTACAGCGTGCTGCGCGTGTCGCGCGGGTCGCTGGTGGTGAAGCCGATCTGGTTGTTGACCACCAGGTGCACCGTGCCGCCCGTGAAGTAGCCGCGCGTCTGCGCCAGCGCCAGCGTTTCCATCACGACACCCTGGCCGGCGAAGGCCGCGTCGCCGTGGACCAGCACCGGCAGCACTTGCGCGCCGGTCTTGTCGCCGCGGCGGTCCATGCGCGCCTTGACCGACCCTTCGACGACCGGGTTGACGATTTCCAGGTGGCTGGGGTTGAAGGCCAGGCTCAGGTGGACGGGGCCGCCGGGCGTGGTGATGTCGCTGGAAAAGCCCTGGTGGTACTTGACGTCACCCGAGGGCAGCTGCTCGGGCGCGGTGTGGTCGAACTCGGCGAACAGGTCGGCGGGCATCTTGCCCAGCGTGTTCACCAGCACGTTCAAACGGCCGCGGTGGGCCATGCCGATGACGATTTCCTGCACGCCCGACGCACCGGCGCGCTGCACCACTTCGTCCATGCTGGCGATGAAGCTTTCGCCGCCTTCCAGGCTGAAGCGCTTCTGGCCGACGTACTTGGTGTGCAGGTAGCGTTCCAGGCCTTCACTGGCCGTCAGGCGGTCCAGGATGTGGATCTTCTCGGCCGACGTGAAGGTGGGCTTGCTGCGGCGCGATTCCAGCTGTTCTTGCCACCAGCGTTTTTCCACCGGGTCGGTGCAGTGCATGAACTCGGCGCCGACGGTGCCGCAGTAGGTCTCGCGCAGGGCCTGCACGATCTCGCGCAGGCTGAGGTGTTCGGCCTTGCTGAAATAGGTGTTGACCGCCGAGAAGGTGATGTCCATGTCCGACTCGGTCAAGTCGTAGAACGTCGGTTCCAGTTCGGGAATCTTCGGGCGGTCGGTGCGCTTGAGCGGGTCCAGATCGGCCCAGCGCGAACCCAGGAAGCGGTAGGCCGCGATCAGGCTCTGCACGTGCACCTGCTTGCGGGCGACGGCCAAGTCGGCCTCGCTGGCCTTCAGCGCGAACGCGTTGGCCTTGGCCCGCTGGGCAAAGGATTCGACGACCGGCGCATGGGCCACATCACGCGCATCGCTGCCGTCGGTGGCAGGCACGTGCTGCAGGTTGTCGAAATAGGCGCGCCACGTTTCGGGCACGCTGCCGGGGTTGTTGAGGTAGGCCTCGTACAACTCTTCGACATAAGGGGCGTTGCCCCCGAACAGGTAGGACGTGGACCTGGATTGCTGCATCATCTTTCGCTCACCTTTCGCCCCGGGTCTGCCGGTGCTCTGATGGGTTGATCAACCTTCCGCGGCCCCGGCTAAACCGGTTGGCGGACTAGCGACCCGCCTTGCTTCAGTAAGCTCATCAGCAAGGGGACGGGAAGGACCGGAACTTCGTTGGTGCGAGACTTTAGCACCCACCAGCGCCGCATCATCGTCAGCGATTGGACGCCTTCCACCCTGCTGTTTTGCTGACAGCACGCGCGGTTTGCCCCGCAAACTGTGGGGCCCATGCCACACGAAATGCCGGCGCGCGTGATCTTCCTGCGCCCCGAAGCCCCGCCCAAACCGCCAGAAGGTGCCGCCTGCAACGGCTGCGGCGTGTGCTGCGTGGCCGCGCCCTGCCCGCTGGGCATGCTGATCAGCCGCCGCCGCCACGGCCGCTGCCGCGCGCTGAAATGGGACAGTGCGCAGGCGATCTACCGTTGCGGCGTCGTTGCCCAACCGCAGCGCTGGCTGCCACGGTTGCCCGCGCGCTGGGCACGGGGTTGGGCCCGCCGCTGGATCGCTGCCGGCAGCGGGTGCGATTCGTCCTTGACGACAGCCTGAGCCACGCGCCGCGACACCGCAGCGCATGCGAACCGGCGTTTCCCCTCGCAGGCTGCGCCGGCCCAGCCTCTAGCATCGCGGGCTTCGAAACGCCAGCCTTGAGCCCGCCATGAATTTCAAAACCCTGCTGACCAGCACCGCCCTGGCGGTCACGCTGGCCTTGCCCGTGCAAGCCCAAACCCTGCGCTGGGCTGCGCAGAACGACATCCTGACGATGGACCCGCATTCGCAGAACCACGCGACGACCAACGCCATCCTGATGCACGCCTACGAAGGCCTGACGCGCTACGGTGCGAAGTACGACATCGAACCAGCGCTGGCCACCAAGTGGACCTTCATCAGCCCGACGCAGGTGCGCTTCGAACTGCGCAAGGGCGTCAAGTTCCAGGACGGCAGCCCTTTCAGCGCCGACGACGTTATCTTCAGCTTCAACCGCATCAAGCAGCCGCAGGGCACGATGCAGATCTACGTGACCGGCATCACCGAGATCAAGAAGATCGACGAACACACCATCGACGTGATGCTGTCCGGGCCCAACCCCATCCTGCTGCGCAACATCATCGACTTCCGCATCATGAACAAGGCCTGGTCCGAGAAGAACCGCACCGCCAATGTGCAGGACTACAAGGCCAAGGAAGAGAACTTTGCCTCGCGCAACGCGATGGGCACCGGCAGCTACAAGATCACCGGCTGGACGCCCGAGCAGCGCATCACCATGACCGTGAACACGGCCTGGTGGGACAAGCACCCGGGCAACGTCAAGGAGGTGGTCTACACGCCCATCAAGAGCGACCCGACGCGCGTGGCTGCGCTGCTGTCGGGCGATGTGGACCTGTTGACCGACCTGCCCACGCAGGACGTGGCCCGGCTGCGTGCCGACCCCAAGCTGAAGATCGTCGACGGCCCCGAGGTGCGCACCATCTTCTTCGCGCCCGACATCGGCAGCGCCGAGCTGAAGTACAGCAGCGTGAAAGGCAAGAACCCCTTCGCCGACAAGCGCGTGCGGCAGGCCATGAGCATGGCCATCGACCGCGCCGCCATCCAGCGCAACCTGATGCGCGGGCTGTCGATACCGGCGGGCATCCTGGTCGCACCGGGCGTCAACGGCAACACGCCCGAGATCGACGTGCCGACCAAGGTGGACAGCGACGCCGCGAAGAAGCTGTTGGGCGAAGCCGGCTACCCCGACGGCTTCGAGTTCCGCATGAACTGCCCGAACAACCGCTATGTGAACGACGAGGAAATCTGCCAGGCGGTGGTGGCGATGTGGGCGCGCATCGGCATCAAGACGCAGCTGATTGCCGAGAACATGGCCACCTACAGCCAGAAGTTCCAGAACTTCGACACCTCGCTGTACATGCTGGGCTGGGGCGTGGCCACCTACGACGCGCAGTACACGCTGCAGTCCATCGTGCGCACGCGCACCGGTGGCGCCGACGGCAACTTCAACTTCTCCAAGGTCAGCGACGCCCAGGTGGACAAGCTGATCGACGCGATGAAGACCGAGATCGACGTCGCCAAGCGCAACGCGCTGATCAAGGACGCGCTGGTCCGGGTGCGCGACGAGGTGCTGGTCATTCCCATCCACCACCAGATGCGGCCGTGGGCGATGAAGGCCGGCGTGAGCACGGTGCACCGGTCCGACGACAGGCCCGAAGCGCGTTTCACCAGCGTGCGCTGATCGAGCGACCCGCCAACGACGAGGGGCCCGCGAGGGCCCCTTTTCCATGCGCAGATCCGGTAACCGTCAGCCTTCGGTAGCGCCCGGCACGATGCGCCCGCCCTGCATCAGCAGCTTGATCGTTTTCTGCGGGTCACCCAGCAGCGTGGCGTCCTGCAGCGGGTCGCCGTCCACCATCAAAAAGTCGGCATAAGCACCGGCCACGATCTGGCCGATCTGGCCTTCGCGCTTCATCAGCCTCGCGGCGTGGATGGTGGCGCCTTGCAGGATCTGTAGCGGCGACTGCACCGCGCTGCGCAGCGCGAATTCGGTGGATTGGCGGGCATGCATATGGCCCAGCAAGTCGGTGCCGAAGACCACCGTCACGCCTTCGGCCTGGGCCAGCGCAATCGCGTTCTGACCCTGGGCCTGCACATGGCGCAGCTTGTCCAGCATCTCGGCCGACCAACCCAGTTGCGGGCCTTCTTCGGCCAGCGCCGCGTAGGTGGCCAGCGTGGGCACGAAGTAGGCGCCGTGGCGCTTCATCTCGCGCACCGTGGGCTCGTCGATGAGGTTGCCGTGCTCGATGCTGCGCACACCGGCCTGCACGGCGCGCGTCACGGCGCGGGGCGAATAGGCGTGGGCCAGCGCGTAGAGGTTGGCGGCCTCGGCTTCTTCCACCGCCGCACAGAGTTCTTCCATCGAAAACTGCGTGCCGTCTATCGGGTCGGTCGGGCTGCTGACGCCGCCACCGGCCATGATCTTGATCTGGTTGGCACCCTGGCGCACCTGCTCGCGCACGGCGCGGCGCACCTCGCCCACGCCGTCGGCCACCGCGCCCAGCAAGGCCAGGCCGGCGCAGGCGCAGAACATCTCGCTGCGCACGCCGCGCGGGCGCATGTCGGCGTGGCCGCCCGTCTGGGTGATGGGCTGCACGCTGATGAAAAGGCGCGGTCCTTCGTAGAGCCCGCGCGCCACGGCGGCCTGCAAACCCCAATCGGCACCGGCCGCGTCGCGCACGCTGGTGAAGCCGCGGCGCAGCATCGCGGCCATCAGGTGCGAGGACTCGGCACCGGTCAGCGACGCCGGTTGCAGCGCCAGGCCAGGCAGGTCGTGCGAGGTGGCCGAGACGTGCACGTGGGCGTCGATGAGGCCGGGCAGCACGATGCGGCCTTCGGCGTCGATGGTGCGGCCGACTTCGTGCACCTCGATGGCCTCTTGCGTCACGGCGACGAAGCGGTCGCCCTCGATGACGATGGTGCTGCCGGGC
>JANPHI010000307.1:0-8694 GCA_031424355.1 Betaproteobacteria bacterium
CCGGTCAGCGACACCCGGGTGCGCTACGGCCTGGGCGCCATCAAGGGTTCGGGGCAGGGCGCCACCGAGGCTATCGTGGCGGCGCGTGAAGGCCGCAATGGCAAAGGCGGTGGACCTTTCCGCAGCCTCTTCGATTTCTGCGCTCGGGTCGACCGCAAAGCCGTCAACAAGCGCGCGGTGGAAGCGCTGGTCAAGGCCGGTGCTTTCGACGGTCTGCACGCCGACCGCGCCGCCACGCTGGCCAGCGTGGGTCTGGCCTTCGAGTGGGCCGACACCCAAGAGGCCAACGCGCTGCAGGGTGGCCTGTTCGACATGGGCGATGGGGGCGACGGCGGCGACAGCCACGGCAGCAGCGCCCAGGAACCGGCGCTCGTCAACGTGCCGCCCTGGGACGTGCGCGAACGCCTGATGCAAGAGAAAGCCGCCTTGGGCTTCTTCCTGTCGGGCCATTTGTTCGACGCCTGGCGCGACGAGGTGCAGCGCATTGCCCGCACGCCGCTGGCCGAACTGGCGGCGGCCGCTGCCGCCCGCCGCGGCCCCGGCGAGCCGCAGGTGATGGCGGGCATCGTCACCGACGCGCGCAGCGTCAACGGCCAGCGCGGCAAGGTGCTGATCTTCAAGCTGGACGATGGCAGCGAGGCCGTCGAGGCCGTGGTCAACGACGAGCTCATCGCCGACCAGCGCGAACTGATGGTCGAAGACCAGCTGGTCATCGTGCAGGGCAAGCTGCAGCAAGACCGTTTCTCGGGCGGCGTGCGCCTGAACGTGCTGCAGGTGTGGGACCTGGCCGCCGCACGGGCGCGCTACGGGCGCTACATCAGCGTGGACATCAACGGCAGCACGCCGCCGGTGGCCGATGTGCTGCGCCTGTGGCCGGCCAAGCGGGTGGCCACCGATCAAGGCGAACTGCGCCAGGGCCTGGCCATACGCCTGCGCGTGCGCCGCAGCACGGTCACGGCCGATGTCGAACTGGGCGACGACGCCCGTTTCTGGCCCTGCGACGAAGCGCTGGGCCGCTGGCGCAGCATCGCGCACGGCGGGCTTGCGACGATTGTGTACGAATGAAAAGGGCGTCTTGTCCGACATCCATACAGCCCGCCCGCGCGTTCAATGACGGTAGCCGTTCACTTTGAAGGAGACCGCTCATGAAGAAGATTGCAAGCCTGGCCCTGCTGGCCGCCACCGCCGCCCTGTTGCCCTGGTCGGCGGCGCATGCAGCCGATGTCGGCGTGTCCATCAACATCAGCCAGCCGGGTGTCTACGGGCGTGTCGACATAGGCCGTTTCCCGCAACCCCAGGTGGTGGTGCAGCAGCCGGTGATCATCGGCCGGCCTGTGGCCGTGCGGCAGGAACCCGTCTACCTGTGGGTGCCGCCGGGGCATCGCCAGAACTGGCGGCGCCATTGCGGGCAGTACCAGGCCTGCGGCGTGCCGGTGTATTTCGTGCAGGACCGCTGGTATGGCGAACATGTGCGGCCGCATGCGCACGACAGGGACGACCGGCGTGATGACAGGCGCGACGACCGGCGAGATGACCGGCGTGACAACCGCCACGACGACGGCCCGGGCCGCGGCCATGGCCAAGGCCGTGGTCACGACAAATAAGGCGCCCTAAGCGCGGGTATTCAAAGGGTCGCCGGCTTGTGCGTGCGCGCACAGTGGCGCCATGCACGAAGCACCCCTCACCGCCCTGGTCCTGAGCGGTGGCGGCGCACGCGCCGCCTACCAGGTGGGCGTGCTGCGGGCCCTCAGCCGCCTGCGGCGCGCAGCCTTGGGGCCGACGGCGGTGCGGGCACAGCCGGCGAATCCTTTCGGCGTCATCTGCGGCACCTCGGCCGGTGCGCTGAACGCGATGGCGCTGGCCTGCCATGCCGACCGTTACGACGACGCCGTCGAAACCATTGCGCAGGTCTGGGAAAACTTCAGCGCCGACCAGGTCTACCGGGCCGATTCGCTGGGTGTGATCCGCAGCGGCGCGCAGTGGTTGACGATGATGTCGGTGGGCTGGGTGATCGCCCGTTGGCGGCGCGCCCGGCCCAAGTCCTTGCTGGACAACGCGCCGCTGCAGGCTTTGCTGGAACGGCTGGTGCCGCTGCAGCGCCTGCCGGCGATGTTCGCGCAGGGGCATCTGCATGCGGTGGCGGTCACCGCATCCAGCTACACCAGTGGCGAGCACTGCACCTTCTACGACAGCGCGGCACCCATCGCGCCCTGGTTGCGTTCGCAGCGGCTGGCCCTGCCGGGGCCCATCACGCAGGCGCACCTGCTGGCGTCGTCGGCCATTCCTTTCGTGTTCCCGGCCACGTCGCTGACGGCGGCCGGGCACGCCGGCTGGTTCGGTGACGGTTCGATGCGCCAGACGGCACCGCTGTCGCCGGCCATCCACCTGGGGGCGCAGCGCTTGCTGGTTATTGGCGCCGGGCGCCTGCACGAACCCGCCGGGCGGGTGGTGGCCGATGCGGGCTACCCCAACCTGGCGCAGATCGCCGGGCATGCCATGTCCAGCATTTTCCTGGACGCCTTGGCGGTGGACGTGGAGCGCATGCGCCGCATCAACCGCACGCTGGCGCTGCTGCCCGGCACGGTGGTGAACGACACCGATTTGCGGCCGCTGGAAGCCTTGGTCATCGCGCCCACGCAGCGCCTCGACGACATCGCCGCACGCCACCTGGGGGCGCTGCCGGCACCGGTGCGGGCCTTGCTGCGCGGCGTGGGCGTGGGCGGATCGGGTGAGCAGGCACGCGGCGCGGCGCTGGCCAGCTACTTGCTGTTCGAGGCGCCGTACACCCGCGAACTGATGGCCCTGGGTGAGGCCGATACCGAGGCCCGCAAGACCGAGGTGCTGCAGTTCTTCGGCTGGGACGCGCTGCGGCCGGCGGTGCGGGCCGATGGCGGGGCCGAGGCCGGCCCGGGCGCTGGCGCGCTGATGCCGCCAGTCCCACACGCTGCGCTGGACCTTGCACTGCCCTGAGTGCGGGTCCGGCGCCGCTGGCTTACGCGGCTTCGGCCGCCTTCCGGGCCTTCTTGGCCGGGCTGCCTTCCTTGCCGTCCTTGCCCATCTGCGCCGACTTGGCGGCCTTGCTGGCCTTGGCCGGCGCGGTGGCCGAGCCGTCGTAGGCCGAACCGGCCACGGTCAGGCCACCCTGCGACAGCTTGGCCGCGTTGCCGGCGCCGATGCCGCCGACGCGGTCGACCAGGTCGCCCCAGTTCTTGAACTGCCCGGTTTCGCGGGCCTTGATGATCTTGCCCGACAGGCCCGGGCCTATGCCCTTGACGGTTTCGAGCTCGGCGCGGCTGGCCTGGTTGGCGTCGGCGGCGGCAAAGGCCTGCAGCGCGAAGACGGCGAGCAGTGCGGCGATGAGGTTGCGGATCATGGTGGTTCTCCTGGATGACCGTTGACGGTCGCGGTTGAGGAAGGTGCTGGGTACTGGAAGCAGCCCGTTGCTTCTGGTGTTTGGCATCGGGCTGGGTCGCATTCTTCAAGCCGCAGCACAGGTCGTCATTCCCCCGGCAGACGGGCCGGCGGGGGCCCCCGGTTGGGGGGCTCTGGCGGGGGGATGGGGTCTGCCGAAGCCGCGCTCAGCGCGGCGCCAGCGCGCGCTGCACGGCCTGCGTGACCGCCTCGGCGGTTGGCCAGCCGCTGGCGCCCTGCACCAGTTGCACGGCGGGCCCCCAGGCCCGCCACAGCGCCGGGTCGCTGGGGCCCAGCACCGACACCAGCGGCGTGCCCACGGCAGCCGCCATGTGGCCGGGCCCGGTGTCGTTGGCCACCATCAGGGCGGCGTTCTGCAGCAGGGCCGCGTAGGTGCCCAGGCCGACGCCGTTCAGCACCGTCGCGGCGCTGAAATGTGCCAGCGCCACCGCCTCTTCGCCAGGCCCCGGGCAGACCACCACGCGGCGGCCGAAGCCCGGCAGCACCTGCGCGGCGTAGGCCGGGAAGTCAGGCCAGGTCTTGTCCTGCTGCGCCCAGGTGCCGCCGGCAAACGGACAGATGTAAATGCTGCCGGGCGCGATGCCGTGGGCCGCGCGCAGCGCCCGGGCCTGCGCCCGGTGGGCGTCGCTGACACGCAGGGCGATGGCGTCGGGCAGCGGCGCGGCCTTGCCCAGCAGCGCGTCGCCCATCTGCCAGTACACCTGCAGCGCGTGCAAGCTGCGCGGCAGGGGCAAGGCGCGCGCCAGCAGCAGGCTGCGGCCTTCGTCCGCATGGCCCAGGGTGCGCAGGCCGGCGACGCGGAATTCCAGCGCGCTGGAGAAAGAATCCGGCAGGCACAGTGCGTTCAGGCGTCTGCTGAACCCGGCATCGGCCGCTTCCGCTTCGGCCTTCAGACGCCGCAGCAGCGCGATGCGGTCCGCCATCGTTTTCGGCAGCGGGTGCACGGGCCAGCCGTGGCCGGCCAGCAGCTCGCGGGCCCAGCCTTTGCCGATCAATTGCAGGTCGTGGCCGGCCTCGTCCAGGCGGCGCAGCGTGGGCACGGCCAGCGTGACGTCGCCGACCCAATTGCGCAGGCGCACGATCAGCGGGCGGCGGGTGGCGCGGGGTGCGCCTGGGGTGCCGGGGGCTCGGGTCGAGGTCATGGACGGCACATAATCTGTAGCCATTCTGACAGCGCGAGCCATGACGACAGCCTTGGACATCCTGCCCGCCTTGCCCCGCGCCGCCGCCGTGCTGGCCCTGCACGACAGCCTGCTGGCCAGCCCCGACTGGCCCCACGCGCAAGGCGCGTTCGATGCGCACGCCGCGCACGATGCGTCCGGCCTGTGGCACTGGGTGCAGACCAACCACCGCTGCAACAGCCTGTTGTGGGCCGAAGAAGACCTGGCGCGGCGCACCACCGTGGCCGCCGCCGACATCGCGGCCAACAAGCGCGCCATCGACGGCCACAACCAGGCCCGCAACGACGCCACCGAACGCGTCGACGAGATCCTGCTGCTGGCGTTGGGCCTGGTCGACGCCGAATCGGCGCGCAGCGACGCGCCGCAGGCCCGGGTGCCGGCCGGCGCGCGGCTGAACAGCGAGACGGCGGGCAGCATGATCGACCGCCTGTCCATCATGGCCCTGAAGGTGCAGGCCATGCGCGCGCAGACCGTGCGCAGCGACGCCGACGAAGCCCACCGCGCCGCCAGCCAGGTCAAGCTGGAACGCCTGCAGCAGCAACGCGCCGACCTGGGTGGCTGCCTCGACGCGCTGCTGGCCGACGCCGCCGCCGGCCGCGCCTACTTCAAGGTCTACCGCCAGTTCAAGATGTACAACGACCCGCGCTTCAACCCGGTGCTGGTGGCTGAAGCGCGCCGGCGATGACCCTCAAGCTGCTGATCGTCAAGACCTCGTCGATGGGCGACGTGGTGCATGCGCTGCCGGTCATCAGCGACATCCACGGCCACCACCCTGGCGCGCAGATCGACTGGCTCGTGGAAGCGCCTTATGCCGCCATCCCGCAGATGCACCCCGGCGTGCGCCGCGTGCTGCCCATGCAGTGGCGCAAGTGGCGCCGTGCGCTGTTCAACCGCAGCACCTGGTCGGCCATGGCGGCGCTGCGTGATGAACTGCGGCAAGGCGGCTACGACCGCGTGCTGGACTTGCAGGGCCTGCTGAAAAGCGCGCTGTGGGCGCGCCAGACGGGCGCTGCGGTGGTGGGCTACGACGGCGCCAGCGCGCGCGAACCGGCCGCGGCCTGGCTGTACCGCCACACCGCGCCGGTGGCCAGGAACCTGCAGGCCGTGCAGCGCTGCCGCGAACTGGCCGCTGCGCACCTGCGCTACGCCATGCCGGCCAGCGCGCCCGACTTCGGCATCCGCGCGCCGGCGGCCAGCTGGGCGCCGCGCGGCGGCGACTATGCGGTGCTGATCCCGAACGCCAGCCGGGCTTCCAAGCACTGGCCCGAACGCCAGTGGGTGGCGCTGGGCAACCGCCTGCTGGAACGCGGCATGACCCCGGTGGTGCTGTGGGGCGCGCCCGACGAACAGAGCCTGGCCGAGAACATCGCGGCCAGTTGCGAGGGCGACGTACCGCCCTTCCTGAAAGTGGGCGAGATGGCGGCCGTGCTGGCTGGCGCGCGCCAGGTCGTCGGGCTGGACACCGGCTTCACCCACCTGGCCGCTGCGCTGGGCCGGCCGACGCTGGGCATCTACTGTGACCACGATCCGGGGCTGGCCGGCATCACCGGGCCGGGCCGGGTGGCCAGCATCGGCGGCAAAGGGCAGGTGCCCAGCCGGGGCGATGTGCTGGCTTTGCTGGACGTGCAGATGGGGCGCTGAAGCCGCCCACCCGCGTAGCGCCGAAGTTCAGAGTGCGTCGATGCGCTGCGGCGGGTAACTGTCCCAGCTGAGACAGCCCGGGCATTGCCAGAAATAGCGCTGCGCCTCGAAGCCGCAGGCCGCGCAGCGGTAGCGCTGCAGCGGGCCGGCACTGCGCGCCAGCGCCAGCCGGATGGCCTGCCAGGCCTCGGGCGTCCAGGCTTCAGGCGGCACGGCCAGCAGCATCTGCGCGGCCGACAGGCTGGGGTGTTCGCGCAGCTGGGTCAGCAGGCGCGGCAGGTGGGCGGCGGCCGGTTCACCTTCCAGCGCCTGCAAGGCCTGGAGCAGTTCGACGGCCGGTGTCTGCTCGAAGGCATCGCGGATCGCGGTCAGCGCCTGCGCGGCTTGGCCGCACTGCTGCGCCGCTTTCAGGTAGTCGGCGACGACCAGCAAAAAGGCCAGTGGGTGCTGTTCGCGCAGGGCATCCCAACTGCGCAATGCGCCCGCGGCATCGCCGCCGCGCAACTGGCGCTGGCCGGTCAGCAGCAACGGCCGCGTGGCCTGCGGTGCGGCCGCTCGGGCGCGGGCCAGGGCGGCGTCGCCTGCCGCGGTGTCGCCGCGCGCGTCGGCGGCTTCGCACAACTCGCATTCGCCATGCGCGACGCGGGTTGCGAACGAGCCGGCGCCGGCCTGCTCCAGTTGCCGGGCCATGGCCACCGCGTTGGTCCAGTCGTGCGAGCGTTCGTACAGCGACAGCAGCGCCAGCTGGGCCTCGCTGTCGAAGGGTGTGCCCAGCAGTTCGCGCCAGGCGGCTTCGGCGCGGTCGAAGAGGCCGGCCTTCATGTAGTCCTGGGCCAGCGCCCGCTGCGCGCGGTCGCGGTCGCCCAGGCGCAGGTCCGACCGGCCCAGCAGGTGCTGGTGCACGCGCACGGCGCGTTCGAATTCGCCGCGCCGGCGAAAAAGATTGCCCAGGGCAAAGTGCAGTTCGGTGGTGTCGGGGTCGTTCTGCACGGCCTCGATGAAGGCGTCGATGGCCTTGTCCTGCTGTTCGTTCAGCAGCAGGTTCAGGCCTTTGAAGTAGGCGCGTGGCGCGTCCTGCCGTTCACGCTTGAGCTGGCGCAGATCGAAGCGCGAAGCCATCCAGCCCAGGGCGAAGGCCAGGGGCAGGCCGATGAGCAGCCACTGCAGGTCAAATCCCATGGAGGGGCTGGCGCCTCGGTCGCGGGCCTAGACGCCGTCGCGCGGCGGGTGCGGCTGCGCGGGGTCCGGGCCGAAGCCCGAAGGCATTGGCGCCGACGGCGGCGTTGTCGACTTCGCAGGCGCCGGTGGGACGTGGCGCCGGGCCACGCGACGGTGGCGCCACCAGGCCGGCACCATGGCCAGCACACCGATGGCGCAACCGGCCGCAAAGGCCACCAGCACCACGATGACCAGCGGCGCACGCCATTCGGCACCGAAGAACCAGTGCACGGTGGTGGACTGCTGGTTGTTCAGCGCAAAGGCGAACAGCGTGAAGAAGACGAAGGCCCGGAACAGCCAGACGATGACGCGCACGACTCAGGCGCTTTCGCTTTCGGACCGGGACGGTGCCTGGGCGTCCACGGCTTCGCGCAGGGCCTTGCCCGGCTTGAAGTGGGGCACGAGCTTCTCGGGAATCACGACCTGCTCGCCGCTGCGCGGGTTGCGCCCCACGCGGGGTGGACGGCGGTTGATGCTGAAGCTGCCGAAGCCGCGGATCTCGATGCGGTGGCCGCGCGCCAGTGCATCGGACATCGCGTCGATGATGGTCTTGACGGCGAACTCGGTGTCACGTTGTGTGAGCTGCGCAAAGCGCTCGGCCAATCGGGTGACAAGGTCGGATCGGGTCATGTCGTGCAGCGCAGGCCGGCGAAGATCGCTTCAGGAAACAGCCCGCAGACACCAAGTGGCGGCTGCGGGCTCAGGGTAGGGTGCCGACCCTGCTGTTGCAGGGCCGGCGCGCCGGGCTCTTTATTCCGGGCGGTTGTCCAGCTTGGCGCGCAGCAGAGCGCCCAGGCTGGTGGTGCCAGCGTTTTCACGCTCGCTGTTCTGGCGCAGCGCCTGCATGCCTTGCTGGGCGTCGGCGTTGTCCTTCTGCTTGATGCTGAGCTGGATCGAACGCATCTTGCGGTCGACGTTGATCACCATCACGGTCACTTCGTCGCCTTCCTTCAGCACGTTGCGCGCGTCTTCGACGCGGTCGGCGCTGATCTCGGAGGCACGCAGGTAGCCGGTCACGTCTTCGTTCAGCTGGATTTCAGCGCCACGCGGATCGACCGACTTGACCTTGCCTTCAACCACGGCACCGCGGTCGTTCAGCGTGGTGAAGCTGGTGAACGGGTCCACGTCCATCTGCTTGATACCCAGGCTGATGCGTTCGCGTTCCACATCGATGGCCAGCACCAGGGCTTCGACTTCCTGGCCCTTTTTGTAGTTGCGCACA
>JANPHI010000308.1:0-9303 GCA_031424355.1 Betaproteobacteria bacterium
GCGGCCTTCTGGGCCAGGAGTTCGGTAAGCTGGTTTTTGGTCATGAATCATCTCTCAGAATGAAAAAGGGAATGGCGAATATACGTCAAACCGGTATTCATCCTGATCAGGGTGAACCGCAGGCCTTGTAAAAAAGTATCAGGGCGCCGGCGGCACGTAGCCGGCTGCCTGGTCCACCGCACCACCGAAAAAGAACTGTTCCATCTGGCGGGCCAGATACTGGCGGGCTCGCGCGTCGGCCAGATTCAGCCGGTTTTCATTGACCAGCATGGTCTGGTGCTTCTTCCAGAGCTCGAAAGCTTCCTTGCTGACGCCGTCGTAAATGCGCTTGCCCAGTTCGCCCGGGTAGGGCGAGAAACCCAGGCCTTCGGCTTCTTTCTTCAGATAAACACATTGCACCATGCGGGCCATATCCAGATCTCCTTCAGTTCAGTTTCTTGACCAGCACCTGCGAGCGCCGGTCCCAGTTGTACTTGCGCTTGCGCGCCTCGGGCAGCCATTCCGGGTCCACCGGGCTGAAGCCCCGCTTGATGAACCAGTGCATGGTGCGCGTGGTCAGCACGAAGAGGCTGTCCAGGCCCAGGGCCTTGGCGCGCTGTTCGATGCGCTTCAGCAACAGTTCGCCGTCGCCTTGGCCCTGGGTCAGTGGCGACACGGTGAGCGCCGCCATTTCGGCGGTGCGCGCTTCCGGGTAGGGGTAGAGCGCGGCGCAACCGAAAATGATGCCGTCGTGCTCGACCACGCTGTAGTAACCGATATCGCGTTCGATTTCCGTGCGCTCGCGGCGCACCAGCGTGCCGTCGCGCTCAAAAGGCTCGATCAGTTGCAGGATGCCGCCCACGTCGTCGGCCGTCGCCTCGCGCAGGCTTTCCAGTTTCTCGTCCACCACCATGGTGCCCACGCCGTCGTGGGTGAAAACTTCCAGCAGCAAGGCACCGTCTGCGGCAAATGGCAGGATGTGTGAACGTTCCACACCCCCTTCGCAGGCTCTCACGCAGTGCTGCAGGTAGAAGGCGGCGTCGCCGGGTTGCGTGGGGGCGGGCAGGGCGGCCAGCAGGCGCTTCGCGTCGGCCAGGGCCAATTCGGTGTCGATGGCACTTTCCGGGTCGTTCTGGTCTTCGCGGATACCGGCTATCTCGCTCATGAATACCAGTTTGTCGGCTTGCAGCGCAATCGCCGCCGCCACGGCCACATCTTCCATCGTCAGGTTGAAAGCCTCGCCAGTGGGCGAAAATCCGAAAGGGCTGAGCAGCACCAGCGCGCCGATTTCGATGGCCCGCTGGATGGCCGCCTGGTCGACCTTGCGCACCAGGCCGCTGTGGATGAAATCCACGCCATCGACGATGCCCACAGGCCGTGCAGTCAGGAAATTGCCCGAAACCACCCGCACCGTGGCGTTGGCCATCGGCGTGTTCGGCAAGCCCTGGGAAAACGCCGCCTCGATCTCGAAGCGCAACTGCCCGGCGGCTTCCTGGGCCGCGTCCAGCGCCACCGAGTCGGTGATGCGGATGCCGCGCGCGTAGCGCGACACATGGCCTTTGGCGGCCAGTTGTTCCGTCACCTGCGGGCGAAAGCCGTGCACCAGCACCAGCTTGATGCCCATGGCATGCAGGATGGACAGGTCCTGCACGAAAGTGTTGAGCTTGCCCGCCGCGATGGCCTCGCCGGCCAAGGCCACGACGAAAGTCTTGCCCCGGTAGGCGTGGATATAGGGCGCAACGGCGCGAAACCAGGGGACGAAGGTGTGCGGGAAAACTAGACTCATGCTGTGCGGGATTGTGCCGCAGCGTGCGGTCTCCCCACCCCATCAAGGAGCGAGCGATGGACGTGTTCAAGACCCCGGGTGCCTTCAGCTGGAGCGAGCTGACCACCACCGACCCGGCCGCAGCGGCCGAGTTCTACGGCCAGCTGTTCGGCTGGACCGTGAAACCGCCCGACGCCAACATGGGCGGCTACCGCGTGGTGAACATCGGCGAACAAGGCGTCGCCGGCATCACCGGCATGCAGCCGGGGGCACCGGCCATGCCGCCGCACTGGGGCAGCTACATCACCGTGAGCGATGTGGACCAGACCAGCGCACGGTGCGCGTCGCTGGGCGGCAAGGTGCTGGTGCCGCCCATGGACATTCCCAATGTCGGCCGCATGGCCGTCTTCATGGACCCCCAGGGCGCGGTGATCTCTGCGATCACCTACGTCATGCCCACCTAGCGCCAATGCACACGGGGCCGGACATAATCCGCGCCCCGTGAAGCCCCCCCGCACCGGGCCGCCCGTTCCGGCGACGCCCATCCCGCCCATCCACTACCCCGAAGCCCTGCCGGTCTCGGCGCGGCGGGATGAAATTGCCCGCGCGATTCGCGACAACCCGGTGGTCATCGTCTGCGGCGAAACGGGTTCAGGCAAGACCACGCAACTGCCCAAGATCCTGCTGGAACTGGGCCGTGGCCTGGGCGCCGGCGGCAAGGGCTTGATCGGCCACACCCAGCCCCGGCGCATTGCCGCCAGCAGCGTGGCCAAGCGCATCGCCGACGAACTGCAAAGCCCGCTGGGCGAGGTGGTCGGCTACAAGGTGCGCTTCCAGGACCGCCTGCAGCCCGGCGCCAGCGTCAAGCTGATGACCGACGGCATCTTGCTGGCCGAAACCGAACGCGACCCGCTGCTGCGCGCCTACGACACGATCATCATCGACGAGGCCCACGAGCGCAGCCTGAACATCGATTTCCTGCTGGGCTATCTGCGCCAGTTGCTGCCACGCCGGCCCGATCTGAAGGTGATCGTCACCTCGGCCACCATCGACGCCGACCGCTTCGCCCAGCACTTCGCCAGCATCCGCGGGCCGGCGCCGGTGATCATGGTGTCGGGCCGTTTGTTCCCCGTGGAACAGCGCTGGCGCCCCTACGAGGAAAAGCGCGACTTCGACCAGAACGACGCCATCGCCGACGCGGTCGATGAACTGTGGCGCGAAGGTCCGGGCGACATCCTCGTCTTCCTGCCTGGCGAACGCGAAATCCGCGACGCGGCGGACCACCTGCGCCGCCACCTCGCTCAGACCCACAAAGGCGGCCCGCAGCCCGAGGTGCTGCCGCTGTTCGCCCGCCTGAGCCCGCAGGAACAGGACCGCGTTTTTCTGGCCGGCAATGGCCGGCGCATCGTGCTGGCCACCAACGTGGCCGAGACCTCGCTGACGGTGCCCGGCATCCGCTACGTCATCGACACCGGCCTGGCGCGCATGAAGCGCTATTCCTGGCGCACCAAGGTCGAGCAGTTGCAGATCGAGTCCATCAGCCAGGCCGCATCGCAACAGCGCGCCGGGCGTTGCGGACGGGTGGCGAATGGCATCTGCATCCGCCTGTACAGCGAGACCGAATTCAACGGCCGACCGCGCTTCACCGACCCCGAAATCCTGCGCAGTTCGCTGGCCGGCGTGATCTTGCGGATGAAGGCGCTGCGCCTGGGTTTGGTGGACGACTTTCCCTTCATCGAACCGCCGCCGACGAAGGCCATCGTCGATGGCTACGCGCTGCTGGCCGAGCTGGGCGCGGTGGACGAAGACAACGAGCTGACGCCCATCGGTACCGAGCTGTCACGGCTGCCGCTGGACCCGCGCGTCGGCCGCATGATCCTGGAAGCGCGCCAGCACGAAGCGTTGACCGAGGTGCTGATCATCGCGTCGGCACTCAGCGGCCAGGACGTGCGCGACCGGCCGCAGGAGCAGGCGCAAACCGCCGACCAGCGCCACCAGCCCTTCGACGACGAGAAGTCGGAATTCATGGGCACGCTGAAGCTGTGGGCGTGGATCGAGGCCGGCCGCGGGCATGCCGAACCCGGCGTGCCGCCCAATCAGCACCCGCACAAGCTGACCAACCGGCAGCAGGAAACGCGGCTGCGCGACAGCTTCATCAGCGTGCGCCGGGTGCGCGAATGGCGCGACATCCACACCCAACTGCACACGGTGGTGGCCGAACACGGCTGGCGCTTGAACACCAAGCCGGCGACCTACGAACAGGTGCATCTGTCGCTGCTGGCGGGGCTGCTGGGCAACATCGGCTGCAAGAGCGACGACGAGGACTGGTACCTGGGCGCGCGCGGCATCAAGTTCTGGCGCCACCCGGGCGCCAACCTCAGCAAGAAGCCGGGGCGCTGGCTGGTGGCGGCGGAGTTGGTCGAGACGACGCGGCTGTACGGCCGCGGGCTGGCGGCCATCGAACCGCAGTGGATACCGCCGCTGGCCGGGCATTTGCTGAAGACGCAATTGCTGGAACCGCACTGGGAAAAGAAGGCCGCCGAAGTGGTGGCCATGGAGCGCGCCACGCTCTACGGCATCGTCATCTACAACAACCGCAAGGTGAACTTCGGCAATGTCGATCTGCCGGCGGCGCGCGAGATCTTCATCCGCGAGGCCCTCGTCGGCGAAGAGTGGGAAACCCGCCTGCCTTTCCTGGCGCACAACCGCAAGCTCATCGCCCAGGTGCAAGACCTGGAACACAAGGCGCGCCGGCAAGACGTGCTGGTGGACGACGAACTGATCCACGCCTTCTACGACCAGCAACTGCCGCGCGACGTGTGCAGCGGCGCCAGCCTGGAACGCTGGTTCCGCGAGGAAGTGAAAAAGCAGCCCAAGCTGCTGCAGCTGACGCGCGACGAGCTGATGCGCCACGAGGCGGCGGGCATCACCACCGAATCCTTCCCGAAGACGGTGCGCCTGGGCGGCATCGACTGCGCGGCGGTCTACCTGCACGAACCGGGCGACGCGAAAGACGGCATCACGGTGACGGTGCCCATCTACGCGCTGAACCAGGTGAACGAAGACCGCTGCGAATGGCTGGTGCCGGGCATGCTGCAGGCCAAGGTGTTGGCGCTGATCAAGACCCTGCACCAGCGCCCGCGTTCGCGCCTGGTGCCGCTGCCCGAATTCGCGGCCGAGTTCTGCGCGCAGGCTGCCCAGTTGGCCCACGCCGACAACAGCCTGATGGACGCGCTGCTGAAGGCCGTGCGCGAACGCACGCAGCTGGCCGTGCAGCGCAACGACTTCAAGCTTGAGCAGCTGAGCCCGCACCTGTTCATGAACTTCCGCGTCTGCGATGAACACGGCCGGCAGTTCGGCATGGGCCGCGACCTGGCGGGTTTGAAGGCCGAATTCGGCGCCCAGGCGCGCAGTGCGTTCCAGGCCTTGGCGGTGTTGAAAGCGGTGGCGCGGCCGGCGCCGGCCGAGGCGGCGGCGCAGGTCGATGGGGCATCGGGTGGCGGTGCGGGCCGTGGCGTCCGCGCGGTGATCGAAGCGCCCAAGGCTGCCGCCGCCGGCCCTGCCGCGCAACACACCGCGTGGACCTTCGGCGAACTGCCCGAGCTGATGGAAGTGCGGCGCGGCGCGCAGGTGCTGGTGGGTTTCCCGGCGCTGATCGATCGCGGCACGCACGTCGAAGTCGAGGTCTTCGACGAACCCGAAGTGGCCGCCACCCGACACCGCGCCGGCTTGCGCCGCCTGGTCGCTCTGCAGCTGAAGGAACCGCTGAAGTTCCTGGAGAAAAACATCCCCGGCCTGACCGCGATGGGCGGCGCTTATCTGCCGCTGGGCACGCTGGAAGAACTGCGGGCGCAGATCATCGACGTGGCGCTGGACCGCGCCTTCCTGGCCGACCCGCTGCCCACCGACGAACACGCCTTCAAGCGTCGCCTGGACGAAGGCCGCGCCCGGCTGAACCTGATCGCGCAGGAAGTGGCCCGCCAGGCTGGCGTGGTGCTAGCCGACTTTGCGGCCGCCACGCGAAAATTGAAGGACAGCAAGCCGCCGAAGGACGTGACGGACGACATCAGCGCGCAACTGCAGCGCCTAGTCGGCAAGCGCTTCCTGGTGACCACCGACTGGGCCGCGCTGCTGCACCTGCCGCGCTACCTGAAGGCCGTGGTGATGCGCCTGGACAAGCTGCGCAGCGACCCCGCGCGCGACGCCCAGCGTTTTGCGGAACTGCGCCCGCTGGAACAGCGCTGGGTGCGCCGCACCGCCGACCTGAAGGGCGCGCCGCACGCCCGCATGGACGAGTACCGCTGGCTGCTGGAAGAACTGCGCGTGAGCCTGTTCGCGCAGGAACTGCGCACGCCGCAGCCGGTCAGCCCCAAGCGGCTGGACAAGGCCTGGGCGCAGATGGAAGGCTGATGCCGCGCAACCTGAAATGAGTCCCTAGAATTGCCCCCGTCCGGCGCTACCGGCTGCATGCGCAGCGGGCGCACCGGCAGACCGCCGGCCCCGCGCCGTGAAGAGTCCAGGAGGGTCGTTGTGGGTGTCCTTGCTGAAAGTCGCGTGCTGTGCACGGTGGGTTGGATGGTGCTAGCCGCGCTGCCGGTGCAGGCCGCTGATAGCGCGTCAGAAGCGGCCGACGCCGCCGCCATGGCCCGTGCCCAGCGCCAAGCGGCCAACCCGCTGAAGGCCATCCTGGCGGCCAGCAAGATGAAGCGCAAGGCGGTGGTGGAAGCCGAGGCGCCGGCTGTCCCGGCACCGGCAAATGCATCGGCCAATGCGCCGGTGAATGCGGCCCCCGCCACTGCGGCCCTGCCGCCCATCGCGCCGCGCACGGCCGGCACCGCCACCGCGGCCTTGAGCTCGGCCAACGTCAGCAACAGCGCGCTGGTCACCCAAACCACCGTGGCGGCGGAAGCCTTGCCCACGCTGCCAGGAACTGACCGCATCACCCCGGCCAGTGACCTGCCCAGCGCCGTTGCGCCCACGGCCGCCATTGCGCCAGCCTGGGCGCAGCCCCAGTTGCTGGACATGGTCGAACCGGCGATACCCGCCCGCGTGCTGGACGCGATCGGGCAGGTGGTGGAAATGCAGATCGACCTGAGCCTGCGGGCCGATGGCAGCGTGGCGGCCGTGACGCTGCTGCCGCCGGTGGCGCGCACCTTGGCGCGCTACGTCACGGCGGCGCTGGAACGCTGGCGCTACGCGCCGCTGCCGGCGCCCCAGGTGCACCGCGTGCAACTGGTCTTCAACGAACGCTGACGGGTAGCCGCGCCGACCCGCGTCGGCGCGTCAGACCAGCAGGCTCAGCGCGCGGTCCATGCCGCCTTCGGTGATGGACAGCAGGGCTTGTTCGCGCACCGCCGGCTTGGGGTGGAAGGCGATGGACAGGCCGGCCACGGCCATCATCGGCAGGTCGTTGGCGCCGTCGCCGACCGCGATGGTCTGCTCGAGCGTGATGCCCATCAGCTCGGCCACTTCCAGCAGCACGCGGCGCTTCTCCAGGCCGTCGACCACCGTGCCCCAGGGGCGCGGCACCAGTTCGCCGGTGAGGCGGCCGTCCACGATGTCCAGCATGTTGGCGCGGGCGTAGTCCAGCTTCAGCCGGCTGCGGATGCGCTCGCTGAAAAAGGTGAAGCCGCCCGACACCAGCAGTGTCTTCAAGCCAGCGGCCCGGCACGCTTCAACGAATGTTTCCACGCCCGGGTTCAGCTGCAAATGCTGGGCGTAGACCGTTTCCAGCGCCGCCACCGGCACGCCGCGCAGCAGGGCCAGGCGGCGGCGCAGGCTGTCTTCGTAGTTGGCAATTTCGCCGCGCATCGCGGCTTCGGTGATGGCCGCCACCTCGGCCTTACGGCCCGCCGCTTCGGCGATTTCGTCCACGCATTCGATGTTGATCAGCGTGGAGTCCATGTCGAAGGCCACCAGCTTGAAGTCGGCCAGCCTCAGCGGCGGCTGTTCCGCAGCGCGGCCGCGCACGAAGAGGCCGGGTTCGATTTCGACAGCGGCCGTCATGCGCCTGCCGCCAGCGGTTGGCCCAAGGCGCGCAACAGGTCGCGCAGGAAGTGCACGCGGTCGGCCGGCGCGGCAATTTCACGGTCCACCCGCAGCTTGTCGTTGCCGACCAGTTTCACCGCGCGGTTCTTTTGCACCAGCTCGATGATGCGGCGTGGGTCTATCGGCGACTTGGCGCGGAAGGTGATGTTCATCAGCTTGGGGCCGGCGTCGATCTTCAGCACGCCGTAGGGCTTGGCCAGCACGCGCAGGCGGTGGGTGTCGAAGAGCACCTGGCCCTGTGTGGGCAGGCGGCCGAAGCGGTCGGTGATCTCTTCCAGCAGCAGATCGATCTGCTCGGCCTTCTCGGCCGTGGCCAGGCGCTTGTACAGGTTCAGGCGGGTGTGCACGTCACCGCAATACGCATCGGGCAGCAGGGCCGGCGCGTGCAGGTTGATCTCCGTCGTGGCACTCATCGGGTTCAGCAGGTCGGGTTCCTTGCCGGCCTTCAGCGAGCGCACGGCTTCGCTCAGCATCTCGTTGTAGAGCTGGAAGCCGATCTCCATCATGTTGCCGCTCTGGTGCTCGCCCAGCATCTCGCCGGCGCCGCGGATTTCCAGGTCGTGCATCGCGAGATAGAACCCGGAACCCAGTTCCTCCATGGCCTGGATGGCGTCCAGCCGCTGCGCCGCCTGCTTGGTCAGGCCCTCGGTATCGGGCACCAGCAGGTAGGCGTAGGCCTGGTGGTGGCTGCGGCCCACACGGCCGCGCAACTGGTGCAACTGGGCCAGGCCGAACTTGTCGGCCCGGCTGATGACGATGGTGTTGGCGCTGGGCACGTCGATGCCGGTTTCGATGATGGTCGAGCACAGCAGCACGTTGTGGCGCTGGGCCACGAAGTCGCGCATCACGCTTTCCAGTTCGCGTTCGGGCATCTGGCCGTGGGCCACGGCGATGCGCGCCTCGGGCAGCAGTTCCAGCAGTTTCTGCCGGCGGTTCTCGATGGTCTCGACCTCGTTGTGCAGGAAGTAGACCTGGCCGCCGCGCTTCAGTTCGCGCAGCACGGCTTCGCGGATGACGCTGCTGCCTTCATTGCGCACAAAAGTCTTGATCGCCAGCCGGCGTTGCGGCGCGGTGGCGATCACGCTCAGGTCGCGCAGGCCTTCCAGCGCCATGCCCAGCGTGCGGGGTATCGGCGTGGCGGTCAGCGTCAGCACGTCCACCTCGGCGCGCAGCGCCTTCATCGCTTCCTTGTGGCGAACGCCAAAGCGGTGTTCCTCGTCCACCACCAGCAGACCAAGGCGCTTGAACTTCACGTCGCTGGAGAGCAGCTTGTGCGTGCCCACGACGATGTCCACGGTGCCGTCGGCGATGCCTTCGATGGCGACTTTCACTTCCTTGGGGCTGCGAAAGCGCGACAGCTCGGCGATCCGCACCGGCCACTTGCCGAAGCGGTCGGTCAGGGTCTGGAAATGCTGTTCGGCCAGCAGCGTGGTCGGCGCCAATATTGCCACCTGCTTGCCGCCGTGCACCGCCACGAAGGCGGCGCGCAAGGCGACTTCGGTCTTGCCGAA
>JANPHI010000309.1:0-10192 GCA_031424355.1 Betaproteobacteria bacterium
GCTGGAACACCCGGTTCGGGACGGCCGCTCTGAGCGAGAGACCGTTTCACATCGACCGGTGGTGCTGTGACAACGACGGACTACAGCGTTGGACGATGCAGAACCTGACTGGCTACCGGTGTCAATGGATTCAAGGGTCGACGAGCGAGGCCGCGCGACATGCCCGCGGCGTCCACGCACCAGGCCAACACGGCATACAGCCCCATCTTCAGGCTGCGCTTGCGCAAGGCCATGGCGATAGGGGGCCCCAGCAACGCGGCCAGCAACCAGGGCCAGCGCTGCGGTGAGTTGATAGCCATGCCCGCGCAGGCGATCAGCGTGGCCCACCACCCCAGCACGGCCAGCAGCAGCTTCTGTGCGTGCAGTGCGGCGCCAAACCAGGGCCGACCCGCGCTGGTGCGCAGCAATTCGCCCGCGCCATCGACATAGCGGGAACGCCAACGCCTTCGGATGAGCGCCCACATCGGGGCCGTGTGGCCGTGGTGTCGCACGGACTCGAACGGCAAGCGTTCCAGTTGCCAGCCGGCGGTGGCCAGCCGCAAGCCGAGTTCGAGTTCTTCGCTGGCGTGAAGCGACCGGTGCGTGAAGTAGCCCACCGCTTCAATCGCCTCGCGCCGATACAGGCCGCCGCCATAGAGCCGATCAACAAGCCCCGCTTGCATGCTCGGTACGCGACGCATCGTGCGCGCGCGGTATTCGATGTTGTCAAGGTTCATGTCGACAACCAGGCCGCCAACGCCGGCAAGACGCGGGTGTGCTTGCAGGTGCGCGAGAGCCCGGCGAAGCCAGTCCGGGTTGATCTCCATGTCGCCGTCGATGATGAGCAGATTGCTTCCGCTGGAATGCTGATACCCGAGTTGCGCGCCAACGCCACAGCAGCGCTCGGGGGCGTTTGTCAACTGAACGACTGTCACCTGAAAGCCGCTTGCAATTGCCACTGTGGCATCGGTCGACAACGAGTCAGCGACGATGATCTCAGCATCGATACCACGCACAGCTTCCAGCGCGGAGCGGATGGTCCGGTCGATGTTGTGCGCCTCATTGAGTGTCTTGATCAGTACGCTCAATTGATAGCGCAACGGGTTCTGGTCTTCGTTACTCACATTGCTCGCGGAGTTCATTGGTTATGCCTGGAGGCTGCCGCAGCAAAAATCGCCGAGACCTTCTCAGCGAGGATAGGCTGCCAGCGTGGCCTGTGCAGCACTTAGCCACGTGAATTCCGCAGCCCGAGCAGCACCCAGCTGCAGCAACTCACCACGCCGACTAGAGATACCGACTACGCGCTCGATCGCTTTAGCCAACTGCTCGCAGGCATCCATCGAGTCCGCATCGAAGTATTCGGCCGCCGGCCCAGCGGCTTCCCGGAGCGAACTACCCATAGCGCTCACGACCGGGCATCCCGCGGCCATGGCCTCGAGTAGCGGCATGCCAAAGCCTTCATACCGCGACGGGTACACGAAGCATGAGGCGTGGTGATACAGCGCAGACAGCACTTCGTCTCCTCCCGCAACTCGCACAACCTGCGATTCATCGAGGTGATGCCGCCTTAGCGATTCACGTTCTTCGAGAGTCCACGCACCGCCCCCAAACGCTACGATCCGAAGCGTGTTCTTTAGCGACGAAGCATTCGCTACCGCCCGCAGCAGTACTTCGAAATTCTTGTAGCCACTGCGCGCGCCCACATAAAGCAAGTAAGGCGGCCCGGGGGGTAGTGCTGGCGCTGCCAGTGGCGGGGTGAGTGGCCTTACGCCATGCGGAACCACGCTCGTGCGCGCCTCGGGTACCTTTAGCAGGCGACAAAGATCATTCCGCGTGCACTCCGAAACGCAAATCACATGATCGGCCGACTCAACTGCCGCTCGCTTCAAAGCCGGCGTTGGATCGTTGGGGCCAAATTGGGCAGGGAATAGTTCATGGATCATGTCGTGCACTGTCACCACCAGCGCTCGCGCGCCGCGTGGCCTGCGATGTCGTGCGTAGTACGTGGCGTGCAGCACGTCGCATTGCGGCAGCGCTAGGCGAGTCTCAGAGAGCATTTGCGCCAACGGTCGCCGTAGCCGTGTCGGCAAGCCTGGCACATGCCAAGCGGGACCTTCGGTTGGCGCTCCCGACTCAGCCAGCAAGCCGTTAATGTGGAGAGGCGCGAGCACCCTCGCTTGCACCCCTGTGATGGTATCCATTGCTTTGACCAACTCGGTGATGTAGCGGCTGATCCCACCGAAGCGCTGTATCTCAAAAATCTGTGCGTCGAATAGAACCTTCATCGACCGCTGCGACCGTAACTGGCTTGAAGTTCGGTACGCGCCGATTGGTGATCAGCCATAGTCAGGCAAAGGCCGCGACGAGCACGCCGGGTACGCCACGCTATCCAGCGGGATAGCACACCGCTCTGCTCCACCCGTGTGAACGCGTCCGGCAATGCGCGGTCAGTGATGAGGTGAAGGCCACTGCGCAGTGGAAAGTAGCGGGCGCCGACTCGTTCTGCGAGTTGTTGCAGGGTGCGCGGCTGGTAGAAGCTGATGTGCTGGCCGGTTTCAAAAGCGTAGTAGTCCCAGTTAGGGCCCGGGATTTCGCCGTCGAAAGTTGTCGTCGAGCACACAAGAGTGCGGCAGCCATATCGCTCAAATAGGCTCGCGACAAACGCCGGTCCATCTTCTACATGTTCAAGAACTTCGAAAGCCAGCAGCAGGTCCGCGCGAAAGTCTGTGTCGGGTTCGTGTCGAGCGGCGAAAAGATTTTGGCAGTATCGATCTGTTGAGTATGCGTCGAAGCCGCGGTCTCGCAGCAGCCGGGTCAGCAGTCCATACCCTCCAGCAACATCCAAAATGCGCCCTTGCGCCAAACCTAACCGTTCAATAAGCGGCTCGAGCGTGGCGGCATTGCCCAGGTTCCTTTGCACCAATCCAGTGTCAGTGCTGGCGATCGCGCTGGCATACGCTTCTTCGAGCCACCACGGCGGCTCGGTGCGCAGCAAGCCGCTGGTGTCGCAAAAGTGGTACTGAACATCATGTCGGCCGAGAAGGCGGGCACGAAAGACCGGCTGCATCAGCTTGCCCGATACCGGGCAGCGTATCGGGAGACTCATGATCCAATTGCGCCAGCGGCGAATGTGGTGTTGGTAAAGGGCAGGTTCATAGGAGTGGGTGGTTCGGACGGCTATGCGTACTGGCTGATGCTACGACGCGTACGTGAATGCAGAACCTCAGTCCCACAAGGTCACGGCAGCATTTGCAGCGCGTGGCCGTGCCGACGAGTTCGTTACCCTCTTTTGCCCGAATATGCGCCCGCGCCCGCGCCTGTCCCGCAGGCCGCGCAGGGGCCGGCATCAGGAAATTGCGACTTGGTCAACGCAATATAAGCGGGCACCCTGCAGCATTCACGGCAACCCCCGCTGGCGTTCCCGGGCACGCGTCGATGGCGTCGGCGATCCCATCGCCGTCTGAGTCGACCAAGGCAGCATTGCCGCCGAACAAGACCAACGCCGTCCGGCTGGCCATGGTTGCCGGCCAACTCGCTGCGCTGCCGTCAGTGAGGTTGCGCAGTGCAGCACACACGGTCGACTGCGCACCGACGAACGGGCATGCAATGGACGATGGCGCCCCGCTGCCATTGACCAACAGCATGCTGATGCTGGCCAGTCCGTCCATGCTGATCGGCACCAATTCAAGGCTGGCAATGCGCAGGGTCACACCCGTGTCCACGCCTGCGATATCCACCCGCGCGCCGTTGTCACCCGTGACCGAATCGCGGGCGTTGACGGTCTTGGTGGCCTGCAGCAGCACCGTGTAACGGCGCCACGCTGAACCCGCGACGATGTCCAGCGTGCGGTCGCTGAGCGGCTCGAAGCCGTTGCTGCCACCACCCCCGCGGCGCAGCGTGATGGCCACCGGCAGGTCGTCGCGGTCCGCACTGATGTCGAAGCTCAGGCGGTACCACTGGCCCTTCTGGACCGTGAAGTTGGGGGTGGAAATCAAGCTGGGCGCACCGCCGGCCACGTAACGCAGGCAAGTCCCGGCCGCGCAGGCCTCGCTCGACATCTGCGCGGCAGGTGCAACCTGGTTCCAGGTGCTCCAGCCGCCAGACCCCAGACTGAGGTTGCCGTTGGGCACGATGCTGGCGGCAATGGGGCGGAAGCTGGCAAAGCCGGACTGCGCGGTTGACGTGCCCAGCGCCGTGGCACTGCCCAGCGCCGCCAGGCGGTTGGCTGACCGCCACTGGTCCAGCGAATAGCCCCGCTGCCCCGCAGCGCTGCTCTCCATCAGATCGTAGGCCCCCAGGTTGTTCAGGAAGCGATTGTTCTTGAAGCCGCCGAAGCCCGTGACGCTGGCGTAGGGGTTCTGCAGCAAGACAGCGACGGCGCCTGGAATCGACGGCGAGAACAGGTTGTCGCTGATGCTGTTGCCGAACACGTCGCCCGTACTTTTTCGCTCGTTGGAGGTGGCCGACAAAGCCAGCTGCGCCAGTCGATTGCCGTAAAGCGTGTTGCGCTGGACGGTGTTCTGCGCCGCAGAGTTCAGCAGCACGCCATGGTCGGCATCGGCCACTGTGTTGTCTTGGACGACCACGCCCTGGGTCGCGTTGTCCAGGTAGATGCCAACCACAGGCCAGGCGCTGGCGGCAGGGCGGCCGGCAGCGCTGCCTCTGGTGCTCAGCACGATGTTCTGCGCAATGGTGGTGTTACTGGCCCCCCACAGGTAGATGGCGCCACAGTCATCGAGCAGTGCGCAGGCCCCGACGACGACGTTGCCCGCCGCCCGGCTGTCGCTGGCCAGCCGCAAGCCGTGGTAGCTGGTGCTGACCACGAGGTTGCCGGTGACGGTGGCGCCCGGACCCGTGAAGACGGCGGCGTCGGTGCCGTGCGGCGTTGAGGTGACCTTGCCATCGGCCACACGCACACCGATGTTGCGCAGGACGTTGTTGCTGACCGTCATGCCGGTGCCGGGCTCGACATAACCGCGCCAGCCCGAGACGGCCTCGGCGCCAGTGCGGTCGAAGGTTGAAGACTCGATCTTGGCGTTGCCGCTGTTGGTGGCATCAACACCCCGGTTGGCGATGTCGGCGAAGACCATGTTGCGCAGCGTGACGCCCTGGGTCTTGCGCAGGTCGGCGCCGTCGCCCACGTTGCGTACGGCAAGCCCGTCGATGGTGACGAAGCTCTTTCCGGCCAGGTCCAGCCCCAGCGGCAACGTGGCGGCTGTGACGCCTGCGGCAGGTGCCTTGCCATCGGCCATGTAGGCGAACAGCGTTTTTGAAGTCGCGTCGTAGAACCATTCACCGGCGCTGTCCACCATCCACAGCTGACCCACGAGCAGGTAGCCCCAGCCCGCGCTGACAACGTATGACGTGGGCTGTGTCAGCGTGAGCGTGTTGGCGCCGACGCTGGCAACGGTGCGCTCTTCGAGCAGCCACGCGTTGGTGCGCACCCGCACGCGAGTGCCGGCACGGACCTGGTCCCGAAGGGTGGCAGGCAAGTCAGTGCCGGTGCTCAGCTGCGTGCTGCCCGATAGGCCGTTCAGGGTGACACTGTTGCCGTCTGCAGCCAGGCTCAGATAGGGCGAATTCGCGTCGGCCGCGACCGTGCCGACATTGGGATGGTGGGCCTCGTTCCAGGGCGTGCCAGCCGAGCTGAGCAGCAGCGGCACCTGATCCAACCGGGCCTTGAAGACGTTGCCGCTGTGCTGCGCCCAGAGTTCGCCGGTCAGGCTGACGCTGCCGTCGATGCTCGGACGCGTGGTGCAGTTGGGTGCTGCCGCGATCGTGATGGGCTGGCTGGCGGTGCCGCCGTTCGGCAAGCGCAGGGCCTCGCTCCATAGGCTGCCGCATGCCAGCTGAACGGTGTCACCGGGCGACAGGCTGGCTCGCGCCAAGCGGGTCAGCGTGCGCCACGGGCCTGCGCTGTTGGGCGCACTGGTACTCAGCGTGCCGTCGTTTGAATCGTCGCCGACTTGGCTGTCAACGTAGTAGGTCCGGCCGCCACCGGCCGAGTCGCGAGCCGCTTGCGCAGGGCTGGCTGAAAGTGCCGAGATCGCGACACTAGCGGTATCCGTCAGCGCCATGCTGGTGGGCAGAGTCGCGGAGGTGTCGGTCGGTGCAGTCGTGGAAACCGCTGGTGCACTGGCACTGGCACTGGCACTGGCACTGGCAGTGCCAGTGGTGTCGCTTTGCGCCGCGCTGGCAGGTATCGCTTCGCTGCCTCCGCCTCCGCATCCGGCGAGGAAGATCAGTGCAGCCAGGGTCAGGCTCATGCGTATGTACGGCCGCAGCGGCGCGGGCCTGCGGCAAGGATCGATAAGGCTGAAAGCCATGCTGGTCGCCGCGCGGCTTGGGAGTCGCCTGCGGCCTTGATTGACTGAGTTGTCTCCGTTATCGACCTCTTTTCTCTCGACTGATCCGGCAACTCGTAACCCTCAGTTAACCGCCCGGCGCTGGCAGCCCCGTCGCTCAGCTTCCGCAGGTGCAGGCTTGAAGCCGAATCGACAGCACGCAGACGGCGCATGTCCTGTGTTGATGGTCCGCTGTAGTATGACAATTGTTATAACAAAGGTGCGCTCATGACTACCCTCAAGATCATCCAGATCGGCAATTCCCTCGGCCTCATCCTGCCCAAGGAAATCCTGGCACGGCTGAAGCTGGAAAAGGGCGATTCGGTGTTCGTCACCGAGACGCCGGATGGGGTGGCGATCACGCCGTACAGCGAAAACTTCGAAGCGCAGATGACGGCCGCGCGAAGCATCATGAAAAAACGCCGCAACGTCTTGCGCGAACTGGCGAAGTAGCGTCGTGGCCACCTGGGTTTGGCTCAGCGCCGACGTGCTGCGGGCCGTGCACGACGAGCAACTGGCTGAACACGGCGGCGCGGCTGGCGTGCGCGGCGAGGGTTTGTTCGAATCGGCCATGGCACGCGCCGAGAGTTTGGCGCGCTATGGACATCCAGACGTAGCTGACTTAGCCGCCGCCTACGGCTGCGGATTGGCGCGCAACCACCCGTTCATCGACGGCAGCAATCGGACCGCGTTCGTGGCGGTCGAGCTGTTCTTGCATTGCAACGGGTACACCCTGGAAGCTGACGATGTTGCCTGCGTGCTGACCATGCTCGCCGTCGCCGCCGTCGCCGCCGGCACTCTGGACGAAGCCGGCTTCGCAGGGTGGATCCGCCAGCACGCGCAGCCGCGCAGCGCCTGAAGCCGTCTGCCTCGGCGGTGGCTTCGGCTCAGCCCGGGTTGGCCGCCGCGAATTCCGCGTAAGCCACGCGCAGCCCGTCCTCCAGCGCCGTGCGGGCCTTCCAGCCCACGCTACTGACCAGGCTCACGTCCATCAGCTTGCGCGGCGTGCCGTCGGGCTTGCTGGTGTCGTATTCGATGCCACCGCTGTAGCCCACCACCTGGGCCACGACCGCAGCCAGTTCGGCGATGGTCACGTCGGTGCCCACACCGATGTTCACCAGCGGCGGCTCGAAGCGGCCGCTGACCGATTCATCGCTGCCCAGCAGCGCTTCGTAGCGGTCGTCGGGCAGGCTCATCAGGAAGACGCAGGCGTCGGCCATGTCGTCGCTGTACAGGAATTCGCGCCGAGGCGTGCCGGTGCCCCAAACGGTGACGGCGGGGTCGCCGCGCAACTTGGCTTCGTGAAACTTGCGCAGCAGGGCCGGTATGACGTGGCTGTTCGTCAGGTGGTAGTTGTCGCCCGGGCCGTACAGATTGGTCGGCATGGCCGACAGGTACTTGGTGCCGTACTGGCGGTTGTAGGCCCAGCACATCTCGACGCCCGCAATTTTCGCCAGCGCATAGGCCCGATTGGTCGGTTCGAGCGGGCCGGTCAGCAGGTCACGTTCGCGCATGGGCTGCGGCGCCAGCCTCGGGTAGATGCAACTCGAACCCAGGAACAGCAGCCGCTTCACGCCCGTTTGGAATGCCGCGCTGATGACGCTGGTCTGGATGCCCAGGTTTTCGCGGATGAAGTCGGCAGCGTAGATGTTGTTGGCGATGATGCCGCCCACCTTGGCCGCCGCCAGGAACACGTACTCCGGGCGCTCCTGCTCGAAGAACGTGGCCGTGGATCGCGAGTCCGTCAGATCGAGTTCGGCGTGGGTGCGCGTGATGAGATCGGTGTGGCCATTGGCCAGCAGGCAGCGCACGATGGCACTGCCCACCAAGCCGCGGTGGCCGGCGACAAAGACGCGGCTGCCAACCGTGAGGGCGCTGCTCATTCGTGGTGGTCGTAGGCCTGAAACCCGGCCAGCTTCACGAGGCTGTCGCGCTTGGCGGCGGTGTAGTCGCTTTCGACCATTTCGCGCACCAGTTCGCTGAACGGCGTGGTCGGCACCCAGCCCAGCTTTTCCTTGGCCTTGGTGGGGTCGCCCAGCAGCGTTTCGACTTCGGTGGGGCGGAAGTAGCGCGGGTCGACCTTGACGATGACGTCGCCAACCTTGCACTTGGCGCGCATCTCGCCCTGCGTCTTTTCGACCTTGGTGACGACGCCGATTTCCTTCTCGCCTTCGCCTTCGAAGGTGATGGTCACGCCCAGTTCAGCCGCCGACAGTTGCACGAATTCGCGCACGCTGTGCTGTTCACCGGTGGCGATGACGAAGTCTTCGGCCGTTTCCTGTTGCAGCATCAGCCATTGCATCTGCACGTAGTCGCGGGCATGGCCCCAGTCGCGCAGCGCGCTCAGGTTGCCCAGGTGCAGGGTGCTCTGCAGGCCCAGCGCGATGCGGGCGATGGCCCGGGTGATCTTGCGCGTGACGAAGGTCTCGCCCCGGATCGGGCTTTCGTGGTTGAACAGGATGCCGTTGCAGGCGTAGATGCCGTAGGCCTCGCGGTAGTTCACCGTGATCCAGTAGGCGTACATCTTGGCCACCGCATAGGGGCTGCGCGGGTAGAAGGGCGTGGTTTCCTTCTGCGGAATTTCCTGGACGAGTCCATACAACTCGCTCGTGCTGGCCTGGTAGAAGCGCGTCTTCTTTTCCAGGCCCAGGATGCGGATGGCTTCCAGCAGGCGCAGCGTGCCGATGCCGTCGGCGTCGGCGGTGTACTCGGGCTGCTCGAAGGAGACGGCCACGTGGCTCATCGCGCCCAGGTTGTAGATCTCGTCGGGCTGCACCTGCTTGACGATGCGGATCAGGTTGGTGCTGTCCGTCAGGTCGCCGTAGTGCAGCGTGAAGTTCTGGTGGTCGACGTGCGGGTCCTGGTACAGGTGATCCACGCGGTCGGTGTTGAACGACGAGGAACGGCGCTTGATGCCGTGCACGGCATAGCCCTTCTTCAGCAGCAGTTCAGCCAGGTAAGCGCCGTCTTGGCCGGTGACGCCGGTGATGAGTGCGGTTTTGGTCATGTTTGTAGAGGAATGAACTGGTTTTCGAAGATATCACTGCCCGTGTGACTTTCTGCGGCGGGCTGTGCGCACCTTGTCGCACTTCTGCTAGCAAGTCGGGCGCCAGGCGATCAGATGGCGGGTGAGAATCAAAGATTGTCGCGCGGCCCAGGCCGCACCCAGCCCCCGGATCAGAGAGCATCACCATGAAAGTCACCGTCGTCGGCACCGGTTATGTCGGTTTGGTCACAGGCGCCTGCCTGTCGGAAATGGGCAACCACGTGGTCTGCCTCGACATCGACGCGCGCAAGATCCAGATGCTCAAAGACGGCGGCATTCCCATCCACGAGCCGGGGCTGGAAGCCGTCGTGCACCGCAATGTGGCCGCCGGCCGTCTGCAGTTCACCACCAACGTCGAAGAGGCCGTGGCCCACGGCACCATCCAGTTCATCGGCGTGGGCACGCCGCCCGATGAAGACGGCTCGGCCGACCTGCAGTACGTGCTGGCCGCCGCCACCAACATCGGCCGCCACATGACCGACTACAAGGTCATCGTCGACAAGAGCACGGTGCCCGTCGGCACGGCCGACAAGGTGAAAGCCGCTGTCCGCGCAGCCCTGGTCGCGCGCGGCCTGGGCAGCACCGAATTTGCGGTCGTGTCGAATCCGGAATTCCTGAAAGAGGGTGCGGCGGTGGACGACTGCATGCGCCCCGACCGCATCGTGGTGGGCGCCGACGACGAGCGCGCCATCCTGCTGATGCGCGCGCTGTACACACCCTTCATGCGCAACCACGACCGCCTGCAGGTGATGGACGTGCGCAGCGCCGAATTCACCAAGTACGCCGCCAACGCCATGCTGGCCACGCGCATCAGCTTCATGAA
>JANPHI010000310.1:0-4759 GCA_031424355.1 Betaproteobacteria bacterium
GATGCGGCAGTTGGGCTTCGAAACTTTTGACGTGCTGGCCCACGACCGCGGTGCCCGCGTGGCCCACCGCCTGGGCCTGGACCACCCGCAGGCCGTGCGCCGCATGGCCTTGCTGGACATCGCGCCCACGCTGGCCATGTACGAACAGACCAGCGAGGCCTTCGCCCGTGCCTACTGGCACTGGTTCTTTCTGATCCAGCCGGCGCCGCTGCCCGAACGGCTGATCGAAGCCGACCCCGCCGCCTATTTGCGCGACGTGATGGGCCGGCGCAGCGCCGGCATGGCGCCTTTCGACCCGCGCGCCCTGGCCGACTACGAAGCCGGCCTGCGCCAGCCCGGTGCGGCCCACGGCCTGTGCGAGGACTACCGCGCTGCCGCCGGCATCGACCTCGTCCACGACCGCGCCGACCGCGACGCCGGCCGCCACCTGCAAGTGCCGCTGCTGGCGCTGTGGGGCGGCGACGGCGTGGTGCAGCGCTGCTTCCAGCCGCTGGCCGAATGGCAGCGCGTGGCCACCGATGTGCGCGGCGGCCCGCTGCCTTGCGGCCACTACATCGCCGAAGAGGCGCCCGATGAATTGCTGGCGCAGGTGCTGCCTTTTCTGACCGGCCCACTTGCCGCGATGCCGACCGACAACCCCCAGCCCGAGGCCACGCCATGACCGCCCGCACGCTGTACCGCAAGCTGCTCGACAGCCACACCGTCGCGGTACTCGACGAACAGAACGTGCTGCTCTTCTGCGACCTGCACCTGATGAACGAGTACACCAGCCCGCAGGCTTTCGCCGGCCTGCACGCACAGGGCCGCGACGTGCCCATGCCGGGGCAGAACGTGGCCGTGGTCAGCCACATCATCCCCACCCACGCGGTGAAGTGGCGTGTGATTGCCGACACCGCCTCGGCGCTGCAAGCGACGAACCTGGCCGCCAACTGCCAGCGCCACCGCATACCGCTGTTCGACACGAACGACGCGTTGCAGGGCATCGAACACGTGGTGGCACCCGAGCACGGGATGATCCGCCCCGGCATGGTCGTCATCTGCGGCGACAGCCACACCACGACTTACGGTGCGCTGGGCGCTTTGGGTTTCGGCATCGGCACGTCGGAAGTCGAGCACGTGCTGGCCACGCAGACCCTGGTCTACCGCCTGGCGCAGGACATGCGCATCCGCGTCGATGGTGTGCTGCCCACGGGCACCACGGCCAAGGATTTGATCCTGATGGTCATCGGCCAGATCGGGGCGCAAGGCGCGCGCGGTTACGTCGTGGAGTTCTGCGGCAGCGCCATCGCCGCGCTGTCCATCGAAGCCCGCTTCACGCTGTGCAACATGGCGGTGGAAGCCGGTGCGCGCGGCGCCTTGATCGCACCCGATGCCCAGGCCGTGGACCATGTGCTGGCGCGTGCCACGGACATCACCGGCGCCTGGCGTGAAGCGGCCTTGAAGCAGTGGCAAGACCTGCACAGCGATGCCGGTGCGCGCTTCGATGTCGAACACCGCTTCGATGCGTCCGAGGTTCAGCCCCACGTCACCTGGGGCACCAGCCCCGACCAGGTGCTGGCCATCAACGGCCGCGTGCCGCTAGCGGCCGACCAGCCCGCAGGGCCGCAGCGCCTCAGCACCGAACAGGCGCTGGCCTACACGCGCCTGCAGCCTGGCGCGCCCATCGCCGGCACGGCGGTGCAGCATGTCTTCATCGGCTCCTGCACCAACGGCCGCATCGAAGACCTGCGCGCCGCCGCCGCCGTGCTGCGCGGCCGGCAGGTGGCACCCGGCGTGCGGGCCATGGCCGTGCCCGGTTCGGGCGCGGTGCTGGCCCAGGCCGAAGCCGAAGGTCTGGCGGATGTTTTCAAAGCCGCCGGCTTCGAGTGGCGCCGCCCCGGTTGTTCGATGTGCCTGGCGATGAACGACGACGTGCTGGCCGACGGCGTGCGCTGCGCGTCCACCACCAACCGCAATTTCGAAGGCCGCCAGGGGCGCGGTGCCATCACCCATTTGATGAGCCCGGCGATGGCCGCCGCCGCCGCCGTCACCGGCTGCATCACCGATGTGCGCGAACTGGAACTGCACCATGACTGAAGCCCTGGACCCCACGCGCATCGAAGGCCAGGCTGCCGCTTTGCGCATCGAGAATCTGGACACCGACCAGATCATGCCCAAGCAGTTTCTGCGCGGCATCGACAAGGCGGGTTTGGCGCCCGGCCTGCTCTACGACCTGCGCTTCGACACGCAAGGCCAGCTGCGCCCAGACTTCGTGTTGAACCGCCCGGCCTATGCCGGCACGCGCATCCTGATCGGCGGGGCCAACTTCGGCTGTGGGTCCAGCCGCGAGCATGCGGTGTGGGGTCTGCAACAGTACGGCATCCGCGCCGTCATCGCGCCCAGCTTCGGTGAGATCTTCTATTCCAACGCGCTGAACAACGGCCTGCTGGTGGTGATGCTGCCGCTGGCCGACGTGGCCGCGCTGATGGCCGATGCCGAAGCGGCCGACGCCGAGCCCATCGCCATCGATCTGCAGGCCCTGACGGTGCGCAGCGGCAGCGTGGACGCGCGCTTCACCTTGTCACCGCGCCACCAGCGCATGCTGTTGGAAGGGCTGGACGTGATCGGGCTGTCGCTGACCTACCGCGAGGCCATCGCCGCATTCGCCGAGAGGCACTGGGCGCAACAGCCCTGGTTGAAGGACGTGGCAGGCCGCACGGTGGCGCGCCTGCGTTGAACCCGCGCTGAGCCGCAGATTCAGCGCGTTGACACCGAGCGGCGCGCTCAGCGCGCCGGTGCCAGCAGGGCCTTCGAAATGCGGTTGCGCGCCACCTTGGTCTTGGGCACCGGGAAGTCGAACCACTGCCGCACGTCTTCGTCCAGGCCGATGCCGTGCATGTAGTTGTAGATGGCCTTCTTCAAGCCCACGCCCAGCGCGTCGTGGTCCACGCCAGTGGGGTCGATGAAGGCCACGTCGTTCTTCGCGAAGGTGACGGGCGCCCCGCCGTTCAGCGGCAGCAGGCTCACGCCGTAAGCCGCCGGGTCCAGCCCCACCGGCGAATGCACGGTGCAGGCGAAACGGTGGAAGAAGCCGGACTGTATGCAACCCTCGGCGAAGAGCTGGCGCACCAGTTCCAGTGCGTCCACGGTGTCCTGCACGGTCTGCGTCGGGAAGCCGTACATCAGGTAGGCATGGACCAGGATGCCGGCGTCGGCAAAGCCCTTGGTGACACGCGCCACCTGGTCCACCGAGACGCCTTTTTTCATCAGGTCCAGCAAGCGGTCCGACGCCACTTCCAGGCCGCCGGAAATGGCGATGCAGCCGCTGTCGGCCAACTGCAAACACAGGTCGGGGGTGAATGTTTTTTCGAAGCGGATGTTGCCCCACCAACTGATGGCCACATCGCGCTTTTGCAGTTCGATGGCCAGGGCTTTCAGCGACTTCGGCGGCGCGGCTTCATCGACCAGGTGAAAGCCGGTCTGCCCGGTTTCGGCCACGATGGCCTCGATGCGGTCCACCAGCGTTTCGGCGGTGGCCGCGTCGAAACGGCCGATGTAGTCCAGGCTGACATCGCAGAAGCTGCACTTCTTCCAGTAGCAGCCGTGGGCCACGGTCAGCTTGTTCCAGCGGCCGTCGCTCCACAGGCGGTGCATGGGGTTCAGCATGTCCAGCAGCGACAGGTAGCGGTCCAGCGGCAGGCCGTCCCAGGTGGGTGTGCCCACGTCTTCGAAGGGCACGTCGGGTTCGACGAAGTTGGTGTACTTCACCAAGCCCGTGCCATCGTCCACGCGGTGGAAGGTGCGCACCAGGCGCTGCGCCGAACGGCCGCCTTGCAGATGGTCCAGCAGCGCCAGCAGCGGGCGTTCGCCGGCGTCCAGCGTCAGGTAGTCGAAGTGGTCGAAGACACGCGGCTCGGTCAGGTCGCGCAGTTCGGTGTTGACATAGCCACCGCCCAGCGCGATGACGATGCCCGGGTGCGCCGCCTTGATGGTCTGCGCGATGCGGAAAGCCGCGTAGACGGCACCGGGGAAGGGCACCGACAGCAGCACCAGCGTGGGCTGGTGTTCGGCGATGGCGGCCAGCGTCAGCGTTTGCAGCGTGCGGTCCACCAGGTTCAGTGGCGCGGCCAGGGCCTGCGCCAGCGGCTCGAACGTCGGTTGGCTGAGCGCCAGACTTTCGGCGTAGCGGACGAATTCGAAGCGCGGGTCGATGGCGTCGCGCAGCACGTCGGCCAGGTCGTTCAGGTACAGCGTGGCCATGTGCCGAGCGCGGTCGTTGACGCCCAGGGCGCCGAAGGCCCAGGCCAGCGGGTCGCCGCCGTCGTCGTCCACGAAGACATCCAGCGACGCGAAGCGCGGCCCCTCGGGCAGGAAAGCGCGGCTGGCGATGCGGTGGGCCAGCGTGCTGTCGCGGCCCTGGATGAAAGCGATGGCGGGCGCGATGGTCGCCAGGTAACGCGGCGCCTGGGCGACGAAGGCCTGCACGCTGGCCGAGCGGCGCTTGGGCTGCGCGGGTGGTGCGGCTGCGATCTCGTCCAGCACCGCTTGCAGGCCGGCGGGCGACAGCAGGGCCAGCGCCAGTTCCAGGGCCAGATCGGCCTGCACCGCCGCCACGCCGCGCGAGCGCAGAAAGCCGGTCAGGTAGGCGGTGCTGGGGTAGGGCGTGTTCAGCTGCGTCATCGGCGGGATGAGCGACAGCACGCGCAGCGGTTTCGCCGTCATCGTGCCCATTCAGCCGGCGCCGCGTGAGGGCTGGGCGGGGTTCGCTGGCGGCCGCAAC
>JANPHI010000311.1:0-14712 GCA_031424355.1 Betaproteobacteria bacterium
CAGCGTGCTGCTGGCTTCGATGGAAAAGGTCGAGCCGACGGTCGCCGACCCGGCCGAAGACGCCATCACGCAAAGCGACAACACGCTGGTGCGGCTGATCAATTCGATGATCCTGGAAGCCCACACGCAGGGCGTGTCGGACATCCACATCGAATGCGCTGGTGGCCGCGAAAAGGTGCGCATCCGCTTCCGCAAGGACGGCCAGTTGCGGTTGTACCTGGAACTGCCGACGACCTACCGCAACGCCATTCTGTCGCGCCTGAAGATCATGTGCGACCTGGACATCAGCGAACGCCGCAAGCCGCAAGACGGCAAGATCAATTTCGCCAAATTCGCGCAGGGCGTGCAGCTGGAATTGCGCGTGGCCACCATCCCCACGCACAGCAACCTGGAAGACGCCGTCATCCGCCTGCTGGCCAGCAACAAGGCCATCCCGCTGGACAACCTGGGCCTGTCGCCGGTGAACCTGGAACGCTTCAAGGCCGCCGCCGCGCGGCCCTACGGCCTGCTGCTGTGCGTGGGCCCGACGGGTTCGGGCAAGACCACCACGCTGCACTCGGTGCTGGCCAGCATCAACCTGCCCGACCGCAAGATCTGGACGGCCGAAGACCCCATCGAAATCACCCAGAGCGGCCTGCGCCAGGTGCAGGTCAACCCGCGCATCGACTGGACCTTCGCCAAGGCCCTGCGTGCCTTTTTGCGGGCTGACCCGGACGTGATCATGGTCGGTGAAATCCGCGACGAGGAAACCGCGCAGGTGGCCATCGAAGCCTCACTCACCGGCCACCTGGTGATGAGCACCCTGCACACCAACAGCGCGCCCGAAACGGTGACGCGCTTGCTGGACATGGGCATGAACCCCTTCAACTTCGCCGACGCCCTGCTGGGCGTGCTGGCGCAGCGCCTGGTGCGACGCCTGTGCAACCAGTGCCGCGTGTCGCGCGAGGCCAGCGCCGAGGAAGAAGAAGAGCTGCTGCACGACTACCTGCACGTGCTGGATGGCGTCGAGAACGCGCCGCAGGCCGACGATGTGCTGGCCGACTGGCGACGCCGCTTCGGTGCACAAGACGGCAAGGACGGCACCGGCAAGGGCCGCCTGTCGCTGTACCGCTCGGTGGGCTGCAAGGCCTGCAACGACAGCGGCTACCGCGGCCGCGCCGGCATCCACGAACTGATGACGGTGACCCGCGGTTTGCGCCACCTGATCCAGACCGGCCAGCGCTCGGACGAACTGCTGCGCCACGCGCTGGGCGAAGGCATGCGGACGCTGCGCCAGGACGGCATCGAGAAGGTGCTGGCGGGCGTGACGACCATCGAAGAGGTCAGAGCAAACAGTTGAGCCCGCGGCGCGGGCGGGCGCTCGAAACCAGAACCTATAGTGCGGGTTTTGAATCCGGAGTTGCCACCATGCGCCGCTTTGCCCTGACCCTGCTCGCCACCACCGTCACCGCCGCGCTGGCCCAGCCCACGCCTGCCGTGCAGGGCCCGGAATCGGTGGCCGACTGGGACAGCGCCGGCAAGGCCTTCATTGCCCAGGGCAAGGCGCAGAAAGACGACAAGCGGCACGCGAAGAACGTGGTGCTGTTCATCGGCGACGGCATGGGCGTTTCGACGCTGACGGCGGCGCGCATCCTGGAAGGCCAGCTGAAGGGGAAGACCGGCGAAGAGAACCGGCTGTCCTTCGAGAACTTCCCCTACAGCGCGCTGTCCAAGACCTATTCCTGGGACCAGCAGACCAGCGACTCGGCACCCACGATGTCGGCGATTGCCACCGGCTACAAGACCCGCGAGGGCATGCTGTCGGTGCTGCACACGGCCACGCGCAGCGAATGCAACGCCGCCGTGCTGGCCAGGCACACGCCCAAGACCATCCTGGAAGTGGCCGCCGAAAACGGCAAGGCCACCGGCATCGTCACCACGGCCCGCCTGACGCACGCCACACCGGGCGCGCTGTACGCGCACACCGCCGTGCGCGACTGGGAAGCCGACAGCAACCAGCCGGTCAACGACATCAACACCGGCGCGCCCTGCCGCAGTGCCGCCGGTGCGGTGAAGGACATCGCCCGCCAGCTGATCGAAGTGACGCCCACGGTGCGCAACAGCCTGAAGGTGGCGATGGGCGGCGGCCGCACCTACTTCATGCCGGCCCAGGCCGGCGGCGCCGATGTGTTCGACCCCGAATACCCCAAGCAGAAGGGCCGCCGGCTGGACGGCCGCGACCTGACGGCCGAGTGGATGAACACGCGCAACACGGGCGCCGCCTACGTGTGGAACAAGGCCCAGTTCGACGCCATCGACCCGGCCAAGACCACGCACCTGCTGGGCCTGTTCGAACCCAGCCACGTGCAGTACGAAGCCGACCGCGAGAAAGACCCGGCCGGCGAGCCTTCGCTGACCGAGATGACCGACAAGGCGCTGAAGCTGTTGCTGAAGGACCCGAAAGGCTTCTTCCTGCACGTGGAAGGCGGCCGCATCGACCACGCCCACCACGCCGGCAACGCACGCCGTGCGTTGCTGGAGACCATTGAATTCAGCAACGCCATCCGCCGCACGGTGGAGGTGCTGAAGGCCGCCGGCCAGCTGGACAACACGCTGATCATCGTCACCGCCGACCACAGCCACACCTTCACGATCGGCGGCTACCCGGCGCGCGGCAACCCCATCCTGGGCCTGGTGCGCGACGTGCCGGACAAGGACGGCGAGCCGCAGGTCTACAGCAAGGACAAGAACGGCCTGCCCTACACCACGCTGGGCTACGCCAACGGCCCCGGCGCGCGCAAGGGCGGCCGTGTGGACCTGACCAACGTCGACACCGGCAACCTCGAATTCCTGCAGGAAGCCCTGGTGCCGCTGGGCAGCGAAACCCACGGCGGTGAAGACGTGGCCGTCTACGCCCGCGGCCCGCGCGCCCACCTGGTGCGCGGTTCGATGGAAGAGAACTGGATCTTCCACGTGATGCGCGAGGCCTACGGTTTCTGAGCGCCGCTTGACGCACCCGGCAGTCGCCGCCTTGCGCCGCGCGCGCCGAGCCTGCCTGCTGGCTGCAGCGGCCTGCTGCCTCAGCGTGGGCATGGCTGCCACCGCAGCGCCGGCCACGGCCGTGGGGGCGGCCACGCTGGGTTTGAACGGGGCGCCGGCCCCGCTGGCCGCGCGCTACGCCGTGACGGTCACGCCGCCGGCGGCGCACGGCGCGGCCGCACCCCGCCGCACCGACTGGTTCTTCTTCCGCGACGCCGAGCGCATCGCCGTCCTCAAAGGCGCCATCGACGAAACCTGGACGCGTGACGCGCAGGGCCGCATCGCCTTCGAGCGCACCTTCCACGACCACGCGAAAGTCACCGACTACAGCGCCGGCGAACTGCTGACGCTGGGCCTGCAGCCCGACTGGGCGGCATTGGCCACCTTCATCGATGCCCGCGAACTGGCGGGCCTGCAGGTGAAGGCGCGCAGCGGCCAGGGCGCGCAGCGACTGTTGCGGCTGGAAGGCCGGTCGGGCAGCGACACCTTGCGCGTGGACTGGCTGCCCGCGCTGCAATTGCCGGCGCGCGTGCTGCGCCGCAGCCCGGCGCAGGGCACGACGCGCATCGAGCTGCTGCACCAGGCGGCCACCGCGCCGGCCAACTGGCCGAAACCCGGCCAGCCTTCAGCGGGCTATCTGCACCTGGACGCCGCCGATTTCGGCGACATGGACTACGAGCCGGTGGTGCGGCTTTCCGAGGCGCTGGACGTGCGCAGCGGCTGGCGCAAGCCCCACGCGCACGACTGAATTGCAGCCAAAACACGGCCGAATTCGGTCGTTTGTTCCAGCCTGGAACGCTTGGATCACCCGGTACGGCCAATCTCAGGGTTCAGCCTAGGTTTCGGCCGCAAAGGCCTATGTAGATCATTGCATAGCGCTTGGGCCCGGACGCTGACTCGGGCCCACGCATCCCCCCACGGACCGCCTGCGAAAGACGCACCGCCATGCAGAAGAGCCTCTACATCAACGCCGAGAAGTGCACCGGTTGCCTTCAGTGCGAGATGGCCTGTTCCTTTGAACACTACGGCGTCTTCGCGCCGGCCAAATCGGTCATCAAGGTCTTCGACTTCCACGAGACCGGCAAGAAAGTGCCCTACACCTGCACCCAGTGCGACGAGGCCTGGTGCCTGCACGCCTGCCCGGTCGAGGCCATCACGGTGGACAAGGTCACTGGCGCCAAGGTCGTCAGCGAGTCCACCTGCGTGGGCTGCAAGGTCTGCACCATCAGCTGCCCCTTCGGCACCATCAACTACGTGCAGGAAACCGGCAAGGTGCAGAAGTGCGACCTGTGCGGCGGCGACCCGGCCTGCGCCACGGCCTGCCCCACCGGCGCCATCACCTACATCGACGCCAACTGGACGGGCCTGGACAAGATGCACGCCTGGGCCGACAAGCTGGGCAATCAGCCGTCTGCCGCTTAAGCCGCTGCCTAAGCCGCCCCCCACCGAATTCAGGAGTCAAGCACATGTCTTGGGCAGGAAAAATCCTTCGCGTCGACCTCACCGCCGGCACCGTCAAATCCGAACCGCTGAACATGGAATGGGCCCGGACCTACCTCGGTTCACGCGGCCTGGCCACCAAGTACCTCGTCGAGGAAATGGACGCCAAGGTCGACCCGCTGTCGCCGGCCAACAAGATCATCTGGGCCACCGGCCCGCTGACCGGCACCATGGCCAGCACGGGCGGCCGCTACACGGTTGTCACCAAGGGCCCGCTGACCGGCGCCATTGCCTGCAGCAACAGCGGCGGCTACTGGGGTGCAGAACTCAAGATGGCCGGCTGGGACATGGTCATCTTCGAAGGCAAATCGGCCAAGCCGGTCTACCTGTCGATCAGCGACGACGTGGCCGAATTGAGGGACGCGGCCCACCTGTGGGGCCAGACGGTGTGGGCCACCGAAGAGATGCTCAAGAAGGCCCACCAGGACCCGCTGTGCAAGGTGTCCAGCATCGGCGGCGCGGGCGAAAACCAGGTGCTGTTCGCGGCCGTGGTGAACGACCTGCACCGCGCGGCCGGCCGCAGCGGCGTGGGCGCGGTGATGGGCAGCAAGAACCTCAAGGCGGTGGTCGTGCGCGGCACCAAGGGCGTGGGCAACCTGGCCAACCCCAAGGAGTTCATGCGCGTCACCACCGAGAAGAAAAAGATCCTGGCCGACAACGGCGTCACCGGCCAGGGCCTGCCGGCTTACGGCACGCAGGTGCTGATGAGCGTGATCAACGAAGTCGGCGCCCTGCCCACGCGCAACCACCGCGACGTGCAGTTCGAAAGCGCCGGCGACATCGGCGCCGAAGCCATGGGCCGGCCGCGCACCGCGCCGGGCAGCGACGGCAAGAAGCCGCTGGTCACCAACCAGGCCTGCTTCGGTTGCACCATCGCCTGTGGCCGCATCCAGAAGATCGACCAGGGCCACTTCACGGTGGAAAACAAGCCGCAGTATTGGGGTGCATCCGGCGGCCTGGAATACGAAGCCGCCTGGGCCCTGGGCGCCGCCAACGGCGTGAAGGATCTGGACACGCTGCAGTACACCAATGTGCTGTGCAACGAACACGGCATGGACCCCATCAGCTTCGGCGCCACCATCGGCGCGGTGATGGAGCTCTACGACATGGGCGTGCTGACGAAAGAGCAGCTCGGCATCGACGCGCAATTCGGCTCGGCGCAGGCGCTGGCCTACTTCGCGGAAATCACCGCCAAGGGCGAAGGCTTCGGCAAGGAAATCGGCCAGGGCAGCAAGCGCCTGACCGCCAAATACGGCCACCCCGACCTGAGCATGTCCAGCAAGGGCCAGGAATTCCCGGCCTACGACGGGCGCGCCATCCAGGGCATCGGCCTGGCCTACGCCACCAGCAACCGCGGCGGCTGCCATTTGCGCGGCTACACCATCGCGTCGGAAGTGCTGGGCATCCCGGTCAAGACCGACCCGCTGGAAAGCGCCGGCAAGCCCGAGCTGGTCAAGGCCTTCCAGGACGCGACGGCCGCCTTCGACTCGGCCGGCATCTGCATCTTCACCAGCTTCGCCTGGGGCCTGGCCGACGTGGCGCCGCAAGTCGCTGCCGCCTGCGGTGACGAGTTCACGCTGGAAAACCTGAGCCTGATCGGCGAGCGCATCTGGAACATGGAGCGCGACTTCAACAACCGCGCCGGCTTCACGTCCAAGGACGACAGCCTGCCCAAGCGCCTGCTGACGGAAGCCGCCAAGACCGGCCCGGCCAAGGGCAAGGTCAACGAGCTGGGCACCATGCTGCCGATCTACTACGACATCCGCGGCTGGGACAGCGACGGCCAGCTGAAGCCCGAAACGCGCGAGCGTTTGAGCCTGTAGGCCCGCGCCGCGCGTCCTGACCCACGACAGGGCGGTTCTCGGACCGCCCTTTTTTCCGCACGTTGCCCACGCACACCGCAACCGCAAGGAGTGCCCCGCATGAAGCACCTGGTCCTGGGCGCCGGCCCCGCCGGCGTCATCGCCGCCGAAACCATCCGCAAGCAAGCGCCGAACGACGAGATCGTGCTGCTGGGCGACGAGCCCGAGGCGCCTTACTCGCGCATGGCGATACCGTATCTGCTGATGGGCAACATCGGCGAGAGCGGCACCCATCTGCGCCACACGCCGGGGCACTTCGAAAAGCTGCGCATCACGCAGCAGCGCGGCCGCGCGGTGCGCGTGGACACCACGGCGCGCACGGTGACGCTGGACGACGGCAGCAGCATCGGCTTTGACAAGCTACTGATCGCCACCGGCTCTTCACCCGCCACACCGCCCATCCCGGGCCTGGCCGGTGCGGGCGTGCACCCCTGCTGGACCCTGGCCGACGCCCGCGCCATCATGGCGCTGGCCCAGCCCGGCGCGCGCGTGGTGCAGATGGGCGCGGGCTTCATCGGCTGCATCATCATGGAAGCGCTGGCCTCGCGCGGGGTGCAGCTCAGCGTGGTCGAGATGGGCGACCGCATGGTGCCGCGCATGATGGGCCCGACCGCCGGCGGCATGATCAAGGACTGGTGTCTGAAGAAGGGTGTCACCGTCCACACCGGCGCCCGCGTCGAGGCAGTGGACCGCAGCGGCCCGGACATGAAAGTGAAGCTGTCCACCGGCGACGTGCTGGAAGCCGACCTGATCATCAGCGCCACCGGCGTCAAACCCAACATCGGCTTCCTGGAACACAGCGGCGTGCGCTGCCTGGTCGGCGTGCTGACCGACGAACACCTGCAGAGCAATGTGCCCGGCATCTACGCCGCCGGCGACTGCGCCGAAGCCTTCGACAAGGTCAGCGGCAAGACCATCGTCAGCGCCATCCAGCCCAACGCGGCCGAGCAGGCGCGCGTGGCCGCGCTGAACATGGTCGGCCAGCGCACCAGCCTGCGCGGCGTGACGCAGATCAACGTGCTGGACACGCTGGGCCTGATCAGCGCCAGCTTTGGCCTGTGGGACGGCGTGCCCGGCGGCCAGCATGTCGAACTGACCGACGGGGCGGCCGGCCGCCACCTCAGCCTGCAGTTCGACGGCGACAAGCTCATCGGCTGCAACAGCATCGGCTGGACCCACCACGTGGGCGTGATGCGCGGCCTGGTGGAAGGGCAGATCAGCCTGGGTGAGTGGAAAGACAAATTGCTGGCCGACCCGACGCTGCTGATGGCCGCCTACCTGGCCCGCGCGCAGGCGCAGGACGAGCACGCTTTGGTGTGATGTTGCGACCGACCTGCGCGCGATGCACATCACCTTCAAGCTCTACGCCAGCCTGACCGACTACCTGCCGCCGGCCCACCGCAACGGCAACCAGATGCCGCTGGATGTGGCCGAGGGCGCGACCATCGCGCAGGTCATTGAACCCTTCCAGCTGCCGATGAAGATGGTGCATCTGGTGCTGATCAACGGGCACTACATCGCGCCCGACGCCCGTGCCACGCGGGCGCTGGTCGAAGGCGATGTGCTGGCGATCTGGCCGCCGATTGCGGGCGGTTGAACGGGTGGTGGAGCCGGTGTTTGAACGGGCGGCCGAACCGGGCGTGATCCCCGTGCGTTTCGAACGCGAATACGGCTGCACCGAAACCGAGTGGCTGCGTTGGCTGCCGGGTGCGGTGCGCGACCAGGCCCTGAGCCTGGCGCCTGGGCAAGCCTGCATTGGCATTGACGGCGGTGCATTGCGCCTGGGCTGGACCGTGCTGCCGCCGCGCCAGATCGCCCTGATCCGCATGCCGCGCATGGCCGTCACCTTCGCCTTCGACGCCGTCAGCGACGAAGCACGCACTGACTTCATGCGCTACTTCGACCTCTACCTGCAGCGCGGCGGCGGCTAGCCCGTCGTTTATCGTCCCGCGCTATGAAAGCCCGTGGCGTCCACCTTCAATACAGCTTCCAGCCCGAGGGCCAGCACGGCGCCGTCGTGCAGAACCCTTTGTTCGACCTGCTGTCGGCGGTGCACGAACACGGCTCCATCCAGCGCGCGGCCACGGCCACCGGGGCCTCCTACCGCCACGTGTGGGGCGCGCTCAAGCACTGGCAAGAGGTGCTGGGCGAGGCCCTCGTCAGTTGGAGCCAGGGCCACCCCGCCCGCCTGACACCCTTCGCCGAGCGCCTGCTGTGGGCCGAGACCCACGCCCGCGCGCGCATGACGCCGCACATCGAAGCCCTGCGCGCCGACCTGGAACGCGTGCTGACCGAAGCGCTGGACGGCAGCCAGCAGGTGCTGACCGTCTACGCCAGCCACGACCTGGCCCTGCCCGCGCTGCGCGAGACCGCGCGTGACGCCGAACGCCTGCACATCGACCTGCGCTTCGCCGGCAGCATCGACGCGCTGCGTGCGCTGGCCGAAGGCCGTTGCGCGGTGGCCGGCTTCCACGTGCCGCCGTTGACCGAAGGCGCCGCGCTGTTCGCGGCAAGCCTGAAGCCGCTGCTGAAGCCGGGCCGCCACAAGCTGATCGGCTGCACGCGGCGCACACAAGGGCTGGTGGTGCCGGCGGGCAACCCGCAGGCGCTGCAAAGTCTGGCCGACGTGGCGGCACAGCGGGCGCGTTTTGCGCAGCGCCAGGCCGGTTCGGCCACGCGGCTGCTGACCACCCATTTGCTGGCGCAAGCGGCCATAGACCCGGTGCGCGTCGTCGTGGCGCGCACCGAAGACAGCCACACCGCCGTCGCCGCCGCCGTGGCCGGCGGGCTGGCCGACACCGGCATCGCCATCGAGGCCGCCGCCCGCGCCTACGGCCTGGACTTCGTGCCGCTGGCCGAGGACGACTACTTCCTGGTCTGCCTGGCCGATGCGCTGGAACTGCCCGCCGTGCAGGCCCTGCGCCGCGCCCTGCACGACCCGGCCTGGCAGCGGGCGGTGGCCGCGCTGCCCGGCTACAGCCTGGCCCACCCCGGCGAAATCCTGTCGTTGACGCGCGCGCTGCCTTGGTGGACTTTTCGCAAGGCCAAGGCCGACTAGTCGCCGCGCACCAGCTTTTCCAGCAGCTCGGCGGTCCGCTGCCGCAGCAGGGTCGCTCTTCGCTGCGCTGGCGTCACCAGGCACAGCGTGAACCGGACTTCGGGCCGCACGATGGGCGTCACGCCCAGCCGCTCGAGGCCTTGAGAGGGCGGGATGGCGTCCTCGCCCAATGCCGCGTGGCCGAGTCCCGCGCGGACGAGATCCAGAATCACAGGCACGCTGGAGACTTCCCAGTCGACCCGCAACTTAACGCCCGCCATGGCCGCGGTGGCCTCCATCAGCTTGCGAAAGGTGTGGCCGCGCTCGGGCATCACCAGCGGGAAACGCGCCAGTTGCCGCACCGTGACCGCACCCTTCGGCGCTTCGCTCAGCGGGCTGACCAGGAACAGCCGCCCTTCGCGCAGCGGATGGATGTCGAGCGCCGACAAAGGCTCCGGGTTGTAGACCAGCCCCAGATCGGCGCGGCCCGAAATCAGCCACTCGGTGATGTGCGCCGAGAAACCTTCGATGACGGCCAGACGGGCTTTCGGCATCTCGTCGCGAAACGCCCGGATGAGCGGCAGCGTGTGCTGGCGGGCCAGGGTGGGCGTCATCGCCACCGTGATCTGGCCGACGGGCTCGTCGCGCCGAGCCGCCAAGCCGTCCTTGGCTTGCGTCACCAGATGCAGGATGGCGTGGCAGTGGTCGAGCAGTTCCCGCCCGGCCTCGGTCAACTGGACGCCGCGTCCGTGGCGCAGCAGCAGGGCTTCATGCAACTCGGTTTCCAAGGCGCGCACCTGGCGGCTCAGCGACGGTTGGGCAACGCCCAGCACCAGGGCTGCCTTGCTGAAGCTGCCGTGTTCGGCCACGCGAACAAAAGAGGCCAATTGGTCCAGGTTCATCCCACCGCTTTCCATTTAGCCATGTTGAAAGTGAATAGCAGCTAGCGTCTGCCATGCCTTGCATGATAAGAGTCAGGCCCAGAGAATTCGCCCCGCGGCCTGCACCCCGAACCCCAATGACTGCCGCATCGCCTGGAGACACCGCCATGAAAAGACTGCTACTGCTTGCCCTGCTGCCGATCTGTCTGGGCGCCGCAGCGCAATCGGCTTTCCCCTCCAAACCCATCACGATCATCGTGCCCTTCGGCGCTGGCGGAGTGGCTGACATCACGGCGCGCACCGTGGGCCAGGCGATGGCCGTGGCGCTGAAGCAGGCTGTGGTGATCGACAACCGCCCGAGCGCTGGTGCCATCGTCGGTTCCGCCGCCGTCGCCAACGCGGCACCCGATGGCTACACCCTGCTGCTGATGAGCAATGCCAACGCGGTCAGCGCGGGGCTGTTCAAGAAGTTGCCCTACGACCCGGTGAAAGGCTTTGCGCCGATCGGCACCCTGGGCTACTTCGACCTGGCGCTGTTCGTGGCCGACAAGTCGCCCCTGAAGACCGTGCAGGACCTGGTAGCCCGCGCCAAGGCGCAGCCAGGCCAGGTGACGATCGGCACCATCGCCGTGGGCAGCACGCAGAACCTGGCCGCCGAAATGTTCAAGGCGACGGCCGGCATCGATGCTTTGGTGGTGCCCTACAACGGCACGCCAGCGGTGCAGACCGCGCTGCTCGCCGGGCAGGTGGATGTGGGTTTCGAGGTGTTGAGCCCCATGCTGCCGCAGATCGCGACCGGCCCGCGTGGCCTGCGGCCGCTGGCAGTCACTTCGGACCGGCGCTTTGCCGGCCTGCCCCAGGTGCCGACCGTGCAGGAGTCCGGCGTGCCCCATTTCAGCGTGGCGTCCTGGAACGCATTGGCGGCGCCCGCAGGCACGCCCCCGGCCGTGGTCGAGACCCTGAACGCGGCCATTCGGACCGCCGTCGGCAATCCCGACGTGCAGCGCCGGCTGCAGACCCTGGGCGTGCGCGCCCAGGCCAGCACGTCGGCCGAGGCCGTTCAACTGCTGACGTCGGAGATCCAGCGCTGGAAGCAGGTGATCACGGCCGCAAAGATCACGGTGCAGTAGCCGGTTCGGCATCCCCCCAGCACAACAAAGCAGCAACCCAGGAGACACGATGAACCCCAAGCCCAGCCCCACCCTGCTCTGCGCCACCCTGATGGGCCTGGCCGTGCTGCCCGCCCTCGCGCAGACATCGCCCCAGACCGCGCCTTCCAGCAGCGTTTCGATGTACGGCGTGGTCGACCTGGCGGCATACGCCAAGCAGCTGTCGGGCGACGCCAAATTGAAGACCCTGCAGAGCGGCGGCATGACGACGTCCCGGCTCGGCCTGGCCGGCACCGAAGACTTGGGCGGCGGCCTGCGGGCCTTGTTCGACATGAGCGGCTTCATCCGGGCGGACACGGGTGACAGCGGTCGCAACGCGACGGACCCGTTCTGGGCACGTGGCGCTTTCGTCGGCTTGTCGTCGGCCCAACTCGGCATGCTGCGTTTGGGCCGCATCCCCTCAGCCACCTTCGTGAGCGAGATCAACTTCGGGGCTTTTCTGGATTCGGCAAATCTGAATCCCTACACCCTGCACACCTTCCAACCATCTGGCACGCAGCCGATGATCACCGGCAGCGGCGCCCTGGACTCGGCCTGGAGCAATTCCATCGCCTACACGCTGCCGGCGTTTTCGAGCTTGCCCGGGCTGACCGCCAGCCTGCAGGTCGCGGCGGGCGAAGGCGGCACGACCGGCCGCCGCGTCGGCGGTGGCGCGACCTACCGCAGCAGCCCCTTCGGCTTGTCGTTCACGTTTGACAACGTGGAGAAAGGCACGCTGGCTGCCGGTGCCGCCACAGCCGCTGCGGCGACGCTGGCCCGACCGCTCTACACCGCGACCACCGTCCAGACCCGGCAGGGCGGCGCCTACGTCGACTTCAAGGTGGTGAAGATCATGGCGCAGATGGCGCAGACCACGTTCAAGAATGCGACGCCGACCGAGATCACGCTGAAGACCACAGCCCTGTCCGCCACGGCGCCCGTCGGGCTCGGCAGCGTGCTGGTCGAATGGGCGCACACCGACAACAGCCGCACGGGTGTGGCGAATCTGAAGCGTGAAACGCTCTCGGTCGGGTACGACTACAACCTGTCACTGCGAAGCGACCTGTACGCCGTGGCCTTGCAGGACAAAGTGAGCAACCTGGCCAGCGGTACCGGCTACGCCGTCGGCGTGCGCCACCGGTTCTAGGATTCTGTCGGGCCGGGGCACCGTCCGGCAGGGACTGACCTGCCGGTGGCAACCCTGATATCTATGCAAATGGCTTCATAGGTGTTTGTGGCAACGCGCCAAACGGGGCGGGCATGCCTAGGATGAGGCGGTCGGCATCACCTGGAGCCCGCCCCCGTGTCTACCTCCGCCATCACCCTCACGCTCACCCTCAAAGTCAACGGCAAGCCGACGACGCGCGCCGTCGAGCCGCCCACGCTGCTGGTGCAGTTCATCCGCGACACGCTGGGCCTGACCGGCACCCACGTGGGCTGCGACACCGGGCAGTGCGGTGCCTGCACCGTGCACCTGAACGGCCAGGCGGTGAAGAGCTGTTCGGTGCTGGCGTTGCAAGCCGCCGGCGCTGAGCTGACGACCATCGAAGGCATCGCGGCGAAAGACGGCACGCTGCACCCGATGCAGGCTGCCTTCAAAGACTGCCACGGCCTGCAATGCGGCTTCTGCACCCCGGGCATGGTCATGAGCAGCATCGACCTGGTGCAGCACCACGACTGCAGCAGCGAAGCGGCGATCCGTGAAGCGCTGGAAGGCAATCTGTGCCGCTGCACGGGTTACCAGAACATCGTCAAGGCCGTGCAGCAAGGTGCTGCCGCCATGCAAGCCTGAGGGGACGACCATGACCGCACGACCCGGATTCATCGGACAAAGTGTCAAGCGCCGCGAAGACGCGCGCTTCCTCACCGGCAACGGCCAGTACACCGACGACATCACGCTGCACGGCCAGACCTACGGCCACTTCCTGCGCAGCCCGCACGCCCACGCGGTGATCAAGTCGCTGAACGTGGCCGCCGCTGAAGCCGCGCCCGGCGTGCTGGGCGTCTTCACCGGCGAGCACTTCAAGGCTGTGGGCGGCCTGCCCTGCGGCTGGCTGATCAACAACATCGACGGCACGCCGATGAAGGAGCCCAAGCACCCGGTCTTGGCCGACGGCAAGGTGCGTTACGTCGGCGATCGCGTGGCGCTGGTCGTCGCCGAAACGCAGGAACAGGCCCGCGCGGCGGCCAACCTGATCGAGGTGGACTACGAGGTGCTGCCGGCCGTCATAGCCATCGACAACATCACCGGCACCGGCGCCTCGGTTCACGTTGAGGCCCCCGACAACCGCTGCTACCAATGGCAAATCGGCGACGCGGCCGGTGTGGCCGAGGCCTTCAAGACCGCCGCCCATGTCACCACGCTGAGCTTCCGCAACAACCGCCTGGCGCCCAACGCCATCGAGCCGCGTGCGGCCAATGCGCACTGGAACCCGAGCAGCGACGAGTACACGCTGTACGTTTCGAACCAGAACCCGCACGTCGAACGCCTGCTGATGTGCGCCTTCGTGCTGGGCATCCCCGAGCACAAGATGCGCGTCGTCGCGCCCGACGTGGGCGGCGGCTTCGGCAGCAAGATCTTCCTGTACGGCGAAGAGACGGCGCTCGTTTGGGCTTCCAAACAAATCCGCCGGCCCATCAAGTGGACGGCCGACCGCTCTGAGGCTTTCCTTTCCGACGCCCACGGCCGCGACCACCTGACCACCGCCCGGCTGGGTCTGGACGCCAACGGCAAGTTCGTCGCCTTCCAGGTCGACACCACGGCCAACCTGGGTGCTTACCTCAGCACCTTCGCCAGCGCGGTGCCGACCATCCTGTACGCCACGCTGCTGGCCGGCCAGTACGCCACGCCCAAGATCGTGGCCACGGTCACCTCGGTGTTCACCAACACCAGCCCGGTGGACGCCTACCGCGGCGCCGGCCGGCCCGAGGCCACCTACACGGTGGAACGCATCGTCGAAACCGCCGCGCGCGAACTGGGTATGGACCCGGCCGAACTGCGCCGCCGCAACTTCATCACCACCTTCCCCTACGCCACGCCGGTGGGCCTGACCTACGACACCGGCGACTACGAAGCCACGATGTCGCGCGCCATCGAACTGGCCGACGTGGCCGGCTTCGAAGCCCGCAAGATGGCGTCGGAACTGCACGGCCTGAAGCGCGGCATCGGCTACAGCGCCTACATCGAAGCCTGCGGCATCGCGCCGTCTTCGGTGGCGGGCGCGCTGGGTGCGCGGGCCGGCCTGTTCGAAGCCGGTGAAGTGCGG
>JANPHI010000312.1:0-14095 GCA_031424355.1 Betaproteobacteria bacterium
CGCCTCGGCAATCATGGCCTCGGTCGTCAGCATCAGCGATGCGACGGACGCGGCATTTTGCAGCGCCGTGCGGGTCACTTTCGTGGGGTCCAGAATACCCATTTCGATCATGTCGCCGTAGGTGTCGTTGGCGGCGTTGAACCCGAAGTTCCCCGCGCCTTCCAGCACCTTGTTGATCACGACGCTGGCTTCGCCACCGGCGTTGAACACGATTTCGCGCAGCGGTTGCTCGATGGCGCGCAGCACGATCTTGATGCCGGCGTCCTGGTCGTGGTTGTCACCCTTGATGGTGCCGGCGGCCTGACGGGCGCGCAGCAGGGCCACGCCGCCACCGGCGACGATGCCTTCTTCAACGGCGGCACGGGTTGCGTGCAGCGCGTCTTCCACGCGGGCCTTCTTTTCCTTCATCTCGACTTCGGTGGCCGCACCGACCTTGATGACGGCCACGCCACCGGCCAGCTTGGCCACGCGCTCTTGCAGCTTTTCGCGGTCGTAGTCGCTGGTGGCTTCTTCGATCTGGACGCGGATCTGCTTCACGCGGGCTTCGATGTCGGCAGCAGCGCCCGAACCGTCGATCAGCGTGGTGTTTTCCTTGCCCACTTCGATGCGCTTGGCCTGACCCAGGTCGGTCAGTTGCACCTTCTCCAGCGTCAGGCCGACTTCTTCGGCGATGACCTTGCCGCCGGTCAGGATGGCGATATCTTCCAGCATGGCCTTGCGGCGGTCGCCGAAGCCCGGGGCCTTGACGGCGACGACCTTCAGGATGCCGCGGATGGTGTTGACCACCAGCGTCGCCAGCGCTTCGCCTTCGACTTCTTCGGCAATGATCAGCAGCGGACGGCCGCTCTTGGCGACTTGTTCCAGCGTCGGCAGCAGGTCGCGGATGTTGCTGATCTTCTTGTCGTACAGCAGCACGAACGCGCCTTCGAGGATGGCGCTTTGCTTCTCGGGGTTGTTGATGAAGTAAGGCGACAGGTAGCCGCGGTCGAACTGCATGCCTTCAACGATGTCGAGTTCGTTGTCCAGGCTCTTGCCGTCTTCGACGGTGATGACGCCTTCCTTGCCGACCTTGTCCATGGCCTTGGCGATGATCTCGCCGATGCTGTGGTCAGAGTTGGCGGAGATCGAGCCGACCTGGCTGATTTCCTTGTTGGTGGTCGTCGGCTTGGAAGCCTTCTTCAGCTCTTCGACCAGGGCCGTGACGGCCTTGTCGATGCCGCGCTTCAGGTCCATCGGGTTCATGCCGGCGGCAACGAACTTCATGCCTTCGCGAACGATGGATTGCGCCAGCACCGTGGCGGTGGTGGTGCCGTCACCGGCCAGATCGCTGGTCTTGGAAGCGACTTCCTTGACCATCTGCGCGCCCATGTTCTGCAGCTTGTCCTTCAGCTCGATTTCCTTGGCCACCGAGACACCGTCCTTGGTGACGGTGGGGGCGCCGAAAGAGCGCTCGAGGACGACATTGCGGCCTTTGGGGCCCAGGGTCACCTTGACAGCGTTGGCCAGGATGTTCACACCCTCGACCATGCGAACGCGCGCGTCAGCGCCGAAAATAACGTCTTTTGCAGCCATGTGTATTGCTCCGATTCAGTTCAGTGTTGGGTTCGACAGGGGGAGAAGAAATTACTTCTCAACCACCGCGAACAGGTCTTCTTCGCGCATCACCAGCAGTTCGTCGCCGTCGACCTTGACGGTCTGGCCGCTGTACTTGCCGAACAGCACGCGGTCGCCGACCTTGCAGTTCAGGGCGATGAAATCACCCTTGTCGTTGCGCTTGCCCGGGCCGACGGCCAGCACTTCGCCTTGGTCCGGCTTCTCGGCGGCGTTGTCGGGGATGACGATGCCGGAGGCGGTCTTGGTTTCTTGTTCCAGGCGCTTGACGATCACGCGATCGTGCAGGGGACGAAGTTTCATGGGATCTCCTTGGGGGTCTAGGTAGGCATCGTGCAAGGAACTGAAGAAGTCAGTCCTTGCTGACATGCGGTGATTGGCGGAACGTCAAGTCCCTGTCCAATCGTTAGCACTCAACGTGTGCGAGTGCTAGCAGAACGATTATAGGGACGTGTGGTGACAGTTCAAGGGGGCAGGCCACAGGGAATCTGTGGGGCTGCGGTCAATGTTCCGGCGGCTGGCTCTCGTCTTCGGTCGGCGCTTGCGCCGGCACGCGGAACCGCTCGCTGGCCCAGGCGCCCAGGTCGGCGTTGCGGCAGCGCTGGCTGCAGAAGGGTCGCCAGGGGTTGCCGGGGCTGAACAGCGACGGGCCCTTGCAACTGGGGCAGGGCACCTTGCGCACCGGGGTTGCCGGCTCGGTCACGGCTGCACCCCAGGGCCTGCGGCCCGTCCCGCCAAGCGGGAATGAGCCCTCGGCACAGCCTGCGGGCTCATGCGCAAAGCGCCAGATCGAAAGCCGTGTCCACACCGGCATTGCGCAGGCGGCCTTCGGCGTCGGGGCGCATGAAACGCACCGAAACCATCAGCCGGTGGCCGGTGATTTCCGGCACCAGGCCGCTGTCGGCGGCGATGCGCACGCGCATCAACTGGTAAACCTTGCCAGCGGCCAGACTCTGCTGGTATTGGCCACCAGCGGCCACCAGGCGCTGCGGTGCACCGCTGTCGCGCAGCAGGCCCAGCAGCACCTGCAGGGCCTCGGCCAGCGGGGTCAGCGTGACCATCCAGCCTTCCAGGTCGGCGCGGCGTTTTTCGGGTGCGTGCTGCTGCCAGGCGTAATACGCGGGCAGATCGAATTCGCAGGTGCCGCCGGGGATGTTGATGCGGCTGCGGATGCTCATCAGCCAATCGTTGCTGGCCAGCACCTGCCCGGCCTTGCCCGGCAGCTGGTTCAGGCCGTTGAAGGCGTGGTCGATGCGGGCGATGGTCGCGTCCAGCGCGGCTTCGGAAATGCTGGGGTGGCCGCGGTAGCCGTGCAGTTGACCCCGGTGGCGTTCCAGCTCTTTCAGCAGGTCGCTCTTGAGGTCGGCGCGCGAGGCCACGTCCATGATTTCGAAGATGGTGGCCAGCGCGAAATGGTGGTCGACAGCCGCGTCGCGGGCAACCAGTTGGCCCAGGCGGTCGAACAGGTGTTCGAGCCGCAGCATGGTGCGTATGCCTTCGTTGAACGGGTACTCGTAAAGGACCAAGGCGGGCTCGTGTTGCAGACGGCGGACGGGAGGGCGGACGGGCAGGTGAACAGCCGGGCGGATTGTTCCACAGCCCCTGCGCTAGACCGCTGTGCTGGCGGCTGGGTGTGCGTCTGCCGATGCCACCCACATGGCCCACAGCGCGCGCACTTCGTCTTCCAGTTGCGGCAGCGACAGGCCTTCGTTGGTGATGACCGCATCGGCCACCCCGCGCCGCACGGACCGCGTGGCCTGCTGTGCGATGACGCGCCGGGCCGCTTCGTCGGTCCAGCCCGGCCGCGCCGCCACGCGGGCGACCTGGGTCTCGATGCTGCAGTCCACCACCAGCACGCGGTGCACCAGCGCCCGCCAGGGCCGCAAGCCTTGCGACTCGGCCAGCAAGGGCACATCGAAAACCACCGGGCGTTCGGGGTTCAATGCCGCCAGTCGCAGCGCCTCGCTGCCGATCAGCGGATGCAGGATGGCTTCGAGCCGGGTCTTGATGGCCGTGTCGGTGAAGACCATCTGCCGCATCACGTCGCGGTCCAGCGCGCCGTCGGCCGCGACGACCTGCGTGCCGAAGTGCGCGGCCAAAGCCGGCATTGCGGCGCCGCCCGGCAGCGTCAAGGCGCGGGCGATGGCGTCGGTGTCGACGAGGTGCGCGCCGCAGTCCACCAGCATGCGAGCCACCGTGCTCTTGCCGCTGCCGATGCCGCCAGTCAGGCCGATCTGCAGGCGGCCCTGCACCTTCAAACCCGGGCTCGAACTCGCGTTCACGCCCAGCCTATCCACCCCAGAACGGTGGGCAGGCCGACCAGCAGCACGACCAGCCCGCCGCCGGCCAGGAAGGGACCGAAAGGCACGAAGCGGCCTTCGCGCAGCGAGCCGGTGGCTTTCATGCCCAGGCCGACGATGGCGCCGATCATCGAGGCCATCAGCACGATGGGCAGGATGGCCTGCCAGCCCAGCCAGGCGCCCAGTGCGGCCAGCAGCTTGAAGTCGCCGTAGCCCATGCCGTCCTTGCCGGTGGCCAGCTTGAACAGCCAGAACACCGACCACAGCGACAGGTAGCCGGCCGCCGCGCCGCCCACGGACTGCGCCAGCGGCAGGTCGGGCAGCCAACCCAGCGCGGCGGCGGCCAGGCCGGCCCAGAGCAGCGGCAGGGTCATGCTGTCGGGCAGCACGGTGGTGTCCCAGTCGATCAGCGCCAGTGCCAGCAATGCCGCGACCATCGCGCACCACAGCAAGACCACGGGCTGCGGGCCGATGCGCCAGGCCAGCGCGCCGAACAGCAGCGCCGTGCCCAGTTCAACCAGCGGGTAGCGCAGCCCGATGCCCGCGCCGCAGGCCGAGCAGCGACCCTTCAGCACCAGCCAGCTGAACAGCGGGATGTTCTCGAACCAGCGGATCTGGTGACCGCAGGCCGGGCAGCGCGAAGCCGGCCGCGCCAGCCCCAGGGCAGGCAAATCGGCCAAGGCCTTGTCGATGGGCGCAGCGGTCTGCGCCAGTTGCGCGGGCGCCTTGTGGCCGAAGACGCGGACATAGGAATCGCTGTCGGTCAGCTGCGCCGCCACGTCGCCCCACCACTGCCGTTCCAGCATCAGCGGCAATCGGTGCACGACGACGTTGAGGAAGCTGCCGACCATCAGGCCCAGCAGGGCCAGCAGCGCGGGCGAGAGCAGCACGTCAAGGGGCAGGCCCGAAAGCCAAGAACCCGGCCAGCCGCCCACGCTAGACAACCGCGCCCAGCTTGAAGATCGGCAGGTACATCGAGACCACGATGCCGCCGATGAGCACGCCCAGGATCACGATGATGAAAGGCTCCATCAGGCTGGAAAGCCCCTTCACCATTTCGTCGACCTCATCCTCGTAGAACTCGGCCGCCTTGCCCAGCATGTGGTCCAGCGAACCCGACTCTTCACCGATGGCCGACATCTGTAGCACCATGGTCGGGAAGACGCCGGTGGTGGTCATCGAGGTGGTCAGCGCCGAGCCGGTGGACACGTCGCGCTGGATCTGCTCGGTGGCCAACGCGAAGACCATATTGCCCGAAGCGCCGCCAACGGAGTCGAGCGCTTCGACCAGCGGCACGCCGGCCGCGAACATGGTGGACAGCGTGCGCGTCCAGCGCGCGATCACCGACTTGAAAATCAGATCGCCGAAGATGGGAATCTTCAGCAGGATGCGGTCCATCGTCATCTGCATCTTTTCCGACCGCTTCCAGCTTTCCAGGAAGAAGTAGATGCCGCCGCCCAGGATGCCGAAGATGGCCCACCACCACTTGACGAAGAACTTCGACATCGCGATGACGATGAGCGTGGGCGTCGGCAGTTCGCCGCCGAAGGACTTGAAAACGTCCTCGAAGGCCGGGATCACGAAGATCATGATGACCGTGAGCACGACGAAGGCCACGACCATCACCGCCACCGGGTACATCAGGGCCGACTTGATCTTGCTCTTGATGGCCATCGTCTTCTCCTGGTAGATGGCCAGGCGGTCGAGCAGGGCTTCCAGAATGCCGCCGGCTTCACCGGCTTCAACGAGATTGCAGTACAGCGCGTCGAAATGCAGCGGGTGCTTGCGGAAGGCCGACGACAGGCTGGTGCCGGTTTCGACGTCGCCGCGGATGTCGTTCAGCAGCTTGGTCATGCGCGGGTTGGTGCTGCCCCGCGCCACGATGTCGAAGGACTGCAGCAGCGGCACGCCGGCCTTCATCATCGTGGCCAGTTGCCGCGTGAAGATCGCGATGTCTTTCTGCTTGATGGAGCGGCCGCCGCTGGAGCGGCGCTTCTTCACCTTGTTCACCAGGATGCCCTGGCGGCGCAGGCTGGCGTTGACCACCGACTCACCACCGGCGCGCATCTCGCCGCGCACGATCTTGCCGTTACGGTCCTTGCCTTCCCATTCGAAGATGATTTCCTTGGACGGTTTGGCGAGTGCTGCTGTGGCCATGGGTTTGCGGTTGTTTGCGGTTTATTCGTTCGTGACCGTGATGATTTCTTCCAGCGTCGTGACGCCGGCTCTGACCTTGATCAGGCCCGACTGCCGCAGGTCACGCACGCCTTCGATTTCGGCCTGCTTGGCGATGTCCAGCGCCGAGCCCTCGGTGAGGATGATGCGTTGGATCGCCTCGGTGATGGGCATCACTTGGTAAACGCCGACCCGGCCCTTGTAGCCGTTGTTGCACGCCGAGCAGCCCATCGCGCGATACGGCTTCCAGTTGCCATCCAGATCTTCAGGCTTGAAGCCGGCCTTGAGCAGCGAATCACGGGGGTATTCGGCCGGCTTCTTGCAGTTCTCGCACAGCTTGCGCGCCAGGCGCTGGGCCGTGATCAGCAACACGCTGGACGCGATGTTGAAGGGCGCCACGCCCATGTTCAGCAAGCGGGTCAGCGTGGTGGGCGCGTCGTTGGTGTGCAGCGTGCTCATCACCATGTGGCCGGTCTGTGCGGCCTTGATCGCGATGTCGGCCGTTTCCAGGTCGCGGATTTCGCCGACCATGATGATGTCCGGGTCCTGCCGCAGGAAGGACTTCAGTGCGGCCGCGAAAGTCAGCCCGGCGCGGTCGTTGACGTTGACCTGGTTGATGCCGGGCAGGTTGATTTCCGCCGGGTCTTCGACGGTGGCGATGTTCACGCCCGGCTGATTCAGGATGTTCAGGCAGGTGTAAAGCGTCACCGTCTTGCCGCTACCCGTCGGGCCTGTCACCAAAATCATGCCGTAGGGCCTGCCGATGCAATGCATCAAGCGGTCTTTCTCGACCTTCTCGTAGCCCAGCGCCTCGATGCCCAGCTTGGCGCTGGACGGGTCGAGGATACGGATCACCACCTTTTCGCCGAACAGCGTGGGCAGCGTGCTGACCCGGAAATCGATGGCCTTGTTGCCGAATTTCAGCTTCATGCGGCCGTCTTGGGGGACGCGCTTCTCAGCGATGTCCATGCGCGAGATCACCTTGATGCGCGAGGCCAGCTTGTCCTTGATGGCCACCGGCGGCTGGGTGATTTCACGCAGTTCACCGTCGATGCGGAAGCGCACGCGGTAGCTGTATTCGTAGGGCTCGAAGTGCAGGTCGGACGCGCGCATGTTGATCGCGTCGATCAGCATCTTCTGCAGGAAGCGAACCACCGGCGCGTCTTCGACCTCGGTGGTGACTTCGGCGGCATCGGCCGCAGCCGAGTCTTCGTCGGTGACGTCGAAGTCGAAGTCGGCGCTGGCCAGCGTCTCGATCACTTCGTTGGCCGTGCTGCCCTGGCCTTCCAGCTGGCGCATCAGCTTGTCGTACTCGACGATCACCCACTCGGGCGTCAGCTGCGTGGCGAACTTGATGCGCTCGACGGCTTCCTGGTCGGTGGGGTCGGCCGCACCGATGAACAGGCGGTTGCCGCGCTTGCCCAGCACGATCAGCTGGTACTGGCTGGCGATCTTCTGGTCGACGATGTTGCGCGGCAATTTCTGCGCATCGATCGCGTTCAGGTCGATCAGCGGCAGGGCCAGCGCAGCCGAAAGCGTGTGCGCCAGATCGTCCGGCTTGACGGCGCCCGCGCTGATGACGGCCGAGACGAAACTGCCTTTGCGGTCACGCGCGCTCTTCGTCAACTCTTCGGCCGCCTTGGCACTCAGCTTGCCTGCGTTGACGAGCACACGGGCCACGCCCGAGAGAAAAGATTGCGGTGGTTCGACCAGCGTTTCGACGGCCATCAGCTTGAGCTCAGCGTTTGCATATCGCGAAGATCATCTCCGATCTCCGTCAGGGTGTAAACGGCTGGCCGCAGCGGCAAAGGCCGAACGGTCCGTCGCGCGAGAGGTCATGGTAGCTTGCAGACCTGGTCGGGGTGAGAGGATTCGAACCTCCGGCCTCTACGTCCCGAACGTAGCGCTCTACCAGGCTAAGCTACACCCCGATTTGTTTGGCGGCAGTTGCTACACCGCCCAACGCCGCATCGACCAGTCGCTGTCTTTCAAGAAGAGCGATGTATCGAGCGAACACACAATTCTAGCAGAGCGGTTCGCGCTCTCGAAGCGGGCAAGGCCAACAAGACGGCGCGCGCCTTGTCGGCCTCGCGTTGTGCAGCTTCGCGGGTCGCGTCCAGGGCGCCGGTTTGCCGCACGATGGCCAACACCTTGGGCAATTGCTGCAACTCGCCATGCTCGATGGCGTGGCGGATCAGGGCGCGGTCGGGTTCACTGGCGCGTTCCATCGCCACCAGCAGGGGCAGCGTGGGCTTGCCCTCACGCAAATCGTCGCCGACGTTCTTGCCCAATTCGTCGCTGTTGCCTTCGTAGTCCAGCAGGTCATCCACCAACTGAAAGGCCGTGCCCAGCGATCGGCCGAAGTCGGCACAGGACTCTTCCAGTTCCTGGTCGGCGCCAGCCAACACCGCGCCCAGGCGCGCACTGGCTTCGAACAACTTGGCGGTCTTGAAACGGATCACGCGCAGGTAGTCGTCAACTGCCAGATCGGGGTCGTGCATGTTCATCAGCTGCAGGACTTCGCCCTCGGCGATGACGTTGGTGGCGTCGGCCAGCACTTCCAGCACCCGCATGCGGTTCACCGAGACCATCATCTGGAAGGCGCGCGAGTACAGAAAATCGCCGACCAACACGCTGGCCGCGTTGCCGAAGGTGGCGTTGGCGGTGGCGCGGCCGCGCCGTAAAGCCGACTCGTCGACCACGTCGTCATGCAGCAGCGTGGCGGTGTGGATGAATTCGACGATGGCCGCCAACTCGTAACGCTCGGGGCCTTCAAAGCCCAGCGCTTCGGAGAACAGCAGCACCAGCCGTGGCCGTATGCGCTTGCCGCCCGCTCCGACGATGTAGGACGAGATCTGGTCGATCAGTGCAACCTGCGAACTGAGGCGGGCACGGATCACCGCATCGACCTGGCTCATGGCTGCAGCCATCGGGTCTTCTGTGGCGGTCGGTGTAACTGGGGTGTCGAGCACGGGGCACGCGGGGGATGTGATCGTCGATTATAGGAAGCGGCGAAGGCGGCCGTGGGACTGCTCGCCACCCGCCATGGCCTGTGCTATATTCAAAGGCTCTGCGCTGCTTGCATATTTCATTGCGGCAAGGCTTCCTCCCGGAAGTCAGCGGGCCATCAACAGGTTGGGGTTTCAGTTCGAGACCTTGTCTGCAGCCCGGCGCGGGGACACTTTGAAAGGTCTCACACATGTACGCGGTCATAAAAACCGGTGGCAAGCAATACAAAGTTGCAGCCGGCGAAAAGATCAAGGTAGAACAGATAGCTGCGGACGTGGGTCAGGAAGTCGTGATCGATCAGGTTTTGGCCGTGGGTAGCGGTGCAGATCTGAAGGTTGGGGCCCCCTGGGTCGCGGGTGCAACCGTGACAGCCACCGTGCTGTCGCAAGGCAAGCACGACAAGGTGCGCATTTTCAAGATGCGCCGCCGCAAGCATTACCAGAAGCATGGCGGTCACCGCCAGACTTACACGGAGCTGCAGATCGGCTCCATCAACGGCTAAGGAGCAGGCACCATGGCACAGAAAAAGGGCGGCGGCTCAACCCGCAACGGCCGCGATTCGCAGCCGAAGATGCTCGGCGTCAAGGCTTTCGGTGGCGAGCAGATTTCTGCGGGCTCCATCATCGTCCGCCAGCGGGGCACCAAGTTCCACGCTGGCGTCGGTGTCGGCATGGGCAAGGACCATACCTTGTTCGCGCTGGTCGATGGCGCGGTCTCGTTCAAGATCAAGGGTTCCTTGAACCGCCAGACCGTGTTCGTCACTCCAGTCTGATCGGTTCTTTGCGCCCTCGCAGAGCCCCGGCATGCCGGGGCTTTTTTATTACTGGTCTGTGCGGCCCCTGCGCGGCCTGAACCTCGCTAGCATCCATCGCTAGCTACCCCACACCATGAAATTCGTCGACGAAGCCACCATCGACATCTCGGCCGGAGATGGCGGCGCAGGCTGCGTGAGCTTCCGGCGCGAAAAGTTCATCCCCTTTGGCGGCCCCAACGGCGGCAATGGTGGTCGCGGCGGCAGTGTCTTCGCGCTGGCCGACCGCAACATCAACACGCTGATCGACTACCGCTACGCGCGCCGCCACGAGGCCCGCAACGGCGAGCAAGGTCGCGGTTCAGACCAGTTCGGGGCTGCGTCCGACGACATCGTGTTGCGCATGCCGGTGGGCACCATCATTTCCGACTTCGAGACCGGCGACGTGCTCGTCGAACTGCTGGAACACGGCCAGCGCGTGATCCTGGCCCAGGGTGGCGACGGCGGCTTCGGCAACCTGCACTACAAGACCGCCACCAACCGCTCGCCGCGCCAGAAGACGCCGGGCTGGCCGGGTGAAGCCAAGAAGCTGAAGCTGGAATTGCGCGTGCTGGCCGACGTGGGCTTGCTGGGCATGCCCAACGCCGGCAAGTCGACGCTGATCACGGCCATCTCGAACGCGCGGCCGAAGATCGCCGACTACCCCTTCACCACCTTGGCGCCGAATTTGGGCGTGGTGCGTGTCGGCCCAGAACGCAGCTTCGTGGTGGCCGACATCCCGGGTCTGATCGAAGGCGCATCCGAAGGCGCTGGCCTGGGCCACCAGTTCCTGCGCCACCTGCAGCGCACCCGCCTGCTGCTGCACATCGTGGACGCAGCGCCGTTTGACGAGGGCGTGGACCCGGTCCAGCAGGCCAAGGCCATCGTGGCCGAGTTGAAGAAGTACGACCCCAAGCTGCACGCCAAGCCGCGCTGGCTGGTCTTCAACAAGCTGGACATGGTGCCCGAAGCCGAGCGCGAACAGCGCGTCAAGGACTACGTGAAGCGCCTGCGCTACAAGGGCCCGGTGTTCTCGATCTCGGCACTGGCGCGCGATGGTCTGCAGCCGCTGATCGAGGCGATCTACACCGACGTGGCCAAGCACCAGCGCGTGGACGCACTGCCCGATCAACGCTTCGAGGCGCCCGCCACCACCGATGACTAGCGTGCTCCAAGGGGCCCGCCGCATCGTTGTCAAGGTCGGCTCCAGCCTGGTCACCAACGAAGGACGCGGCGTGGACGCCGAAGCCATCGGCAACTGGTCGCGCCAGTTGGCCGAACTGGCGCGCCAGGGTCGCGAAGTAGTGATGGTGTCCAGCGGCGCCATCGCCGAGGGCATGAAGCGCCTGGGCTGGACACAACGCCCGAAAGAGCTGCACGAGTTGCAAGCTGCTGCGGCGGTGGGCCAGATGGGCCTGGTGCAGATGTACGAGTCGCGCCTGTCCGAACACGGCATGGCCAGCGCGCAGGTGCTGCTGACGCATGCCGACCTGGCCGACCGCGAACGCTATCTGAATGCGCGTTCGACGCTGCTGACCCTGCTGTCGCTGAAGGTCATCCCGGTCATCAACGAGAACGACACCGTCGTCAACGACGAGATCAAGTTCGGTGACAACGACACCCTCGGCGCGCTGGTGGCCAACCTGGTGGACGCCGACGCCTACGTCATCCTCACCGACCAGCGCGGTCTGTATTCGGCCGACCCGCGCAAAGACCCGGCTGCGCGCTTCATCGACGAAGCCACGGCCGGCGCCCCGGCCTTGGAAGCGATGGCCGGTGGCGCTGGTTCCAGCATCGGCCGCGGCGGCATGCTGACCAAGATCCTGGCCGCCAAGCGGGCGGCCGGCAGCGGCACCAGCACCGTCATCGCCTGGGGTCGCGAGCCCGATGTGCTGCTGCGCTTGGCCGCTGGCGAAGCCATAGGCACCGCCTTGCTGGCCGGCACGCCCAAGCTGGCCGCGCGCAAGCAATGGATGGTGGACCACTTGCAACTGCGCGGCTCGGTCGCGGTGGACGACGGCGCTGTGGCCAAGCTGCGCGACGAGGGCAAGAGCTTGCTGCCCATCGGCGTGCACGAGGTACAGGGCGAATTCATCCGGGGCGACGTGATCGCCGTGCGCACGACGGCCGGCGTGGAAGTCGCGCGCGGTCTGGCCAACTACTCGGCCGCCGAGGCGCGGCTCATCGCGCGCAAAGCCTCGTCACAGATCGAGGCCTTGCTGGGTTACGCCAACGAGCCCGAGCTCATCCACCGGACCAATCTGGTCCTGATGTAGGGCCTGGCGCCGCGCGCGCTGCCTTGTCCGCCGCCGCGTGGCTGCTTTCGGCGGCGCTGTCGAGGTTAGGCGCCTCGTCTTCGTAGCGGTGCATGCGCAAGCCCGACCGCAGGTAGCGGTTGTGTGGGTTGGTGCGCGGCAGAAAGCGCGCCAGTTCGGTCAGCGCCATTTCGTAGACGTTGCGCTTGAATTCAATGACCAGTTCCAGCGGCACCCAGTACTCGTTCCAGCGCCAGGCGTCGAATTCGGGGTGGTCGGTGGCGCGCAGGTTCATGTCGCTGTCGCGGCCGACCAGGCGCAGCAGGAACCAGATCTGTTTCTGGCCGCGGTAGTGGCCGCGCGCGTCTTTGCGGATGAAATGGTCGGGCACTTCGTAGCGCAACCAGTCGCGGGTGCGGGCCACGATCTGCACGTGCTCGGGCAGCAACCCCACTTCTTCGTGGAGCTCTCGGAACATCGCCTGCTCAGGCGACTCGCCGTGGTCGATGCCACCTTGCGGAAACTGCCACGAGTGCGTGCGCAGCCGCTTGCCCCAGAAAACCTGATTGCGCGAGTTGAGCAGGACGATGCCGACGTTGGGCCTGAAGCCTTCCCGGTCGAGCATAATCAAACCCCAAATTTGTGACTGATTTCATTATTGCACCGGCACTGTGCAGCGCGCGAATTCTCGCTAACCCGCAGGCACGTTGCGGGTTCTTGGCGGGGGTTGCCGGGCGCTGATCAGGGCACGCCGCAGGGCCTCATCCGGCACCGGCACCGGTGCTCACCGGACCCCATGAAAGCCTCTGCCACATTCATTTCGACGCTCAAAGAAGCGCCCGCCGAAGCCGAAGTCGCCAGCCATCAATTGATGATGCGTGCGGGCTTCATCAAACGCCTGGGCGCCGGCATCTACAACTACATGCCGCTGGGCCTGCGCGTCATCCGCAAGGTCGAAGCCATCATCCGCGAAGAGATGAACCGCGCCGGCGCCGTCGAGTTGCTGATGCCCGTGGTGCAACCCGCCGAGCTGTGGCAAGAGACCGGCCGCTTCCAGGCCTATGGCCCCGAGCTGCTGCGCATCAAAGACCGCCACGACCGCGACTTCGTCATCCAGCCGACCAGCGAGGAAGTCATCACCGATATCGCCCGGCAGGAACTGCGCAGCTACAAGCAGCTGCCGCGAAATTTCTACCACATCCAGACCAAATTCCGCGACGAGCGCCGGCCGCGTTTCGGTCTGATGCGCGGGCGCGAGTTCACGATGAAGGATGCTTATTCCTTCGACCGTGACAAGGCCTCGGCGCTGAAAAGCTACCAGACGATGTTCGACGCCTACAAGCGCATCTTCGACCGCTTCGGCCTCGAATACCGCGCGGTGGCCGCTGACACCGGCGCCATCGGCGGCGACGCTTCGCACGAATTCCAGGTCATCGCCGACACCGGCGAAGACGCCATCGTCTACTGCCCGACCAGCGACTACGCGGCCAACATCGAACTGGCCGAAGCCGTGTCGCTGATCGCCCGGCGCGCTGCGCCGGCGCAGGCGCTGACGAAGGCGCCGACACCCGGCAAGTCCACCTGCGAAGACGTGGCGGCGCTGCTGGGTTTGCCGCTGGCGCAGACGGTGAAGTCGCTGGTGCTAGCCACCGACGTGAAGAACGAAGCCGGCGACATCACCAAGACCACGGTGTGGCTGCTGCTGGTGCGCGGTGACCACAGCCTGAACGAGATCAAGGCCGGCAAGGTCGAGGGGCTGAAGGATTCGTTCCGCTTCGCGACCGTGGCCGAAATCGAGGACCACTTCGGTTGCAAGCCCGGCTACCTCGGCCCCATGGGTTTGAATAAGCCGTTGTTGGTGGTGGCCGTCCGCTCCCTGGCCGATTTGTTCGATTTTTTCTGCTGCGCCAACGAGGCCGAATTCCACCTGACCGGCGTGAACTGGGTCAGCGACC
>JANPHI010000313.1:0-10947 GCA_031424355.1 Betaproteobacteria bacterium
GTCCTGCGGCGTGCGCACTTCCACCGCCAGGCCGAAGCGGTCCAGCAGCTGCGGGCGCAATTCGCCTTCTTCGGGGTTGCCGCTGCCCACCAGCACGAAGCGCGCGGGGTGGCGCACGCTCAGGCCTTCGCGCTCGACGACGTTCTCGCCCGAGGCGGCCACGTCGATCAGCAGATCGACCAGGTGGTCTTCCAGCAGGTTGACTTCGTCGATGTAGAGAAAGCCACGGTGGGCGCGGGCCAGCAGGCCGGGCTCGAAGGCCTTGATGCCGGCCGTCAGGGCCTTCTCCAGGTCGAGTGCGCCGACCACGCGGTCTTCGGTGGCGCCCAGCGGCATGTCCACCACCGGCACCGGGATCAGCCGGGTCTTGACCTTGCCTGCGGCCTTCAGCGTGGCGCAGGCTTCGCAAGAGGCGCTGTTGTCGGCCGGGTCGCAGCCGTAGACGCAGCCGACCACCGCACGCATCTTGGGCAGCAGCGCGGCCAGGGCGCGCACGGCGGTGCTCTTGCCGGTGCCGCGGTCGCCGAAGACCAGCACGCCGCCGATTCGGGGGTCCACCGCCGCGCACAGGATGGCGAGCTTCATTTCGTCCTGGCCGACGATGGCGGAAAAGGGAAAGTAGAGGGTCGACATGCGCGTTGGCGTGGGTGCAGGGGCCGGATCAGACCGGATGGTTGTCGCCGGTATGCAGGTGGGCGCGCGCCCGCCGCACAGCGGCCAGCACGGCCAGCGCGACGAGGGGGATGCTGATGCCGACGACGAGGTCGGGGTTGAGCGGCAGCCCGCCCGCCTTCAAGGCTTTCGCGACATAGCCCACCAGGCCGGCGGCGTAGTAGCAGATGGCCGCCACCGACAGGCCTTCGACGGTCTGCTGCAGGCGCAGCTGCAGCTTGGCGCGCTGGTCCATGCTGGCCAGCAGCGCCTGGTTCTGCCGTTCACGGGTGATGTCCACGCGGGTCGACAGCAGGCTGCTGGCCTGGGCCACGCGTTCCGACAGATCGTGCAGGCGTTGCGACACGGTGGCGCAGGTGTCCACGGCCGGCGTGAAGCGGCGGGCCATGAATTCGTCATACGTTTGCATGCTGGGCAGGCGCGTCTCGCGCAACTCGGCGATGCGCCGCGTCACCAGTTCGAAATACGCCCGGCAGGCGCCGAAACGGAACTGGCTGGCGGCCAGGCCGCTTTCCACTTCGGCGGCCAGCCGCGTCAGTTCGTGCAGCAGGGTTTCGTCTTGCTGCTGCCGGTCGGCCGCCCGGTCTGCATGCCGTTCAGGCACGTGGCCCGTGTCCTGCACCTGGGCCTGCGCGATGCCGTCGGTCAGCGTGGCCAGCGCGCCTTCGATCTCGACGATGCGCGGCGACTGCCGACGCGCGATGGGCAGGGCCAGCAACGCCAGCATGCGGTAGGCCTCGATCTCGAACAGGCGTTGCAGCGTGCGGCCGGCCTGGCGTTCGGTCAGGCCCTGGTCGAAGATCAGCAGGCGCGTGCAGCCGTCGTGCAACTGGAAGTCGGTGTAGACCTGGGCGGTGCCGTCGGCGATGCCCGAGCCGATGATGATCTGGCCTTCAAAGGCCGCGTTCAGCCTGTCGGGCGTGGCCGGTGTGTCGGCCGCCGACAGCAGTTCGGCGTGCACGGCGGCGATGGTGGCGCCCGGCGTGGCGGCCAGCCAGCCGGCGGGCAACAGCGCCGCGACCAGGCTGTCGAAAGGGTGGTCGTCGGCATGGCCGGCGGCGATGAAGGTGTAGCCGGAAAACTCACCGTGGCGTTCCCACTTCAGGCGCAGGGCACCCAGTTGGGCGCGGAAGTGGGTGGCACCGGCGGCGGGTGCGGCCACGCCGTGGCGCGCGCACAGTGCGCTGATGTGCGCCAGTTCGCGACCGCGTTCGTCGGCGTCGACCAGCACGGCCATGTAACTGGCTTTGGCCGGTGCGCGCACCGGCTCGGGCGGGCGCGCATGCACTTCCTCGGCCAACGTGATCCGCAGCGCGTGATCCGGGGGGAACATCAACATCTTTGGACAGCTCGCCGGCCAGCCGGGCCCTGGGTGGATGCCTCAGTATGTCATGGGCACTGGACAACACCCACTGGCAGTTTCCCCTGACGCTGCCAGGCTTAGCGCCGACTTCAAGCCTGGGTGTGCACGCAAACCGCGGCCCGCGCGTTAGCGGATCACCGGCGCTGCCTGCGTCGGATCGCACCGCCCACCAACCAGGAACCACACCATGAACATCCGCACCACCACCCGCCGCATTTTCCTGATGCAGATCGCCGCCACCGGGTCCGTCGCGCTGGCGGCCACGCCTGTGCCGCCGGCCGGCCCGGGCGCCATGGTCAACGAGAAGGACGTGACGGCTGCCGCCTTGGGCTACGTGGCCGACACCAGCAAGGCCGACGCTAAGAAGTTCCCGGCCCACGTCGCCGCCCAGAAGTGCAGCGTTTGTGCGCTCTACCAGGGCAAGCCCGGCGACGCCGCCGGCCCGTGCCCGATCTTTGCCGGCAAGCAGGTGGCCGCTTCGGGCTGGTGTTCGTCGTGGGTCAAGAAGGCCTGACGGACCGACGGCGCCGCCAGGCCCGGTTTCCGCGTCAGGCGGTGGCTTGGGCGCGCCGCTGCGCTGCGACAGCCAGACCGGCCAGGCCCAGTGCGAACAGGGCGTAGCTGGCCGGTTCAGGCACGGCGCTGACCTGCACGCTGCCGTTCTGCGCCGCCACGGTGATGTCGGCGAGGCCGGCGTCGAGGAACAGCACATCGGAAAAAGTCAGCGCGCTGACACCGGCCGCAACGGCGGTGAACTGCATGCTGGCCAACACGCCGGTGCCGGTCACGCCCGGCACCGCGCCGATCAGGCTGTCGAACACAAAGGACACGGTGCCTGTGGTGTTGTTGACGGTGCCGCCATCGAAGAAGGTCGGGCCACCGGTTGCCAGGAAGGCGCCTTCGGTGACGCTGGTCAGCTGCACCAGCGCCGGGTTGTAGGACAGGCTGAACTGGTAGGCATACAGGTCGGCGATGCCGTTGATCAGTACCTGCAGCGTCAGCGGCGCGCCGACCAGCACCGGATTGGGCGCGGCCGCAACCGTCAACGCAGGCGCCGCAGCGGCAGACAGGGCGCCGAACGAACCGGCACCCAACAACAGCGCGGTGCCGCAGCGGTTCTTCCAAGCTTGCCAACTTGCCATTTCGCAATGCTCCTCGGCCCTGGGGGCCCTGTGTCCGGCGGCGCAGCTTGCACCCGGAAGGCACGTGGCGGGTGGCCGCCGCGTGCCTGGTGTTTAAAACGGTGTGACACGCAAGAGGCATGCCGAAAGAGCGTCAAGACTAACGCGGCTCCGCGCGGAATTTAATCCGTGTTTGCAGGCTTTCGACCCCGCGTTCGAGGGTCTGCAAGGCCGGGGGGCCGGCGCCGTTGCGGTTGACGACCTGCTTGTCCTGCTTGCCGCGCACGATGCGCAGCGTTGCCCATTCGCCGTCCTGCAATTGCGGGTCTTGGTAGAGGTCCTGCAAGTCGAAGAAGCCTTGCTGCACCGCCAGCCGAGCCAGCGCTTCGAAGTCGCGCGTGCTGACCGTTCCGCTGGCGACCAGGTCTGCGGTGCCCTGCCGCGCGTTGCCCATCACGGTGTAGCGGGCGTGCCCATCGCGCTGCAGGACCAGCACCGTGACGCCCGGGCAAGCCGCGCAATGGCGCTCCAGCGTGATCGACGAGATGGAAGAGATGGCCGCCGTCGGCGACCGCCCCGACGCCGCGGGCGGCGGTGCACCGCACAGGGCCGACGTGCACCAGCTCAGCGCCCAGATGCCCAGCGTGCAGCCGCGCGCCGACTTCGCCTGAACCCACCCCCAAGTCAGGGGGTCTTTGTGTCTCATGCAGCCCTTGTGGTCGATCAGCCTGCCCGGCCGTTGGATGATCGTATCTTCAGCCTTCCGACGACGCGGCAACACGCCCGATCAGCGCATGGTTGTTGCTTAGACCGCGATCACCGCAATGCGCTGCCAGCCAGCCGTTGACCCTCAGCCATCCTGCTCTGCACCAGGACTCAAGGACACCCGCCCCATGGGACATGCACCGTTGAACCACCCGCCCGCACTGGGCGCAACCCCGGCCAACCGTCGCCGCACCGCCTGCACGCGCACGGCCCTGGCCTTGTGCCTGGCGCTGGCCGGCTGGGTGGCGCAGCCGGCTGCGCAAGCGGCTGCCGTGCAGAGCGCCGCCGCTGCGGCGCACCCGTCGCGCGGTTTGTGGGTCGATGTGAAGGGCACGCCCGCTCAGCGTTCCGCCGCCGGTGCAACGCTGTCGGTGCAGCCGACACGCTTCCGCGCCGCGACGCTGGACCGCAGCAGTTTGACGGCCCTGGTGGCCACGGCGCCGGCCGAGCGCAGCCGCGCCGCCAAGCAGAACCCGCTGATCGTTTCGCTGCCGCATCCGGGTGGTGGTTTCGAACGCTTCGCGCTCAGCGATTCGCCGGTGATGGAAGCCGGCCTGGCCGCCAAGCACCCCGAGATCAAGACCTATGCCGGCCAGGGCCTCGATGACGCCAAGGCCACGCTGCGCATGAGCGTCTCGCCGCTGGGCGTGCACGTCTCGGTGCTGTCGCCCAAGGGTTCCTGGTACGTCGAGCCCTACTACCACCTGGACGACAGCCTGTACGCCAGTTACTACCGCGCCGATCTGCCGAATGTGCACGGCACCTTCGCCGAAGGCGTGATGCGCGAACCCGTCCTGTCGCTGGAACGTGGGCTGTACCACGCTGCCGACACGGTGAAGGTGGGCGGTCTGGGCTTTGCGGCCGGCGCCCAGGTCACGGTCACGGTGCGCAACACCGCCACCGACTACGCGCCGCGCCAGACCTTCTTTGCCACCGCCAGCCGCGACGGCACGGTCTCGGTGGCGCTGGTCGCCGACCCGTACAAGAACCTGGGCAGCTACGAAGTCACGGCCACCGACGGCAAGTCCACGGTCACCACCACCTACCAGGTGGTGGGCGACAAGGCGGCGACCAACGCGGTCACCGGCAGCCAGCTGCGCACCTACCGCCTGGCACTGCTGACCGACCCGGCCTACGCCACCTACTTCGGTGGCTCGGCCAACGTCACGGCGGCCAAGGTGGCGCTGATCAACCGCGTGACGCAGGTCTATGAGGCCGAGACGTCCATCCGCCTCGTGCTGATCGCCAACAACGACCTGTTGAACCTGGACACCGCAGCGCAGTTCTCGGGCACCAACGGCCCCTGCGGTGGCACCGCCTGCTACCCCACGGCCAGCGTCAGTTGCACCAGTGCGGTGTTGACGCGCACCCGTCTCGTCATCGGCCTGCTGGTGGGTGCCAGCAACTTCGACATCGGCCACATCGGCGTCGGTGCCGGTGGCGGCGGCGTGGCCAGCCTGGGTGTGGTGGGCGGCAACAGCAAGGCGCAGGGCTGCACCGGTTTGCCCACGCCGGTGGGTGACCTCTACGCGGTGGACTACGTGGCGCACGAGATGGGCCACCAGTTCGCCGGCAACCACACCTTCAACGGCGTCATCGGCAGCTGCTCGGGCGGCAACCGCAATGCCACCACTTCGGTCGAGCCGGGCAGTGGCTCGTCGATCATGGCCTACGCCGGCATCTGCGGCACCGACAACCTGCAGCCGCACAGCGACGCCTACTGGTCGCAGCGCAGCTTTGACGAAATCACCGCCTACACCTCGGCGGCCGAGACCAACATCAACGAAGTGCAGTACGGCGTGCTGACCGGTTTTGCCGGCACCCAGCAATTCCAGCTGCGCTACAACGGCGCCGATTCAGCGCCCATCGTGCGCGGTGCCAACTTCACCGTGGCGGGCATCAAGGCCGCCATCGAGGGCATCACGGGCTGGCCTGCGGGGGGCACCGTGACGGCCAGCACCGTCGGTGACACGGCTTTCACGCTGACCTTCGGCGGCACCCTGGCGGGTGTCAACGTGGCCGAATTGCAATTGGTGAATTGCAGCGGCGGTTGCACCGGCGCCGTCGGTGAAGTCGCCAAGGGTGGCGTGACCACCAAGGGCGGCAGCACCATCAGCGCCACCGGCAATTCGGCACCGCTGGTGACGGCGGCCGGTTCGAGCTTCACGATCCCGGTGCGCACGCCTTTCGCGCTGACCGGCACCGCCACCGATGCCGACGGCGACACCATCACCTACATGTGGGAACAGAACGACCGCGCGTCGGGCACCGGCACCGGCCTGGTCAGCAACACCAAGACCAACGGTCCGCTGTTCCGCCAGTTCGGCACCCTGGCGGCGGTGACAACGGCGAATTCGCTGCTCTATAACTCGCCGGGTGAAAACACCGTTGGCACCAACCCGACGCGTGTGTTCCCCGACATGGCGCAGATCCTGGCCAACAACACCAACGCGGAAACCGGCAGCTGCCCGACCGCGTCGGCCACGCCCACCACGCCGGAAATCGACTGCTATTCCGAGTTCTTGCCGACGGCGGCCTACGTGGGTTTTGCGGGGGTCAATGCCAGCCCGGCTTCCTTGAACTTCAGGCTGACGGCACGCGACGGCAAGGGCGGCGTGAGCAGCGCCAACACGCAGCTGATCCTGGCCGCTGCTGCCGGCCCCTTCCTGGTGACCTCGCCCAACACGGCCGTCACGGTGGACGGCACCAGCACGCAGACGGTGAGCTGGGCGGTGGCGGGCACCGACGTGGCGCCGGTCAGCGCGGCCAACGTGAAGATCACGCTGTCGGTGGATGGCGGCGTCACCTTCCCGTACACCCTGGCGGCCAGCACGCCCAACAGCGGCAGCAAGGCCGTGGTGCTGCCCAACCTGAACAGCAGCACCGCACGGGTCAAGGTCGAAGCGGTCGGCAATGTGTTCTTCGACGTGTCCAACGCCAACTTCACGATCCGCCTGACCGGTGACGTCGATGGCAATGGCGTGGTCGATTGCGCCGACCTGGCCATCGTCAAGGCGTCCATGGGCAAGAGCACCGGCCAGCCCGGCTTCGACGCCCGTGCCGACGTGAACAGCGACGGCGTGGTCAACGTGCGCGACCTGGCCTATGTGTCGCAACGCGTGGCCACCGGCAGTTGCGCGGCCCCGACCTGAACGACCGTTGAACGCACGCTGAAGCCGCGGGCCGCTCAAGCCCGCAGCACCTGGCGCAAGCCCTTCCTGTTCGCAGGAAGGGCTTTTTTCTGTGTCCTTGACGGCGCGGCGGCACCGAGCCGGCTGCTAAGCTCTTCGCCATGTTCACCGGCATCGTTCAAGGCATCGCCACCGTCCGCCAACTCGAAGAAAAGCCGGGTTTGCGCCGCTTCAAACTGGCCTTCCCGCCGGGCTTCGCCCAGGGCCTGGCCATCGGCGCCAGCGTGGCGGTGGACGGCACCTGTTTGACCGTCACCGCGCTGCACGGTGACGGCGCTGACGTGGCCGGCGCCGACTTCGACGTGATGGCGCAAAGCCTGGCGTTGACCACGCTGGCCGGCCTGCGTGAGGGCAGCACCATCAACGTCGAACGCGCCGCGAAAGACGGCGCCGAGATCGGCGGCCACCCGCTGTCGGGCCACATCGATTTCATGGCCACGCTGGCCGACGTGCGCACGCCGGAAAACAACCGCGTGTTGCGCATCGGCGTGCCGGCGCCGTGGATGCGCTACGTGTTCGCCAAGGGCTACATCGCCGTCAACGGTGCCAGCCTGACCGTGGCAGAAGCGCAGCGCGAACGCGACGGCAGTGGCTGGTTCGAGGTCTGGCTGATACCCGAGACCCTGCGCATGACGACCTTCGGCGACAAGGCCGTGGGCGACGCGCTGAACATCGAGATCGAGCGCAGCACGCAGGTCTTCGTCGACACCGTGCGCGACGCCATCGATGAGCGCCTGGGCCCGCTGCTGCCCTTGCTGGAAGGCCTGCTGCGCGAGAAGGGTCTGAGCCTGGACGATCTGGCGCGCCCGGCCGCCTTGCCGCGGCGTTGAACGAGCACCCCATGACCCTTTACCTGAACCGCCGCCTGGTGTTGACGGGGCTGGCCGCGCTGTCGGCCGGGGTTGCACCCGCCTACCTGCGCCACGCCCGCGCTGCCGACACGCCGCGTTTCGCCTTGGGCATCGCCTCGGGCCAGCCGCAAAGCCGCACCGTGGTGCTGTGGACCATGCTGACCGGCGCCGATCTGCCGCCGCAGGCGGATGTGGCCTGGGAACTGGCCGAAGACGAAGGCTTCCAGCGCGTCGTCGCGCGCGGGTCCGAAGCCGCGCGGGTGGAAGACCACCACAGCGTGCACGCCGAACCGCAGGGCCTGGTGCCCGACCGCTGGTACTGGTACCGCTTCCGCGCGCTGGGTCAGCAAAGTGCCGCCGGCCGCACGCGCACCGCACCGGCGGCCGACGCCCGCGTGCAACCACTGCGTTACGCCATCACCAGTTGCCAGCGCTACGACGTGGGCCATTACGCCGCGTGGCGCCACGCCGCGGCCGAGCCGCTGGACCTGATGCTCTTCCTGGGCGACTACATCTACGAATACGGCGCCGCGCCGGCAGCCAACGCGGTGCGCGCGATGGGCAGCGGCCGCGTCAAGACCCTGGCCGACTACCGCGCCCGCTACGCCCTGCACAAGAGCGACCCGGCGCTGCAGGCTGCGCACGCCGCCGCGCCCGGGCTGCTGGTGTGGGACGACCACGCGGTGGAAAACGACTACGCCGGCCTGCAAGGTGAATTCCTGCAGGCCGACTTCGCCACCCAGCGCGCCGCCGCCTACCAGGCCTATTGGGAACACCTGCCGCTGCCCAAGGCGGCGCGGCCGGTGAACGGCGAGATGCGCATGCACGGGCGCTTGGACTGGGGCCAGCTGGCGCGCATCCACCTGCTGGACGACCGCCAGATGCGCGACGTGCAGGTCTGCCCCAAACAGCCCACCCGGGGCGGCAGCAACACCGTGCGCGTGGCCGACTGCCCCGGCCTGATGGACCACCGCCGCAGCCTGCTGGGCGCCGAACAAGAACGCTGGCTGGCCGACGGCTGGACGGCCGACCGCCCGTGGAATCTGGTCGCCCAGCAGACGCTGATGGCGCGCTTCAGCTGGGAAGAACCCAGCGCCAGCAACCAGGGCGGCCAGTACTGGACCGACGGCTGGGACGGCTACCCCGCCGCCCGCCGCCGCCTGCTGCAAACCCTGGCCGACAAGCGGGTGCCCGGCGTGGTGGTGCTGGGTGGTGATGTGCACGCCAACTACGTGGCCGACCTGAAAGTCGATTTCGACGATGCCCGCTCGCCCATCGTGGCCAGCGAGTTCTGCGGCACCTCCATCACCAGCCTGGGGCTGGACACGGCCAGGCTGACCGCCGCGAAGGCCATCAACCCGCATGTGCACTTCGCGCGCAGCGACCAGCGCGGCTACGTGCGCTTCACCTTGACGCCGCAGACCCTGCAGGGCGACCTGATGGTGCTGGACAACGCCCGCGATGCGGGCAGCGCCATCCAGGTCGGCGCGCGCTACGCGGTGGAGGCGGGCAGGCCGGGCATCCAGCGTGGCTGATTTCGCCTGGGGCCTCATCGGCCCGGGTGCCATCGCCCACCAGTGGGCCGAGGTCGTGCAGAGCTTGCCCGGCATGCACCTGCGCAGCGTGCACGGGCGCGACGCCGGCCGGGCCGCCGATTTCGCGCAACGCTGGACGCGCCCGGGGCGGCCGGTGCCGCAGGCCGTGGCCGACCTGGACGCGATGCTGGCCGACCCGCTGATCACGGCCGTCTACGTCGCCACGCCGCACAGCCACCACGCGGCCTTCGTGCGCCGCTGCCTGCAGGCCGGCAAGGCCGTGCTGTGTGAAAAACCGCTGGTGCCCACGCAGGCGCAAGCCGCTGACCTGTGCGGGCTGGCGCGCCAGCGCGGTGTGTTCCTGATGGAAGCGCTGTGGACGCGCTTCCTGCCCGCCTACGCCCAGGTGCGGCAGTGGCTGCAGGCCGGCGACATCGGGGCGGTGCAGGGCATCCAGTCCACCTTCTGCATGGCGGTGCCCTACGACGCGCACAGCCGCCTCTTCGACCCGGTGCTGGCCGGCGGCGCGCTGCTCGACATCGGCCTGTACAACCTGGCGGTGACGCGCTGGGTGCTGGAAAGCGTGCACGGCGCCTGCCCCGAGCCGTTGAGCCTGCAGGCCAGCGGTGCGCTGGCGCCCAGCGGTGTCGACCAGCGCGTGGCCGCCACGCTGTGCTTCCCGGGTGGCGTGGTGTCACAGTTCCTGTGCGCCTTCGACAGCGTGGCCGACAACGGTCTGCGCATCGTGGGTGCGCAGGGCTGCATCAGCGTGCCGGCGCCTTTCTGGGGGGCCACCGAAGCGCTGCTGCAGCGGCCCGGCCGCGAGACGCTGCGCGTGGCCGCCCCGCACGCCATCAACGGCTTCGAAGGCGAGGTGGCCGAGGTGGTGCGCTGCGTGCAGGCCGGGTGGCTGCAAAGCCCGCAGATGCCCCACGCCGAGACGCTGGCGCTGCTGGGCTGGACCGACCAACTGCGGCGCCAACTGGGCGTGCGCTACCCCTTCGAAGCCGCAGGCTGAGCGGCCGCTGCGGCCGCTGCAGGCGCTACAGGCGCTACGGCGCGGCGGCCCCGGGGCCGCTTCACGGCGCCGCGCACAGGCAATGCGTCACCGCCGCCAGCGGTTGCGACCGACCCGCCGTTGCGCCCATCCAGGCCAGCTCATCGGCGATCTGCGTGGTCATCTGTGCGGCCACCGGCTGCAGCAGGCCCAGCGTCACCAACGCGCTCTGCCAGTGGCTGGACGGCGCCACCAGGGCCTGCACGTCCAGCGTCACACCCAGGCGTTCCAGCCAACGCTGCAGGCGCCCTGGCTCGGCTTCGATGTACTGCACGCGGTAGCCATCGGGCCCCTCGGACAATCGCGCGCGTTTTGCGGCAGAGGCCAGCGCGTCGCCATAGCTGCCCAGGCGGTCGACCAGGCCGCGCGCCAACGCATCCTGGCCGGTCCAG
>JANPHI010000314.1:0-14686 GCA_031424355.1 Betaproteobacteria bacterium
TGGCATCGACCTCTTGACCTGCCCGCCTGCCCAGCGCCGCAGCCTGCGCGGCGGGCGCATCGCGATGATCCTGCAGGACCCGAAGTATTCGCTGGACCCGGTGATGCGCATCGGCGCGCAGATCGCCGAGACGCTGCAGACGCATGCGCCGGTGCCGCGCCGCGAAGCGCAGGAACGCGTGCACGCGGCGCTGGCAGCGGTGGGCATCGAAGACCCGGCGCGCGTGGCCCGGCTGTACCCGCATGAGGTGTCCGGCGGCATGGGCCAGCGCGCGATGATCGCGATGATGCTGATCGCCGGGCCGGAACTGCTGATCGCCGACGAGCCCACGTCGGCGCTGGACGTGACCGTGCAACTGCAGGTGCTGGGCATCCTGGACAAGCTGGTTGCTGAGCGCGGCATGGGGCTGATCTTCGTGTCGCACGACCTGCGCCTGGTCAGCAGTTTCTGCGACCGCGTGCTGGTGATGTACGCCGGCCGCGTGGTCGAAGAAATCGCCGCGCGCGACCTGCAGCAGGCGCAGCACCCGTACACGCGCGGCCTGCTGAATTGCCTGCCGCGACTGGGTGACACGCCGCATCCGCTGCCGACGCTGGACCGCCGGCCCGAATGGCTGCAAGCATGAGCACCGTGCCGCAACCCGGCGTCGGCATCGGCGCCGGCATCGGCTTGAAGGTCGAAGGCCTGCGCGTGGTGTTCGACGGTTTTGTCGCCGTCGATGGTGTGACCTTTGAAGTCAGCCCCGGCGAGAGCTTCGGCATCGTCGGCGAATCGGGTTCGGGCAAGAGCACGGTGTTGCGGGCCATCTGCGGCCTGGCGCCCAAGGCGGCCGGCAGCGTGGCATTGACCGGCCGCACCGACCTGCCGCCGCCGGGCACCAAGGCCTACCGCCGCGAGGTGCAGATGGTCTTCCAGGACCCCTACGGCAGCCTGCACCCGCGCCAGACCGTGGACCGCATCCTGGCCGAGCCGCTGGCCATCCACAGCGTGGCCGACGCCGAATCCCGCATCGAGCGTGCGCTGGACGAAGTCGGGCTGGGCACCGGTTTCCGCTTCCGCTATCCGCACCAGCTGTCGGGCGGCCAGCGCCAGCGCGTGGCCATTGCGCGGGCCTTGATCCTGGAGCCGCAGGTGCTGCTGCTGGACGAGCCCACGTCGGCGCTGGATGCTTCGGTGCAGGCCGAGGTGCTGAACCTGCTGGAAGCGCTGCGGCAGCGGCGCGGCTTGAGCTTTGTGATGGTCAGCCACGACCTCGCGGTCGTGACCCACCTCTGCGAACGCCTGATGGTGATGCGCCGCGGGCAGGTGGTGGAACAGATCGCTTCGACCGACCTGGCCGCCCACCGCGTGCAGGCCGACAACACCCGCAGCCTGATGACCGCATCCGCCGGTTTCAGGCGTGAAAACCCAAGCGCTCACGAGGCGCAGGAGCATTGAGAGCATGACGATCGAAAACCATCCCCTGCCATCCTGGCGCCTTGCGCGCGCAGCCTGCGCCACGGCCCTGGCCGTGACGGCCGGCCTGAGCCTGGTGGCCTGCGCCACCGCGCCGCCGACCACGGGCCTGAGCTACCCGGCCACGCGCCAGGTGGACCACATCGACACCTATTTCGGCACCCCGGTGGCCGACCCGTACCGCTGGCTGGAAGACGACAACAGCGCCGAGACCAAGGCCTGGGTGCAGGCGCAGAACGCGGTCACCGACCAGGCCCTGACGGCCATGCCGCAGCGCGTGCCGACGCGCGCCCTGTACACCACGCTGTTCAACTTCGAGAAGGTGGGCCTGCCCAGCCGCGAAGGCGGGCGCTACTTCTGGAGCCGCAACAACGGCTTGCAGCAGCAGGCCGTGATCTACACCGCCACCAGCCTGTCGGCCACGCCCACCGTGGCGCTGGACCCGAACACGCTGAGCAAGGACGGCACCGTGGCGCTGACTGGCACGGTGCCTTCGAAAGACGGCAAGCTGCTGGCCTACGGCATTGCCGGTGCGGGCTCGGACTGGCAGAGCTGGCGGGTGCGGGATCTGGAAACGGGCAAGGACCTGGCCGACAAGATCGAATGGGTGAAGTTCTCGCGCGCGGCCTGGACGCCCGACAGCAAGGGCTTCTTCTACGCCCGCTTCGACCAGCCGAAGGAAGGCACGGCACTGACCGCTGCCAACTACTTCCAGAAGCTGTACTACCACCGCGTCGGCACGGCGCAGTCCGCCGACACCCTGGTGGCCGAGAACCCCGCCGAGAAGTCCTGGGGTTGGGGCGCCGAGGCCACCGAAGACGGCCGCTGGGTGGTCGTCGAGGTGTCGCCCCGCAACGGTCGCAAGAACGGCTTGATGGTCTTGCCGCTGGTGAATGGCGCGCTCGAGGGCAGCAAGCCCAAGCCGGTGCTGATGGCTTTCGACGCCGAATACCAGGTCATCGGCAGCACCGGCAACAGCCTGGTCATCAAGACCGACAAGGACGCACCCAACGGCCGCCTGATCAGCGTGGATGTCGACGCCCCGGCGCCGGCCAACTGGAAGACCGTGGTGGCCGAAAGCCGCGACGCGCTGCAGGGCGCCAGCGCGGTGGGCGGCCGCTATGTGCTGCAGTACCTGCGTGACGCCAGCAGCGTGGTGCGCGTGCACGAAGCCAACGGCCAGCTGGTGCGCGAAGTGGCGCTGCCGGGCGTGGGCACCACCAGCGGCTTCGGCGGCCATGCGGCCAGCGCCGAGACCTTCTTCAGCTACGCCAGCCTGATCAACCCGCCCGAGGTCTGGCGCTACGACGTGACCAGCGGCGAGGCCACGCTGTGGCAGCGCCCGAAGACGGCCTTCAACACCGACGCCTTCGAGACCCGCCGGGCCTTCGTCACCAGCAAGGACGGCACCAAGTTCCCGGTTTTCATCGCGCACAGGAAGGGCCTGCTGCTGGACGGCAGCAACCCGACGCTGCTGTACAGCTACGGCGGCTTCAACATCTCGATGACCCCGGGCTTCAGCGCCACCGCAGCCACTTGGATGCAGATGGGCGGCGTCTACGTGCTGGCTTCGATACGCGGTGGTGGTGAGTACGGCGAAGCCTGGCACCAGGCCGGCACCAAGCTGCAGAAGCAGAACGTGTTCGACGACTTCATCGCGGCGGGCGAATGGCTCATCGCGCAGAAGATCACCAGCCCGAAGAAGCTGGCCATCAACGGCGGCAGCAACGGCGGTTTGCTGGTCGGTGCGGTGGTCAACCAGCGGCCCGAACTGTTCGGCGCGGCGGTGCCGCAGGTGGGCGTGATGGACATGCTGCGCTTCCACAAGTTCACCATCGGCTGGGCCTGGGTCAGCGACTACGGTTCATCGGACGACGCAGCGCAGTTCCAGGCGCTGAAGGCCTATTCGCCGCTGCACACCATCCGGCCGGGCAAGACCTACCCGCCCATCCTGGTGACCACCGGCGACCACGACGACCGCGTCGTGCCGGCGCACAGCTTCAAGTACACCGCGCAACTGCAGGCCACCAACACGGGGCCGGCGCCCAAGCTGATCCGCATCGAGACCGACGCCGGCCACGGTGCCGGCAAGCCCACGTCCAAGGTCATCGAAGAGCGGGCCGACGTGCTGGCCTTCATCGCCAACGCCTTCGGCATGGCGGTGAAGTGAAGCCTGGCGGCCCGCTGGTTGGCGGGTCGCGCAGCCGCTTTCACATCGGTTCAGGCGGCCGGCGGGCCAGCAGATCGGGGATCAGCGCCTCGTAGCCGGCCGCCGCGCGCAGCAGGGCGGCGTCGCCCAGCGGCTGGCCGATCAGCTGCAGGCCCATCGGCCAGCGGCCACTGGCGTCGAAACCGGCCGGCACGCTGATGGCCGGCAGCCCGGCGAAGGTGGCGTACAGCGTGCATTCCATCCAGCGGTGGTAGGTGTCCATCGCGCGGCCGGCCACCGTGCGCGGCCAGGTCACGTCCACGCTGAAGGGCCAGCACTGCGCCACTGGCAGGGCCAGCACATCGAAACGTTGCAGCAAGGCCAGCATGTGTTGCAGGTAGGCCGTGCGCACCCCGCTGGCCTGCATGAAGGTGGCGAAGTCCAGGCCCTGCGCGGTGTCGTATTCCCACAGCGCTTCGGGCTTGATCTGGGCGCGCGCCTCGGGGCTGGTCAGCACGGCGGCCACGCCTTGTGCGGTCAGCGCGCGGCGCCACACCAGCCAGGCTTCCCACAGCGCGGGTGCTGAAAAGCCCAGCGCCGTGGGTTCGACCTGGGCACCCGCGCCGGCCATGCGCTGCAGCGCGGTCTCGCAGACGGCCAGGATGCCGTCTTCCACCGCCAGGTGCCCGCCCAGGTCGCCCAGCCAGCCGATGCGCAGGCCCTTCAGTGCGCGGTCGGCCGCATCGGCGCCCGGCGTGAAATCGACGCCCGTCTGCGCGATGGACAGCGGCGCGCGCGCGTCGAAGCCGGCCTGCACGTTCAGCAGCCCGGCCACGTCGCGCACGCTGCGGCCCAGCGGACCGTCGGTGCCCAGCGGGCTGACCCAGACATCGCCCTTGGGCCAGCCCGGCACGCGGCCGACGCTGGGGCGCAGGCCGAAGACGTGGTTCCAGCCCGCCGGGTTGCGCAGGCTGCCCATGAAGTCGCTACCGTCGGCCACCGGCAGCAGGCGCTGGGCCAGTGCCACGCAGGCGCCACCGCTGCTGCCGCCGGCCACCACGCTGCGGTCCCAGGCGTTGGGCGTGGTGCCGAAGACCGGGTTGTAGGTGTGCGAGCCCATCGCGAATTCCGGCACGTTGGTCTTGCCGATGACGATGCAGCCGGCCGCCTTCATGCGCGCCACGTAGACGCTGTCCTGCTGCGCCACCGCGTCAGCCAGCAGCGGGCTGCCCCAGGTGGTGGGCAGGCCGGCGGCGTGGCCGGTGTCCTTGATGGCCTGCGGAATACCGTGCAGCCAGCCCCGCGTGTGGCCCTGCGCCAGTTCGGCGTCGTGCGCGTCGGCCTGCCGCAGCAGCCGCTCGTCGGGCAGGCGGCTGACGATGGCGTTGGCATGCGGGTTCAGCCGGTTGATGCGCGCCAGGTAGGCCTGCATCACGTCGCGACACGACAGGCTGCGGGCGTGGATGGCGGTGGACAGCGCCGTGGCGTCCAGGTCGGTGATGGTGCAGGAGGTGGCGTCGGTCTTCATCGTGGGCATCGCCTCAGGCCAGCTTCGGGCGCGGGATGGGCATCACGCTCTCGAAGGCCCGCGCGGCGCGCAGCACCAGCGCGTCGCCGAACATCGGGCCGACGATCTGCAAGCCGATCGGCAGGCCGGCGGCGGTCAGCCCGCAGGGGATGCTGCAGGCCGGCTGCTGGGTCAGGTTGAAGGGGTAGCTGAAGGGCGTCCAGCCCAGCATGTTGGCGGGGGTCAGCGGGCTGTGGCCGGCCGGCCGTGCGTCGAAGGCGGGCACGGCCACGGCGGGTGTCACCAGCAGGTCGTAGCGCTGCATGAACTGCCGCATGTGCGACCCCAGGGCACCGCGGCGCAGGTTCAGCCGCGCGATGTCCAGCGCGCTGAGCGCCGCGCCCCGTTGCGCCTCGGCGCGGAAGTCGGGGTCGGCGACCGCCTGCTGTTCGGCGTTCAGGCCGTTCCACAGCGTCCACGAACCCAGGAACCACAGGCCGCAGGTGATGTCCAGCGGGTCGTCGAAGCCCGGGTCCACCGCCTCGACGTGGGCGCCCAGATCGACCAGCTTGCGCACCGCCTGCGCGCAGGCTGCGGCCACTTCGGGGTGCACATGCGTCGCGTAGCCCAGCGTGGGCGACCAGGCCACGCGCAGGCCGCGCAGATTCAGATTCGCGTCGTCCAGGCCCTGCGTGTAGTCGTGGCCGTCGGGCGGCAGCGACGTCCAGTCGCGTGCGTCGGGCCGCGCCATCGCATTCATCATCAGCGCGGCGTCGGCCACGCTCATCGTGTGAGGGCCCAGGTGGGCCACGGTGCCGAAGGGCGACAGCGGGTAGGCGGGCACGCGGCCGAAGCTGGGCTTCAGCCCGAAGTTGCCGCAGAAGGCCGCCGGGATGCGCACGCTGCCGGCGCCGTCGGTGCCGACCGAGATGGGCCCCATACCGGCCGCCACCGCGGCCGCCGTGCCGCCCGACGAGCCGCCCGGCGTCTTGCTCGGGTCCCAGGGGTTGCGCGTGATTCCGTTGCGCGGCGAATTGGTCTCGCCCTTGCAGCCGAATTCGGGGGTGGCGGTCTTGCCCAGCAGCACCGCGCCGGCTTCGCGCAGGCGCGCGGTGACGGGTGCGTCCACGCCCCAGGCCTGCGCGGCGTCCACCGTGTGGCTGCCGCGCAGCGTGGGCATGCCGCGCGTCAGGATCAGGTCCTTGATCGACGTCGGCACGCCGTCCAGCACCCCCAGCGGGGCGCCCGATTTCGCAGCTTGTTGCCAGCGCGCCTCGCTGGCCCGGGCGCTGGCCAGCGCGCCTTCGGCGTCCACGTGCACGAAGGCGCGCAAGCCGGGGTTGTGGCGCGCGATGCGGGCCAGCGCAGCCTGCGTGGCTTCCACGGGCGAAGCCTGCGCCGTGCGGTACAGGGTCAGCAGTTCGGTGGCGGTGCAGTCGGCCAGGTCGGTGGGTTTCATCGGGTCTCCGGGTGGGCTTGCGGCATCATGAAGCGTAAACCGCGCCGGAGGCTGCGATGACGCTCGCGTACCCCTTGACACCGTCGACCCCGCTGAAACTGGTCATCGCGCAGATGAAGCACGAGACCAACACCTATTCGCCCGTCCCGACGCCGCTGGCCCGCTTTGCCACGGGCGCCGACACGCCGCCCGAAGGTGCAGCCGCCGTGGCCGCCTACCGGGGCACGGGGTCGGCCATTGCCGCCTTCATCGACCTGGCCGAGGCCGCTGGCGCCGACTACACCGTGGCCATCGCGGCAGCGGCCTGGCCCAGCGGGCCGGTGCACGACGCGGCCTTCGAGCACATCTGCGGCCGCATTTGCGCGGCCGTGGCCCAGGGCTGCGACGCGGTGCTGCTGGACCTGCACGGCGCGATGGTCACGCAGACCTTCGACGACGGTGAAGGCGAACTGCTGCGCCGCATCCGCGCCATCCACCCGACGGTGCCCATCGCCGTGGCGCTGGACATGCACACCAACCTGTATGACGCGATGAGCGAACAGGCCACCGTCATCGCCGGCTACCAGACCTACCCGCATGTCGATGTCTACGAGACCGGCCTGCGCGCCGGCAAGGCGCTGTTCGCGCTGCTGGCCGGCACGGCCATGCCGACGATGGCCGCTGGCCGCGCGCCCATGCTGCCGCACGTGATGCGCCAGGGCAGCGACGACAGCCCCAACCGCGAACTGCAGGCGCGCTGCCGCGAGATGGAAGCGCAAGGCGCGCTGTGCGCCAGCCTCTTCGTCGGCTTTCCGAATGCCGACATCGAATACGCCGGCCTGTCGGCGGTGGTGGTCACCGACAACAATCCGGGCCTGGCCCGGCAATGGTGTGACGAATTGCTGGCCCTGGCCTGGGCAGCGCGGGCGCAGTTTGTCTACGAAATCGAAGCGCTGCCGGTTTCGATGGCCCGCGCGCAGGCGCTGGCCGACGCCAAGCCGCCCGGCAGCGTGCCCGGCCCCGTCGTGCTGCTGGACCACAGCGACAACTGCGCATCGGGCGGCACCATGGACACGATGACCGTGCTGGGCGCCATGCTCGACGCCGGCCTGCAGGGCGCCGCCGCCTTCGCCATCTTCGACCCGGCGGCCGTGCAGCAGATGGCGGCGGCCGGCGTCGGCGCCACCGTCACGTTGGCGCTGGGCGGCCAGTTGGACATGCCGGCCATCCACCTGCAGGGCCGGCCGCGCACCGTCACGGGCCGCATCAAGCTGCTGTGCGACGGCCGCTACCGCAACCGCGGGCCGATGGGGCGCGGTGAGATGGGCGACATGGGCCCGACGGCGGTGCTGGACACCGGCGGCATCCAGATCGTGGTCATCAGCGACCATGTCGAACCGCATGACCTGGCGGCCTTCACGGCGGTGGGCATCGCGCCCGAAACGCTGCGCTTCCTGATGATCAAGAGCCGCATCCACTGGCGCGCCGGCCTGCGCCACCTGGCCCACGCGGTGGTGGAATGCGCGGGCACCGGCGTGTGCACCTCCGACTACGCGGCACTGGCGTTCCAGCACGTGCGCCGACCGATCTACCCCCTGGACCCGATCTGATGTTCTTCAGCAAGCTGCCTGCCGATACGCCGCCCGACCCCGAACGCGAGCGCCGTGAAGCCGCTTTCCGCGACCGCTACAAGCCCGTGCACTACCGGCCGGTTTCGAAGCGACGCCGCCTGCTGATCGTGTTGCTGGCGCTGGCCACGGCCGCCGTGGTGCTGCTGCAGATCCTGGGCCGGCGCGACGCCATCCACAGCCACCCGCTGCTGCTGCCGCTGCCGGCCGATGTGTCGCCCTGCAAGGACGGCAAGACCACCGGCTGCGTGGGCGGCATGGCGACGGTGATCGTCACACCGGTGCCGACCCCGGCGTCTGTTCTGGCGCCCGACCCGGCAGCTTCAGCACCACCAGCGCCGCGCCGCCCAGCACCAGGCTGAAGCCCAGCCAGTCGGCCGGGCTGGGGCGGTCGCCGACCAGGGCCATCGCGCTCAGCACGCCCACCACCGGCACGGCCAGCACGGCCAGCGACGAAGCCGTGGCGCTGGCGCTGGCCAGCAGCCGGTACCACAGCACATAGGCCACGGCCGTGGCGATGAACACGTGGTAGACCATGGCCACCACCACGCGCGGCGGCCACACCGCCGGCATGTTTTCGCCGATGGCCCGCGAGATCAGCAGGCCCGCCACCGCGCCCAGCCCCAGCTGCCAGGCGGTGACCACGATGCGGTCGCCCTGCGGCGGCCAGCGCTTGGCCATCACCGTGCCGCTGGCCCAGGCGAAAGCGGCCAGCAGCGGCAGCAGCAGGCCGCGCGTCTGCGTGGCCGACAGGCCGCCGTGCAGGGCGGTGTCCAGCAGCGGTTCGGCCAGCACCGCCACGCCCAGGCCGCCCAACGCCAGCGCCCAGCCGCCGCGCCGCCCGGGTCGTTCACCGAGAAAAACCCAGGCCAGGCCGGCGGCCATCATCGGCGTGGTGAAAGTCAGCACCGCCGCGCGCGAGGTGCTGGTGCTGAGCTGCGCGAAGGCCGTCGCGAAGTTGAAGACCATCACCGTGCTGGAGGCGCCCATCGCGATGCCCGGCCAGGCCGCCCGCGCGGGCCACAACGTCTTGCGTTGCGTGGCCGCCAGGGCCAGCAGCAGCAGCGCGCCACCGCCCAGCCCCAGCCCGCGCAGCGCGAAGGGCGGGATGGCGGACAGCATGATCTTCACTGCCGGCCAGTTGAAGCCCCAGGCCAGGGCCAGCAGCACGGGTATCAGGCGCAGCGGCATCGGGGGCTGAAGGGAGCGCGAGCGGGCAGGGGTTTCACGGCCGGCGGCGGATGGTGGCGGGCAGCCGCGTCCACGGCAGGTCGCCCGGGTCGGCGGCCATCGGGCCGGCCGCCTTGGCAATCAACACGCTGCTTGCGTGCGGCTGGAAGTCGGCGCGGAAATGGTTGCTGCTTTTGACGACAACGATGCGCATCTGCTCGGTGTGGATGTCCACCATGCGCAGCAGTTCGCGGTCCAGCAGCTGCTTCTTGCCGCTGACCACGGCCACGCGCACGCCTTCGATCTCCAGGCAGGCGCTGAGGCCCAGGTTCACGGTCAGGCCGCGCATCATCGGGCCGGTCAGCGTGCAGCGGCCATCGCTCAGGGCCAGCACCTTGTAGCGGCCGCGCACCGGCGGGTCGCTGGGCTGGCCGGTGTAGGTGGGCACGGCGGTGCCCAGGGCAATGTCGAATTCGGCGCCCACGCCGGCGACGTGCGCGGCGTTGGCGGCGGCGGCGTCGAACATCAAACCCAGCGCCACCTGCCCCGGGTAGCGCCGGCCGGCGCCCTGGGCCAGCAGCGCGTGCAGCATGCCGGTGGTGTTGCTGTCGCCACCGGCGCCGGGGTTGTCCTGGGTGTCGGCAATGACCACGGGCTTGGAAGCACCTTCACACAGCGCCAGCGCCTGCGCCACGGCTTCGCGCGCAGGGCGGATGTCCATCTGCCATTGCGTGGGCTCGGCGGCCAGCGCGTACAGGCGTTCCACGGCCGCTTCGGCCTGCACGCCGTGGGCCCAGATCATCGGCGCGCAGCCCTCGAAATCGCTGGCTGGAAAGCCCATGCAGAAGCTGAGCAGCGTGCCGTGTTCGCGGTCCAGCGCCTGCAGCGTTTCGTACAGGCCCTGGGCCGGTTGCAGCCAGGTGCTTTGCGCATTCAAGGGGATCAGGAAGGGCAGGCGGTGCGCGTGCATGATTTCCTTGCGCCCGGCCTTCAGGCGCCGTGCCAGCGCCTGCCCGGCCAGCATGCCAGTGGCCGCCATGTCCACGTGCGGGTAGGTGCGGTAGGCCACCAGCGCGTCGGCGTCGCGCAGCATGCGGGGCGTGACGTTGGCGTGCAGGTCCAGGCTGGCGACGATGGGCAGCTGCGGCCCGACGATGGCGCGCAGCCGGGCCAGCAATTCGCCTTCGCTGTCGAAAGCGTGCTCGGCCACCGCAGCGCCGTGCAGGTCGAGGTAGATGGCGTCCAGCCCGGTGGTGGCCGCTGCCACCACGTCTTCGCAGATCGCGGTGGCGATGCGCTCGAAAGCCTCGCGCGTGACGTAGGAAGACGGAATCGCGCCGGCCCAGCAACTGGGCAGCAGCGACCAGCCCTGGCCGGTGGCGAATTCGATGAAGCCGCCCACGGGGATGTTCACGCCGGTCAGCTGGGCCTGCATGGCCGCGCCGCGCACAAAGGCCGGGAAAGAGTCGCCCCGCGTGAAGGCGGGCCAGTCGGCCAGGCTGGGGGCGAAGGTGTTGGTTTCGTGCTGGTAACCGGCGATCAGGATGCGGGGCATGGCGGGGCTGGCAAGGGGTGTGCGGCAGACGGACTGCCAGGGCGGTGCCGAGCATAGCCTCGGCTTTTGAACGGGGTTCTGCAGGCCGGCCAGGATGCGATCAAGACCACGCCAGGACAAATGTTGCCTAGGCATGTATATTTGCTGATCCAGATTAACCCTGAGTTCGCTGTGGCCCGTTCAGCACCCCCCGTCCAGTTCTATGTCGCCGGCAGTTACGCCAGCAGCGAGAGCGTGGGCTACCTGATGAAGCGGGTGGTCGGCTCCATCGTCTGCCACGCCGACCGGCGCCTCGGTGCGCACGGCCTGACCAGCGCGCAGTGGGGCCCCTTGCTGATGCTGCAGAAGGCCGGGTCGATGCCGGTGGCCGAGCTGGCGCGCCGCATGTTCATCGACGCCGGGGCGATGACCCGCATGCTCGACAGGCTGGAGAAAAAGCAGCTGTGCAAGCGCGTGCGTTCCAGCGACGACCGGCGCGTGGTGCAGGTGGAACTGACGCCGCAGGGTGAAGCCGCCATCACCGACGTGCCGGCGGTGCTGGCCGACGTGCTGAACGCCCACCTGGCCGGCTTTTCGAAGACCGAATGGTTGGCCCTGCAAGGCTATCTGCAGCGCCTGGTCGAGAACGGCGAAGCGCTGCGCACGGCCGAAACCACCCCGCCAACCTGAGCGCCCGGCCGCTGGTTCCCTGGTTCCTGAAGCCACCTGATTACTTGCCCATGCAAATGAAGCCACAACAAGCATCTCCTTGCGCCGCGCTGCCGACCTTCGCGGTGCTGGCCCTGGCCCTGGCCTCCAGCGCCGTGCTGACCCTGACCGGCTGCGCCAGCAGTGCCGGCATTGCGCCGGGCGCGGCGATGGTGGCGCCTGCGGCGGTCGGGCTGGCGGCGCCGGGCGCGTCGGTCGCGGCAGGCTCGGCCGCACAGCCCGCCCTGGCCGCCGATTGGTGGCGCGGCTACGGCGACGCGCAACTCACCGCGCTCGTCGAACGGGCTCTGGCCGGCAGCCCCGGCCTGCGAGGCGCGCAGGCCCGCGTCGAGCGCGCGCAGGCTCTGGCCGCCACGGTGCAGGCCAGTGAAGGCCTGCAGGTCAACGGCTCGGCCGACGTGACGCGCCAGCGCTTCAGCGGCACCAGCATCTACCCGTCGCCGCTGGGCGGCTCCATCCGCACGCTGGCGAATGCCCAGGTGGGCGTGGGCTGGGAGTTCGATTTCTTCGGCCGCAACCGCGCCGCCCTGGCCGCCGCCGTGGGTGCCGGCCGCGCCGCCGAGGCCGAAGTGCAGGCCGCGCGCAATGTGCTGGCCAGCAACGTGGCCCGCAGCTACGGGCAACTGGCCCGCCTGTTCGAACAGCGCGCCATTGCCGAGCGCGCGCTGAAGCAGCGCGACGAGATGTTGGCGCTCATCCGCCAGCGCGTGCAGGCTGGCCTGGACACCACGGTGGAACTGCGCCAGGGCGAGGGCGCGCTGCCGGAATCCAGGCTGCAGATCGAACAGCTGGACGAGCAGATCACGCTGACCCGCCACGCGCTGGCCGCGCTGACGGCACAGCCGCCGCAGGCCCTGGACACGCTGGTGGTGGCGCCGGGCGCCGCCTCGCCGGCCCGTTTTGCCGCGGCCTTGCCCGCCGCGCTGCCGGCTGACCTGCTGGGCCGCCGCGCCGACATCACGGCCGCCCGCTGGCGCATCGAGGCCGCCGGCAGCGACGTGGCCAGCGCGAAGGCGGCCTTCTACCCGAACATCAATCTGACGGCCTTCGCGGGCCTGGCCAGCATCGGGCTGGACAGGCTGATCAACGCCGGCAGCGAGCAGTACGGCGCCGGCCCGGCCATCCGCCTGCCGATCTTCGACGCCGGACGGCTGCGCGCCAACCTGCGCGGCAAGACCGCCGACCTGGACGCCGCCGTCGAAAGCTACAACGCCGCCGTGCTGGAAGCCGTGCACGAGACGGCCGACCCCATCGGTTCGCTGCGCGCCATCGCCCTGCAGCAGCGTGAACAGGGGCAGGCCCAGGCGGCGGCCGAAGCCGCCTACGACCTGGCCACCCAGCGCTACCGCGCCGGCTTGTCCACCTACCTCGTGGTGCTGAACGCCGAGGCCGGCGTGCTGAACCAGCGCCGCCAGGCCATCGACCTGAAGGCCCGCGCCTGGGACGCGCAGATCGCGCTGATCCGCGCGCTGGGTGGCGGTTACGCCGCGCCCGTTTGAACACCGCACCGCATTCCGGAGTCACCGCATGAACGCCCCTGATAAAACCAATGACGCCCCCGCAAGCGCCGGCAACCCCGCCGGCAACCCCGCTGGCAACCCCGCGCGCAAGAAGGCCCTCACTGCCGTCGGTGCGCTGGTGGTCGTCGGTGGCATCGCCTACGCCGCCTACTGGGCGCTGCTGCTGAACCACTTCGAGTCCACCGACAACGCCTACGTGCAGGGCAACGTGGTACAGCTGACGCCCCAAGTCGGTGGCACGGTGGTGGCCATCAACGCCGACGACACCGACCACGTGAAGGCCGGCCAGACGCTGGTCAAGCTGGACCCGGCCGACGCGCAGGTGGCGCTGGAACAAGCCGAAGCGCAACTGGCGCAGACGGTGCGCGAGGTGCGCACGCTGTACGCCAACAACGGCACGCTGCAGGCGCAGATCGCGCTGCGCGAGGCCGACCTGGCGCGCGCGCAGGCCGAGGTGGCCAAGGCGCAGGACGACGTCAACCGGCGCAGCCCGCTGCTGGCCAGCGGTGCCGTCGGCAAGGAAGAGTTCAACCACGTCAACGCGCAGCTGACGACGGCGCGCAGCAGCGTGGCGGCGGCGCAGTCGGCGGTGCTGGCGGCGCGTGAGCAACTGGCGTCCAACCAGGTGCTGACCGAGGGCGTGGCCGTCGATCAGCACCCGAACGTGGCGCGTGCAGCAGCGCGCGTGCGCGAGGCCTATCTGGCGCTGAAGCGCGTGGACCTGCAGTCGCCGGTGGACGGTTTCATCGCCAAGCGCAGCGTGCAGCTGGGCCAGCGTGTGCAGGCCGGTACGCCGCTGCTGTCGGTGATTGCACTGAACCAGGTGTGGGTCGAAGCCAACTTCAAGGAAAGCCAGCTGCAGAACCTGCGCATCGGCCAGCCGGTGGAACTGGTGGCCGACGTCTACGGCAAGAAGGTGCCCTACCACGGCACCGTCGAAGGCCTGGGCGCCGGCACCGGCGCGGCCTTCGCGCTGCTGCCGGCGCAGAACGCCACCGGCAACTGGATCAAGGTGGTGCAGCGCGTGCCGGTGCGCGTGGCGCTGGACGCCAAGGAAGTGGCGGCGCACCCGCTGCGCGTGGGCCTGTCGATGGACGCCAAGGTGGACGTCAGCAAGACCGAAGGCCGCATGCTGGCCGATGGTTCGCGAGCGTCCGTCAGCACCCAGACAGCGGTCTTCGAGCAGAACAACACGGCCGCTGACGCCGAGGTGCGCCGCATCATCGGGGCCAACGGCGGGCACCCGGGCAAGCTGGTGGTGAAGGTGGCGAAAGCCGCGCCCAACGGCCAGGCCGTGGCCAGCGCCGCGCCGCGCGTGCAGTGAGCTGACCGAGCTTGACGACCGTGTCCACGTCCGCCACCACCCCGGCGCCCGACGCCCCGCCCGCACCGGCCGCCGCCGGCCCCGCGCGGCCGATCGCCTTCCCGCCGCTGACCGGCAGCCAGCGCGTCTGGGGCACGGTGGCGCTGTCGCTGGCCACCTTCATGAACGTGCTGGACACGTCCATCGCCAACGTCAGCATCCCGGCCATCGCCGGCGACCTGGGCGTCAGCCC
>JANPHI010000315.1:0-53429 GCA_031424355.1 Betaproteobacteria bacterium
CTTTTTCGAAGAAGGCCGTTCGCTGGCGCAGATCAGCCACCCCAGTGTGGTCAGCGTGCTGAATTTCTTCCGCGAAAACGAAACCGTCTACATGGTGATGAACTACCTGCAGGGCGACACGCTGCAGGATTTCATCGTCACGGCGCGCGACCTGAAGCGCGACAAGGTGTTCCGCGAATCGACGATCCGCAGCCTGTTCGACGAGATGCTGCGCGGCCTGCGCATCGTGCACCAGCACAAGATGCTGCACCTGGACATCAAGCCGGCGAACGTCTTCGTCACCAACGACAACAAGGCGGTGATGCTGGACTTCGGCGCCGCCCGCGAGGTGCTGAGCAAGGAAGGCAACTTCATACGCCCGATGTACACGCCGGGCTTCGCCGCGCCCGAGATGTACCGCCGCGACGGCACGCTGGGGCCGTGGACCGACATCTACGCCATCGGCGCCTGCATCTACGCCTGCATGCAGGGCTACCCGCCGAACGACGCGCCGCAGCGCATCGAGAAAGACCGCCTCACGCTGAGCCTCTCAAGGCTGCGCAACATCTATTCCGACAACCTGATCGAGGTGACGGAGTGGTGCATGTCGCTGGACCCGCTGAGCCGCCCGCAAAGCGTGTTCGCGCTGCAGAAGGAATTGGCGCGCGAGACCGAACGCCGCTACACCAAGCTCAGTTTCAGCGAGCGCCTGAAGCTGCAGCTGGAAACGCTGAAGACAGGTCAGAAAGCGTGAGCGCGTTGATGCTCGGCGCTGATTGACCATGCAGTTTTCCGTCTACCAGGTCAGCCGCCGCGGCGGCCGTGAAAAAAACGAAGACCGCATGGGCTACTGCTACACGCGGGACGCCGGCCTGTTCGCGCTGGCCGACGGCATGGGCGGCCACCCGGAAGGCGAGGTCGCTTCCCAACTGGCGCTGCAAACCATCTCGGCCCTGTTCCAGCGCGAAGCCAAGCCGCGCCTGCAAGACCCGCTGCGCTTCCTGCACGACGCGACCATTGCCGGCCACCAGCAGCTGCTGCGTTACGCCACCCAGAAGGCGCTGCTGGACACGCCGCGCACCACGCTGGTGGCCTGCGTGATCCAGGACAACACCGCCTACTGGTCGCACTGCGGCGACTCGCGGCTGTACCTGGTGCGCGGTGACCGCCTGGTGGCCCGCACGCGCGACCATTCCTATTCGGAACTGCAGGACACGCTGTCGCTGGTGGTGCCCATCAACAACCGCGTCAACCGCAACGTGCTGTTCACCTGCCTGGGCAGCCCGGGCAAGCCGGTGGTCGACACCGCCGGTCCGCTGGCCGTGCACCCGGGCGACCGCGTGATGCTGTGTTCCGACGGCCTGTGGGGCGCGATCAGTGACACCACCATCACCGAAGTGCTCAGCACCCACACCGTGGCCGAGGCCGTGCCCGAACTGGTGGAACGCGCGCTGCGCGCAGCGGGCGAGAAAAGCGACAACGTCACGGTGCTGGCCGTCGAATGGGAATCGGCCGACGACATGGACCTGCAAGGCGGGGTTTCCACCTTGTCGCTGGGTGACGAGGTGTTCGCGTCAACCATACAGGCCAGCCTGGCGGACGCGGCCAGCGTGGACGACCTGGACGACGCCGAGATCGAACGCTCGATCCGCGAGATCAACGAGGCCATCGAGCGCAGCTCGAAAAAACGCCGTTGAACCGACCTGCGGCCGCGCATATCGCGCAGCCTGCGCCCCTTGTTTGCTGAGGAAGAAAACATGAGCTACCAACGTTCTGCCGGCCGCCTGGCCGATGCCCTGCGCCCGGTCACCATCCAGCGCGGCTACACCGTACACGCCGAGGGCTCGGTGCTGATCAGCTTCGGCGACACCAAAGTGCTGTGCACCGCATCCGTCGAAGAAAAAGTGCCGCCGCACAAGCGGGGCAGCGGCGAAGGCTGGGTGACGGCCGAATACGGCATGCTGCCGCGCGCCACCCACACCCGCAGCGATCGCGAGGCCGCGCGCGGCAAGCAAAGCGGCAGAACGCAAGAAATTCAACGGCTGATCGGCCGCAGCCTGCGCACGGTGTTCGACCTGAAGCTGCTGGGTGAGCGCAGCATCCTGCTGGACTGCGACGTGCTGCAGGCCGACGGCGGCACGCGCACCGCAGCCATCACCGGCGCCTTCGTGGCCGCGCACGACGCGGTCAGTTTCCTGCTGAAGCAGGGCCGCATCACGCAGAGCCCCATCCGTGATTTCGTCGCCGCCGTGTCGGTGGGCGTGGTGCAGGGCACGCCGCTGCTGGACCTGGAATACACCGAAGACTCGACCTGCGACACCGACATGAATGTGGTGATGACGGGCAACGGTGGTTTCGTCGAGGTGCAGGGCACGGCCGAAGGCCTGCCTTTCAGCCGCGCCGAGATGGACAGGCTGCTGGCGCTGGCCGACAAGGGCATCCGCGACTTGAATGCGCTGCAGAAGCAGGCGCTCGGGGTGGCTTGATGCGCCTGGTTCTGGCCAGCAACAACGCGAAGAAGCTCAGCGAGCTGCGGGCTTTGCTGGCGGGCGTGGATGTCGAGTTGGTGGCCCAGGGCGAACTCGGCATCGCTGAGGCCGACGAGCCTTTCCACACCTTCATCGAGAACGCCCTGGTGAAGGCCCGGCAGGCGGCGCAGGCTGCGGGTTTTGCTGCCATCGCCGACGATTCGGGCGTCTGCGTGGACGCGCTGGACGGCGAGCCGGGGGTGATCTCGGCGCACTACGCGGCCATCGACGTCAACGAGCCCGACCGCGAGGCGCGGCGCCGTGTGCAGGACGCCGCGAACAACGCGCGCCTGCTGCAGCGGCTGGACGGCGCCACCGACCGCCGCGCCCATTTCGTCAGCACGCTGGTGGCGGTGCGCCACGCGCAAGACCCGCAGCCGCTGGTGGCGGTGGGGCGCTGGCCGGGTGAGATCCTGACCGCGCCGCGCGGCACGCTGGGCTTTGGCTACGACCCGCTGATGTTCATCCCCGAGCTGGCTTGCACGGTCGCGGAAATGGACGCCGCCACGAAGAACGCGCACAGCCACCGCGCCTTGGCTTGTGCACAGATGTGCGTGCTGTTGCGGGAAGTCTGGCGACTGTGAAGACCGTGCCGATCACGGCGACGCCGGGTGTGGCGTCGCCGCCGTCGCCGGTGTCGCATTTCCTGCGGCCGGGCACGCTGCAACTCGGCGCGCTGCCGCCGCTGGCGCTGTACGTGCACCTGCCCTGGTGCCTGAAGAAGTGCCCGTACTGCGACTTCAACTCGCACGAGAACAAAGGCGAGCTGCCCGAGGTGCACTACCTGGCCGCGCTGCGTGCCGACCTGGAAGCCGCGCTGCCACTGATCTGGGGCCGGCGCGTCGTCAGCATCTTCATCGGCGGCGGCACACCCAGCCTGTTTTCACCGGCCGGCATCGACCAGTTGATCGCCGACATCCGCGCCCGCCTGCCGCTGGAACCCGGCATCGAGATCACGCTGGAAGCCAACCCCGGCACCTTCGAGCGCGAGCGCTTCAGGGCCTTCCGCGCGGCCGGTGTCACGCGTCTGTCCATCGGCGTGCAGAGCTTCAACGACGACGCCTTGCGCGCTTTGGGCCGCGTGCACAACGCCGAGCAGGCGAGGGCGGCCATCGCCGAGGCGAAGGACAGCTTCGATACCTTCAACATCGATCTGATGTACGCCTTGCCCGGGCAGGGCCTGGCGGCGCTGCGGGCCGATCTGGACGAGGCCTTGTCCTTCGCACCGCCCCACTTGTCGATCTACCACCTGACCGTCGAGCCCAACACGGTGTTCGCATCGAGGCCACCCGGCGGCCTGCCCGACGACGATCTGGCCAGCGACATGCTGGACCTGATCACCGCGCGCACCGCCGAAGTCGGCTTGCAGCGCTACGAGGTCTCGGCCTTCGCGCAAGCCGGCCACCGTTGCGGCCACAACCTGACCTACTGGGCGTTCGGTGACTACCTGGGCATAGGCGCTGGCGCGCACGGCAAGTTGAGTTTTCCGCACCGTGTGCTGCGCCAGGTGCGCTGGCGTGAGCCGGCGGCCTACATGCAGCACGCCTTGGCGGGCAACGCGGTGTCGAATGAACACGAAGTGGCACGGCGCGACCTGCCCTTCGAATACATGCTGGGCGCGCTGCGCCTGCGTGAAGGGTTTGAGCTGGCGCGCTACACCGAACGCACCGGGCTGCCGCTGTCCAGCGTGAACGCCGCGCTGGCGCAGGCTGAAGCGAAGGGGCTGATCGAACGCGACGCGGCCACCGGCTCAGTCAAGCCCACGGTGCGTGGCTTCGATTTCCTGTCTGACCTGCAGGCGATGTTCCTGCCCGCCGAAGCGACGGCCAAGCCGCCGCCGGGGGCCTGAATTCAGACCCGCGATGTACTGGCGCCCGCGTTGGCGCGCAGCCATTCGATCAGCCGTGGCGCGATCTGCACCAGCGGCAGCACCTCGTGCGCCGCACCGTGGGCGATGGCCTCGCGCGGCATGCCGAAGACCACGCAGCTGGCTTCGTCCTGGCACACGTTCCAACTGCCGGCGTCGCGCATCGTCTTCATGGCCTTGGCGCCGTCGGCACCCATGCCGGTCAGCATCACCGCCAGCGCATTGCGGCCCACCACGCGGGCGGCCGATTCGAACAGCACTTCCACGCTGGGCTTGTGGCGGTTGACGGGCTCGCCGTCCTGCACCCGCGCGATGTAGTTGGCGCCTGAACGCTCGACCGACAGATGGAAGCCACCCGGCGCGATGTAGGCGTGGCCCGGCAGCACACGCTCGCCGTCGCTGGCCTCGGCCACACGGATGCGCGACAGGCCGTCCAGCCGCGCCGCGTAGCTCTTGGTGAAGCCCGGTGGCATGTGCTGCGTGATCATCACCGCCGGGCAGTCGGCGGGCAGGCCCATCAGCACCTCGCGCGTGGCTTCGGTGCCGCCGGTGGAAGCGCCGATGAAGATGATCTTTTCGGTCGACAGGCGGCCCATCGCGGCCACCGCTGGCGCCTTGTGCGCGGCGGCTGGCGCGCTGCCACCTGCAGCGCTGGCTGCGCCCACCGCAGGCGGTGCCGAGGCCAGCCGGTGCACACGCGCTTTCGATGCCGTGCGGATCTTGTCGGTGATGTCGTTGCCCAGTTGGCGCAGGCCGTCGGCCACGCCGATCTTGGGCTTGGACACGAAGTCCACGGCGCCGAGTTCCAGCGCCTTCAGTGTCACATCAGCGCCGCGCTCGGTCAGTGTGGACACCATCACCACCGGCATCGGCCGCAGGCGCATCAGGCGGGCCAGGAAGTCCAGCCCGTCCATGCGCGGCATTTCCACGTCCAGCGTGATCACGTCGGGGTTCAGCGTGCGGATCATCTCGCGCGCCAGCAGCGGATCGGCGGCGGCGCCGATGCAGACCATGTCGGGCTGGCGGTTGATGATCTCGGTGAGCAGGCTGCGCACCAGGGCCGAATCGTCCACCACGACGACGGTGGTTTTTTGGGAAGTCATGCAGATGCCTCGGTGCTAGAAAAGGTCCACCGACCCGCCGCTGGCGACAGCGGGCGTGGCGCGTCTGGAAGCGACGCGTTCCTGCGCAGCCAGCGCTTCGGTGTTGGCCGACGCCAGGCGCTTGACCATGGCCTTGCCGCTGGCCGGCAGGAAGCAGACCTTGCGCGGGTAGATGTCCAGCACGTCCTTGCTGACCACGGTGATGCGCTCGGTGCGCAGGTAGTCCAGCACGAAGGTGGTGTTGCGTTCGCCGACGTTGATGGTGTTCATGCCGCTGATGACGGCGCCGCCACCGAAGACCTTGGCTTCCATCGTCGAGCGGTTGGCACCGCGCTTGACCATTTCACCGATCAGCTGGTCCATCGCGAAGTTGCCGTAGCGGCCGCTGTCGGCGCCGCCGGAACCTTCGGGCAGCAGGAAGTGGTTCATGCCGCCGATGCGCTTTTCGCGGTCCCACAAGCAGGCCGCGATGCACGAACCCAGCGTGGTCATGATCAGGATGTCTTCGTCGAAGACGAAGAACTCACCCGGCAGCACCTTGACGGCCTCGTTGCGGAAGTGCGCGTCGTAGAAGAAGAAGGAAGCCTCGCCGTTCCTGCGCGGACGGGCCTTCAGCCGCTCCAGGCGGCCCGGGTTGGCGCGCGCGGCAAGAGCCGCGTTCGCGGCGCTGGTGGTGGCCGGCGGTGCGGCTTGCAGGGTAGAGGACATCGACCGGGATATCGGCGGCGTGCTGCGGGCCTTGAGGTGCCGTGTCGGGAATCCGTCAGACCCGTTCGTAGATGGTCTTGCCGCGCAGGCGGAACAGGTCGCGCGCCTCGGTGAAGTTCTCGGAATGGCCCACGTAGAGCAGGCTGCCGGGCTTCATCGCGGCGTGCATGCGTTCCAGCACCTTGCGCTGGGTGGCGTTGTCGAAATAGATCATCACGTTGCGGCAGAACACCAGGTCGAAGGGATCGCCCAAAGCCGCCCAGCTCGGGCTCATCAGGTTGAAGCTGCGGAATTCGATGTAGCGGGCCAGTTCGGGCTTGACGCGGATATGGCCGTCGTTGCTGCCCTTGCCGCGCATGAAGTGGCGCTTCAGCCGTTCGGGGCTTAGGCCGCGCGCATCGGCGGTGTACACGCCGCGCTGCGCAGTGGCCAGCACCTTGGTGTCGATGTCGCTGCAGACGATCTTGACCTGGGCCGAAGTACCCAGCGTTTCGGCCACCGTCATCGCCAGTGAATAGGGTTCTTCGCCGGTCGAGGCCGCGTTGCACCACATGCGGATGGGCTTGGCGGCGCGCGCCTTCAGGTCTTCGACCAGGGCGTGGAAATGGTGCTCTTCGCGGAAGAAGGCGGTCAGGTTGGTGGTCAGGCAGTTGACGAATTCCTGCCACTCCGCTTCCCCTTCGGCGCCGCTGCTGCGGGCCAGCCAGTCGAGGTAGCCAGCAAAGTCGCTGTGCTCGGTTTCGCGCAGGCGGCGCGACAGTCGGCTGTAGACCATGGCCTGCTTGCCCGCATGCAGGCTGATGCCGGCGCGCTGGTAGATGAGCTGCCGCACCCGCTCGAAATCGGCGGCGGTGAGCTTGAACTCCTGCGCGGTGGCGGGGTTCTGCAAAACGGGGGCGGCTTCGGTCATGGTGGTCCGGTCGGGCTGGTGCCCTGCAGTGTCCCGCCGGCTTGGGGCTGCCCAAGGGCCGATATGGGCCCGGGAAGTCGGCCATATTGACCACCGGCCCGCGTCCGCCGCGACGGCGCCCGCTGCTAGACTTCCCGGCGATGGCGTGCCTTCACGCATGCCCGGACGGCCCCGCACTGCCCCCAACCGTCCCGAGTGGGCGGTTTGCTCGATCCCACCAAGCACCCACACCCTTGGACCACGTCCCGCCCCTGTCTTCCACTGAAAAGGTGCCGCTCCAGCTGGAGCGCGCGCTGCAGCTGCTTGGGCAGTCGGGCCAGCCGCCGCCGCCGGGCGACCCCAACAGCCCGGGTTGGATGCAGGCGCTGGTCGATGCCCTGGTCGATCTGTCCAGCCGCGACGCCTTGACCGGCCTGGCCAACCGCCGCGCTTTCGAGATGTCGCTGGCCCGCGAAATCGACCGCGTGGCCCGCAGCGGGGAACCGGCCTTGCTGCTGGCGCTGGACATCGACCATTTCAAGCGCGTCAACGACAGCTGGGGCCACAACGCCGGCGACCAGGTCATCAAGGCCGTGGCCCATGCGCTGATCGACAGCGTGCGGCCGATGGACCTCGTGGCCCGCGTCGGCGGCGAAGAATTCGCCATCATCCTGCCCAATTGCGCCAGCGCGTTCGGCGAAACGGTGGCCGAGCGGGTGCGCCGCCGGGTTGAACGCATGCCGGTGCAGATCGGGCTGGGCCAGCAGATCACCGTCACGGTCAGTGTGGGCGGGGCCTTCGCGCCGCAGTGGGTGCGGTCCACGCCCGCGCTGTGGGTGGAACGCGCCGACCAGCAGCTTTACCGCGCCAAGAGCCAGGGTCGCAACCTCGTGCAGCTGGAACCCACGGCGGTGTCGGTCGTCAGCAATGAAGAGCGGCGCCTGCTCTTCGAGACTTTTCAGATCCAGGATCACGAATGACGGCGCCGGCGCTTACCTCTCTTCCTTCGTCCAAGATCATCGCCGTCACCAGCGGCAAGGGTGGCGTGGGCAAGACCTTTGTGGCTGCCAATCTGGCTGCGGCCCTGGCCCGAGCGGGCCGCAAGGTGCTGGTGCTGGATGCCGACCTGGGCCTGGCCAATCTGGACGTGGTGCTGAACCTCTTCCCGAAGATCACGCTGCACGATGTGTTCACCGGCAAGCATTCGCTGCCCGACGCGATGCTGCGCGCGCCGGGCGGCTTCTGGGTGCTGCTGGCCGGTTCGGGCATGGTCGAGTACTCGCGCATGACCGGCGAAATCCGCGACCAGTTGCTGAAGGTCATCAACGAAGTCGAACCGCGCTTCGACCACGTGCTGCTCGATACCGGTGCCGGCATTTCCGACGTGGTGCTGTACACGGTGTCGCTGGCCGGCGAGGTGCTGGTCGTCGTCACGCCCGAGCCCACCTCGCTGACCGACGCCTACGCCACCATCAAGGTGCTGGCCACCACGCAGGGCCGGCGCAAGGTCAGCCTGCTGGTCAACCAGACGCGCAAGCTGGGCGAAGGCCGGGCTGTGCGCCAGCAGTTGCAGCAGGTCATCGACCGCTACGTCAACCCGACGCTGGACAGCCCCGTGCGGCTGGACCTGCTGGGCGAGATACCGGCCGATTCCGCCGTGCGCGAATGCGTGCAGCGGCGCACGCTGATGCTGGACGCGCTGCCCGGTGCGCCGGCCTCCATCGCCATGGTGGCGGTGGCGACCCGGATGCTGGCCGAATGAACGAAGACGCCACCGACGCGGCCAAGGCTGCCGACGATGCGGCAGCCGCGACACCCTTTGCGCGCCTGGGTGGCGAGCCGGGCGTGCGCGCACTGGTCGATCGCTTCTACGACCTGATGGACCTGGAAGCGCACTACGCCGAGTTGCGCGCGCTGCACCCGTCCGCGCTGGAAGGTTCGCGCGACAAGCTGTTCTGGTTCCTGTGCGGCTGGCTGGGCGGGCCCCAGCACTACACCGACCGCTACGGCCACCCGATGCTGCGCGCGCGGCATCTGCCCTACCGCATCGCCACGCTGGAACGCGACCAGTGGCTGGCCTGCATGATCCAGGCGATGGACGACAGCGCCGTCGACCCCGCACTGGCGCAGAAGCTGGCCGAAGCCTTCTTCGGCACCGCCGACTGGATGCGCAACACCAAGGACGCCGGAGCGACGACATGAAATTGAAGATCCGCCTGCCTGCTTCCGCCCTGTTGGCCCTGTCGCTGCAAGCCTGCGTGGTGGTGCCGCAGACCCGCGAGGTCTACGACCCCGAGTGCCGCATGATGAAGAAGGAAGTCATGCTGGAGACCGCTGTCGTCGGCCGTCTGCAGGCTTGCCAGGGCGACGGCTGCGTGGCCATCCTGGTGGCCACAGGCGCCGTCACGGCGGCCACGGCGGTGGTCTCGGGCAGCCTGGCGCTGATCGGCAACGTGGCCTACTGGTTCGAACGCCAGGGCCGTTGTTCGCGGGCCGAACCCATGCCGCCACCTGCCGGGCCCGGTCCCGGTGGCGCGGCGTCGGCCGCAGTGGTCAGCGCGGCCGGTTGACGCACCGCGCGCTGGCGCCCCACCAGCAGCACGATCAAGGCCCCGGCGCCGCCCAGCGGCCCGCTGGCCTGGGCGAAGGCAATCACCGCTTCGCTTTGCCCCAGCCAGCGTTGCACCTTGCTTTTCAGCACCGGCTGGCGGCCCGGTGAACCATGCCCCTTGCCGTGCACCACGCGCAGGCAGCGCTGGCCGCGCAGCGCCGCGCCCCGCACGAAGGCGGCCAGGCTGTCGCGCGCTTCCTCGCGGCGCAGGCCGTGCAGGTCGATCTCGGCCTGGATGGACCAGTGCCCGCGCCGCAGCCGCGTCACCACGTCCTGACCCACGCCGCTGCGCCGAAAGCTCAGGCCGTCGTCGGTCAGCAGCAGGGTCTCGATGTCCACCTCGTCGGACATCGCTTCCATCAGCGCCGCCTGCTCGTCCAGTTCACGCTGGCGCGGTTCGGGCGCCGGCTTGGCCAGCGACGACACCGCACGGCCGTCATGCGGCAGCGGCGTCACCGGGCCCACGGTGTTGGCAAACAGGCAGCGCTGGCGTTCGGCTGCCGCGCGGGCCGCGCGCTCGCGCGCAGCCTGCTCGGCGGCTTCGCGGGCGCGGCGCTGCAGGGCGTCACGGACATGGACCAGATCGGCCAGGGAACGGACTTTCATGCGCGAGCCTTCATGCGCCAACCGTCACATCAAGCCCCGTTCGGCCAGCGACACCACCTGGCCCTGGCCGACGATGATGTGATCCAGCACCTGCACGTCCACCAGGCGCAGCGCAGTCTTCAGCGTCTGGGTCAGGAATTCATCGGCGCGCGACGGTTCGGCCACGCCGGAAGGGTGGTTGTGGGCCAGCACCACCGCACCGGCGTTGTGGCGCAGGGCCAGGCGGACGACCTCCCTGGGGTAGACCGATGTCTGGGTCAAGGTGCCGAAGAACATCTCCTCGCTGTGCAAAAGGCGGTTCTGGCCGTCGAGGAACAGCACCATGAAAACCTCTTGCGGCCGGCCGCCCAGCTGCAGCGCCAGAAAATCCTTGACGCGGCCTGGGGCGTCGAACACCGGCGCGGCCTTCAGTTGCTGCGACAGCGCGCGGCGCGCCAGTTCCATCACCGCCAGCAATTCGGCCCGCTTGGCCGGGCCCAGACCCTTGATGGCCTTGAGCTTGCCGGGTTCGGTGTTCAGCAAGCCGGCCATGCCGCCACAGGCGGTGATGACGTCACCCGCCAGGGCCACCACGCCACGGCCCTTGTAGCCGGTGCGCAGCAGCAGGGCCAGCAGTTCGGCGTCGGCCAGGGCCACGGCGCCGTGGGCCAGCAGCTTCTCGCGCGGGCGCTGCTCGGCGGGCAGGTCTTTCATGGGGTCCCCGGTAGAATCAGCGGCAGTCTATGCGACCCTTGTTTTGCGGGCAGCCCAGCCGCCCATCACCCGAGAAGCCCGCCGTGAATACCGTCCAGCCGGGATCCTTCCTGACCTTGCACTACCGCCTTGCCGGCCCCGATGGCGCCGACGTGGTGAACACCTTCACCGACAAGCCGGCAACGCTGTCGCTGGGCACGGGCCAGCTGGCACCGGCCATCGAGGCTCGCCTGATCGGCCTGCTGGAAGGCGCGCACGAGTCCTTCGACCTGCCTGCCGGCGCCGCCTTCGGCCCGCGCAACCCCGAGATGCTGCAGCGCGTGAAGCTCAGCCTGCTGCACGAGCTGGGCGACCCGGCGGCCGAATATGCCGTCAGCGACGTGGTGCAGTTCCCCACGCCCGACGGCCAGGGCAGCTACGCCGGCGTGGTGCGCGAGGTCGGCACCGACTGGTTGCTGTTCGACTTCAACCACCCGCTGGCCGGGCAGGCGGTGCGCTTCGAAGTCAAATTGCTGGGGGTGATGTGATGGCCGACCAAGGTGTGCAACTGCAGGAAGTGCTGCTGGCCGAGCCGCGCGGCTTTTGCGCCGGCGTGGACCGCGCCATCGAAATCGTCGAGCGTGCCTTGACGCGTTTCGGCGCGCCCATCTACGTGCGCCACGAAATCGTCCACAACACCTATGTCGTCAACGACCTGAAAAGCAAGGGCGCCATCTTCATCGAAGACCTGGACGACGTGCCCGCCGGTGCCACGCTGGTCTTCAGCGCCCACGGCGTCAGCCAGGTCGTGCGCAAGGAAGCAGCGGCGCGCGGCTTCCAGGTCTTCGACGCCACCTGTCCCCTGGTCACCAAGGTGCACGTGGAAGTGGCCAAGCTGGCCAAGGAAGGTTACGAATTCATCATGATCGGCCACAAGGGCCACCCCGAGGTCGAGGGCACGATGGGCCAGCTGACCGAGGGCATCTACCTCGTCGAAGAAGCGCATGACGTGCAGCATGTGAAACCGCGCGGCGACAAGCTGGCGGTGGTGACCCAGACCACGCTGAGCGTGGACGACGCGGCGCAGATCCTGGCCGAAGTGAAGCGCTGCTTTCCGCATGTGCGGGAGCCGAAAAAGCAGGACATCTGCTACGCCACGCAGAACCGGCAAGACGCGGTGAAGGTGCTGGCGCCGGCGGTGGACGTGGTCATCGTCGTCGGCAGCCCGACCAGCAGCAACAGCAACCGCCTGCGCGAACTGGCGCAACGCCTGGGCACGCCGGCCTACATGGTCGAAGGCGCGCAAGACCTGCAGCCGGCCTGGTTCGAAGGCGGCCAGCGCGTGGGCTTGACGGCCGGCGCTTCGGCGCCCGACGTGCTGGTGCAGCAGGTCATCGAAGCGCTGCGCGCCCTGGGCGCCACGGCCATCCGCAAGATGGACGGCGTGACCGAGAACGTGCACTTTCCGCTGCCACGCGGCCTGGGCGACCGCAGCATGAGCGAGGTCGTGTCGTCGCGATCCTGACCGCGCCGCTCTCGTTGCACCCACACGAAGACGGCGCCCTCCACGGCGCCGTCTGCACATCCATCCGAAGCTGACCCAACCTGATCAAGGAAGCCCCATGCTCGACATCAACCTGATGCGCCGCGACCTCGATGGCGTCGTCGCGCAACTGCAGCGCCGCAAGAACCCGCAGCCCTTTCTGGACGTGGCCCGCTACAGCGCGCTGGAAGGCGAACGCAAGCAGATCCAGACCGCCACCGAGCAGCTGCAGGCGCAGCGCAACGCGCTCAGCAAGCAGATCGGTCAACTCAAAGGCAAGGGCGGCGACACCACCGCGCTGATGGCCGAAGTGAGTGGCATCGCCGACCAGCTGAAGACCGGCGCCGAACGCCTGGAAGGGCTGCAGGCCGACTTGCAGACGATGCTGATGAGCCTGCCCAATCTGCCGCAGGCCGACGTGCCCGACGGCGCCGACGAGACCGGCAACGTGGAAGTCCGGCGTTGGGGCACGCCAGGCACCTACGCCTTCACGCCGCGCGACCACGTCGACCTGGGCGCCCCGCTGGGCCTGGACTTCGACACCGGCATCAAGCTCAGCGGTGCGCGCTTCACCTTCCTGCGCGGGCCCGTGGCGCGCCTGCACCGCGCGCTGGCGCAGTTCATGTTGGACACCCACACCACGCAGCACGGCTACACCGAGTGCTACACGCCTTACATCGTCAACCGCGAGGTGCTGGAAGGCACGGGGCAGCTGCCCAAGTTCAAGGAAGACATGTTCTGGGTGCTGCGCGGGGGCGACGACGAACAGGCCGAGCAGTACCTGATCAGTACATCGGAAATCAGCCTGACCAACAGCGTGCGTGAACAGATCCTGGAGGCCAGCGCGCTGCCCATCAAGCTGACCGCGCACAGCCCCTGTTTCCGCAGCGAAGCCGGCAGCGCCGGGCGCGACACGCGCGGCATGATCCGCCAGCACCAGTTCGACAAGGTCGAGATGGTGCAGATCGTCAACCCCGAACACAGCGAGGCCGCGCTGCAAGAGATGGTCGGCCACGCCGAGGCCATCCTGCAGAAGCTGGAACTGCCCTACCGGGTGGTAGCGCTGTGCACCGGCGACATGGGTTTCGGCGCCACCAAGACCTACGACCTGGAGGTCTGGATACCGGCGCAGAACACCTACCGCGAGATCAGTTCCTGCAGCAACTGCGACGCCTTCCAGGCGCGGCGCATGCAGACGCGCTTCCGCCATGCAGCCGGCAAACCCGAGTACGTGCACACGCTGAACGGCTCGGGCCTGGCTGTGGGCCGTGCGCTGGTGGCGGTGCTGGAAAACCACCAGCAAGCCGACGGATCCATCCGGGTGCCGGTGGCCCTGCAGCCCTACCTGGGCGGGCTGGACGTGCTGCGCGCCTGATCGGCTAGAATCTGCGGCTTCGCGCAAGCGACCACGCAAGAACCTGGAGAGGTGGCAGAGTGGCCGAATGTACCTGACTCGAAATCAGGCGTACCGCAAGGTACCGTGGGTTCGAATCCCACCCTCTCCGCCAATTGAATAACCCAAGTGATTGATTCACTTGGGTTTTTTCATTTTCAGCTCTGGTTTTCTCTTCGTTTCCGCCATCCGATCCGCCATCCTGAAACGTTGCACTCCCGGAGCTGCCATTCCTTCAGCCGCTGCTGGGCGGATCGAAGGGTCACTGACTCTTGCTCTGATCCCGTCGAGGCGGCTGCACACGAAGGTCGGCCTGGATCGATGACGCCATGGAGGCGGGCAGAGACCTCGGCCGGTGCCTGACCTACAGCAGTCCTTCAGTTGCCGGCCGCGAGCACCGGCACACGGCCAGCAGCAGTCACAGCGGTTGCGCCCCATGGCGGACAGCCATCATCGATGTAGACACGATCATGGGCACTCCATGGACCGTTTCCGATGTGGCCGCCGAGAGCCCACAGAATCACACTGCGGATTGCTCAGGCGAGCCGGTCAGTTCCGCCATGACGGCCGAAACATCTCGCGGTGCAAGCCCCAATGCTCGACCGCGGCGGTCAGCACAGTCGACTCGCCCTGGTGGACATGGGCGTCGACCTCTGCAAGTTCGACACACACGCGCAACAAGGTCAGCCGCAGCGCGGGGTCCTGGATCTCGCCCATCAGGTCTGCCAGCGTGCGCTCGTCCACCGGGCAGGCGTCGGCCCATTGCAACTGGCCACTTGAAAGCAAGTCTTCGCAGAAGGTGTCCAGCACTTCGTGCAACTCGTGCCGCTCCAGGCCCAGTTGCTCGTGCACGACCAGGCGGTCGAGACAGGCGATCTCAGTTTCTCCGATATCGCCGTCGGCAACGACGGTCAGGGCGACGATGCGAGCAGCAGCCTGAGGGCTGTTCGCGGGATAACTGCGCATGATGGGTCTGCCTTTCGGTGCTGGTGAGGCTTCAGTCATCCGAGCTGCCGAAGCCGAAAAGGGTCAGCAGACTCGTGAACAGGTTGAAGAGCGAGACGTACAGCCCGACGGTGGCCAGCACGTAGTTGGTCTCGCCACCGGTGACGATGCGACGGGTCTCGAACAGGATCAGGCCGGCCGACAACAGCGCCACCATCGCGGCCACGGCCAGGCCCAACGCCGGCATCTGCAGAAACACCGCGCCCAGGCCCGCGATCAACGCGATGACCATGCCCGCGAACAGGAAGCCGCCCATGAAACTGAAGTCGCGACGGGTCGTCAAGGCCCAGGCCGACAAGGCCAGGAAGGTGGCGCCCGTGGCCGCCAGGGCCATGGTCACGACTTGTGCACCGCCGGGCAGCGCCAGCGACTTGGCCAGCACCGGCCCCAGCGAGTAGCCCATGAAGCCCGTCAGCGCAAACACTGCGGGCAGGGCCCAGCCGCTGTTCTTGAACCTGTAGACGGCGAAGAGCAGGCCAAAGTAGCCGCCCAGGGTCAGCAGGATGCCCGGCGCCGGCAACTGGAACGCCACGCTGGCAGCGGCGACTGCCGCGCTCAACAGCAAGGTCATCGACAGCAAGGCGTAGGTGTTGCGCAGCACACGGCGCGCAGCGGCGACATCCGAGGGTGTCGCGCTGACTGCGACGATCGGCGCCGGTTGCGCGGCTTGCGGGCCAGCGGTCGAGGGAAAGGGCGTCATGGCGTTCATGGTGTCGGGTCCTGGGGGTGTTCGAGGTCAGCGTTCGTGACTGATGAGGCGTTGGCGCATGCGGCGTGAGTCGCTGCCGCGACGCCACTGGCGCATGAGGAAGCGCGCAGCGCGTGCCAGCGCGTCGTCAAGCGCCGCGCGCCAGTCGGTGGCCACGGAGGTGACGACCACCGACCCTGCGCCATCGGTCCGCAGTTCCACCTGGCAACGCTTGTCGACACCACCGCGTGGTCCGTTCACGTCGGACAGCTGCACCTCGGCGCGTGGCACCAACCAGATCAGTCTTCGCAGCACGAAGCGCACGCGGCGCTCGGTCAGGTCGCGCAAGTCAGTGGCTTGCGGATGGCGGGACTTGAAAAGCACTTGCATCACGGATCTCCATCGGTTGGGGTGGGCAGACGGAATGTGACGCGTCTGGAGATTCGGGAAAAGCAGTTTTTCAAGAACACGAACATCGGATAAACCTGAACCTCGGGCGAGGTGTCGATCGCAGACTTCAGCGCTGGGCGGCGCTTGCCGTGGCGCGGCCAGGTCGGGCTTGATGGCGGCCTTGCAACCGGCGAACCATCTTCCGGCGACTTCGTATTTTCCTGAGTCGGACTCTCAGAACAGTCGCTTCTTCCGAATGAGGACCGGATCCACATTTCAGCCTGTCATCACTTCGCAACTCACCCGCCATGAAGCCTTCCTCGCGCTTTGCGTCTCTTGCACTTGCCCGGATCCATTCGCCCCGCCGGCATTCCGCACGGGGCGAATGAGTCCGAAACCCCGCACGTCACCCCAGACCGACCCATCTCACCGGAGCCCCATCTTGCGCAGCTATCCCCGCAACAGCCCTGAAGCCGCCGCCCGCATCGTCGCGTTGGTCCTCATCTCGGACGGCCATGTTTGCAGTTCCGAATTCGACATCCTCAAGCAGCTGGGCGCCGAGCGTGAACTCGGCTTGGAGCCCCATCTCCTGCCGCACATCGTTCACACGCTGTGCGAAGAACTGCTCGCCAGCGGGTACGGATCAGGATCTCTCATCAGCAACGTCGACGACAGCACTTTGGCGTCATTGATGGCCGAGATTTCCGACCCGGCGCTGCAAAGGAAGGTACTGCGTCTGTCCCTGGCCGCGGCGAGGGCGGATGGCCATCTGGCCGATGGAGAAGTCTTGGTGTTGGAGGCCGCGCGGCACCACTGGAAGTTGGTCGATGGAGAGGAGCCGAGCGCCGCGAAGGGGGTTCACCGACACGCTGCCTGACCGGCGTCGATCAGGACGCGGTCAAGCGCGAGCTGCAGCAAGCACCTGCATCACCAGGGGGTGGTGCTGGCCGCGACGGGAACGGATGGCGTGGATCTCCTCTTTCACACCATCGCTGCTACCGAGCAAGCGCAGTCCTCGCATCAAACCGAGGTGGTCCGCGCCGAGCCGGCTGACCGGAAATACGCCCAGCCCGCGGGCCGCGAACACTGCCAGCAGTGCACTGTCCTCGAACTCGCCGATGATGCGGGGTCGCAGGCCCTGCGTCTCGAGCCAGTGGTCCAGCGTCGGGCGCAGGGCCGAGTGCCCTGTGGGCAGCAGCACCGGCACGTCGTTCAGGCTTTGTGGAAAGTGGTCGCGCTGGGTCTTGCCCACCAGTGCGGCCGGTCCGTACCAATCGATCGGCGAAGCGACGAGCCGCTCGCTGGTGAGGCGCAGATTGGGGTTGCGCGGCGCCGCTTGACCTGCCAGCACCACGTCCAGGTGATGCAGCGCCAGTTCGCTGAGCAGCTGTTCGAACTCGCCCTCGTGGCAGACCAGTCGAAGGTTGGGTGTCTTCAGCACGGGCTCCAGCAGCGCATGGGCGGCGAGCTTGGAAATGCCATCGGAAAGCCCGATCGCCAGGCGGGCCACCTTGCCGTTGGCCGCTTCGCGCACCTCGTCGGGGATGCCCTGGCCGAGCTGGAAGATCTCTTCGGCGCGCGCGAAGGCCGCCTGGCCCGCGTCGGTAAGGGCCACGCCACGGCCCGAGGGCTTGAGGAGCTGGTGGCCCATCGCCTTCTCCAGCTCGCGCACCTGCGCGCTGATGGTCTGCACCGCCATGTCCAGCCGTTCGGCGGCGCGTGCAAAGCCGCCTTCTTTGGTGACGACCCAGAAGTAGTGCAGATGGCGGTAGTTCAGCATGTGTCATCCGGTTCGGGAAAACCGAAGTTTAGGTGCGTGGCAATCTGGTTTATTCGAATCGGCTCAATGTCCACACTTCGGGTCTGACCTCATCGACACCTCAAGCGGACCCCCTGCTTCTTCATCAAAAAAATCATCATGGACACGAGCACGCTTCTCTTCGCCACCCTGACCCTCTGTCTGGTCGGCGTCACCTTCCAAGCCTGGCACTTGGGCAATGAAAAACGCGATGTCGTGCTGCTCGGTGTGTTCAGCGCCCTGACGGGCGCTGGTACGACTGGTGCGGCGATGCGCTGAATCCAAAAACACAACATGGACTTCCTGCTTCCCTTCCTCACAGCCGACTTCCTGGGCAAGCCCGCCTGGGTCTGGCTCACCTTTGTCGGCATCGTCGCCGCGCTGCTGGCTTTCGACCTGGGTGTCCTGCACAAGGACGACAAAGAGATCGGCGTTCGCGAGAGCCTGCTGCTGTCTGCCGGCTATATCAGCGTGGCAGGGCTCTTCGGCGCCTGGGTGTGGTGGTACCTGGGCGCGCAAAGCGGCATGGACTACTACACCGGCTTCATGATCGAGAAGTCGCTGTCGATGGACAACGTCTTCGTCATCGCGCTGATCTTCAGCTTCTTCGCCATTCCGCGGCAGTACCAGCACCGGGTGCTGTTCTGGGGCATCCTGGGCGTGATCGTGCTGCGCGCACTGATGATCGGCCTGGGCGCGACGCTGGTGAGCCAGTTCAGCTGGGTGCTGTACCTGTTCGGCGCCTTCCTGATCTTCACCGGCATCAAGATGTGGGTCATTGCCGACCACATGCCCGACATCGCGAACAACCCGCTGCTGAAGTTCCTGAAGCGGCACATGCGGGTGACCGACGGGCTGCGTGGCAATGCCTTCTGGGTGCGCGAGAGCGACAGCAAGACGGGCAAGCTGGAACGCTACGCGACGCCCTTGTTCCTGGCCCTGGTGCTGGTGGAGTTCGTCGACCTGATCTTCGCGGTCGATTCGGTACCGGCCATCTTCGCGATCACCACCGACCCGTTCATCGTCTACACCAGCAACATCTTCGCCATCCTGGGCCTGCGCGCGCTGTACTTCGCGCTGGCGGCGATGATCCACCGCTTCAAGTACCTGAAGTACGCCCTGGCGCTGGTGCTGGTGTTCATCGGCAGCAAGATCTTCCTGGTGGGCATCATCGGCAAGATCCCGCCAGTGATCTCGTTGAGCGTGACCTTCGGACTGATCGCTGGCGGTGTGCTGGTGTCGCTGTGGAAGACCCAGGGGCGGCCCGCTGGCGCCGGGTCCACATGACGCCGCCGATCGTGCAGCGGCTGCGCGACGCAGCCGCTGCCCTCCAGGGCGAGCGGGTGTCGATGCGGGCGATGTCGCAAGCCCACGGCCCCGAGGCTCACGGCACCTTGCTTCTGCTGCTCGCCATGCCTTGCCTGCTGCCGGTACCCGGCGTGGGCACGGTGCTCGGCCTGGGCTTGACCGCGCTGGCAGTGGCGATGTGGCGGGGTCAAGGCACGCCATGTTTGCCACAACGGGTGGCTGAGCTTGAACTGCCGCGCCGCTGGGCTCAGCGGGTACTGATGGGATTGGCCTCTGCCTACGGCCTGGCCGGGCGCCATGCCAGAGCCCGGCTGAGCCATCTCGCCATTTCCGGCCGACGGTCTGCGACGGCGCTCGCCGTTGGGCTGATGGCTGCCATCATCGTGATGCCGATTCCCTTCGGCAACCTGCTGCCTGCCGTGGCACTGGTGTTCTTCGGGCTCGGGCTGGTGTTTCGCGATGGGGTGGCCGTGATACTGGGGCTGTTGATGTCTGCGGTGGCGTTGGTAGCCACAGCCGGCCTGTTGCTGATGGCATGGGTCTGGGGCAGCGAGTGGATCCAGGGCTGGGTTTGAGCTTGAATGGGACTGATCGACGATCTACGGGGCCCTCAGGACCGTTCATGTGCTGTCCATGATCGTGTAGACCGGCGGCATGGTGCTCGCACACTTCTTCCCGTGGCCTGCGGTCGCTCAGCTGGCGGTGCTTGGCGTCGCGATGGTGGCGATCTTCGTGCACATCCGCTTTGTGTCTTTCAAGCGGCTCGGGCGGGCCTTGGCAGCTTCCGAGTGGTGCGGTCCTGGCGCGGATTCGCAGGCGGCGCCAATACGGTCAGCCGGCCAAGCTGCCTGACCCAGCTGGTGCAGCTTTGTCCTCACACTCCCGGCCACGAGCCGATACACGCGGGGGTCCGGTGTCGGGCATGCGCGGCCTGGAGGGCACCACCTGTCATGATCATCGGCGAGGACTAACCAGCGGGATCATGGCGCATGCAGGACAAGGACATCATGGCTTTGCAGGCCGCCATCGCGGCACTCGAAGGCCAGCGCGCCTCGCTCGGGGACGAGGTGCTCGAACTGGCCATTGGCCCAATGCGCTCGCGGCTGGCCAGCTTGCTGCGGCCGGCCGGCTTGCAGCACCGGCAGGTGACGGTGCTGTTTGCCGACGTGGTCGGCTCCACCGTCATCGCGCAGGGGCTGGAGGCCGAAGACGCCTTGGCGGTGTTGGACGAGACGATGCGCCGCATGGCTGACATCGTGCAAGCCCATCAGGGCCGCGTGCTGAGGTTCACCGGCGACGGTGTCAAGGCGGCCTTCGGCATGGATGAAGCCCGCGAGGACGACGCCGAGCGGGCGGTTCGTGCCGGCCTGGCCATCCTGGTTGCCGGACGCGCGCTGGCCGTAGCCGTGCAACAGGTGCAGGGCGTTGCCGACTTCGCCGTGCGCGTGGGCCTGCACACGGGGGACGTGGCGCTGGGCGCCGGCATCGAGGCCGACAACACCGCCATGGGCGTGGCGGTGAACGTCGCCGCGCGCATGGAGCAGACGGCACCGCCCGGTGCACTGCGCATCAGCCACGAGACCTGGAGCCTGGTGCGCGGGCTGTTCGATGTCGAGGCGCAGCCGCCCTTGCTGGCCAAGGGCATAGACCTGCCGATGCAGACCTACCTGGTGCGCGCTGCGCTCGACCGCAGCGTGGTCACCGTCGAGCGCGGGCTGCAGGGGCTGCGTACGGCCCTGGTGGGGCGTGACGCCGAACTGCTGCGCTTGCTCGGCGCCGTGGAGGCTGCGCGGCAGAGCCGGCAGTTGCAGGCTCTGACCTTGATCGGCGATGCCGGCCTGGGCAAGAGCCGCCTCTTGCGCGAGTTGACGGCCCGGTTGATCGACTGCCGCGTGCTGGCCCTGCGTTGCCAACCCGACAGCCAGTTGCGCCCGTGGGGCCTTCTGCGCAGCCTGCTGGCCCTGCAGTGTGGCGTGGCCGACACCGACAGCGCCGACCTGGCCAAGCGCAAGGTCGTGGACGGCCTGAGCCCGTGGTTCGCTGAGCACAGGGAGCACGGTGAACGCGGTGAACGGCAAGCCCAGCTCATCGGCCAGCTCTCGGGCCTGGACTTCGCCGACAGCCCCACCGTCAAGGGTCTGGACCCGCGCCATTTGCGCGACCAGGCCTTTGCAGCCGTTCGTGGCTACCTGCAAGCGCTGGCCGCCCAGGGCGCGCTGTCGGTGCTGCTGGTGGAAGACCTGCACTGGGCCGACGACGGATCGCTGGACCTGCTGCTGCACCTGCTGACCCATGCGGCCGAGCTGCCACTGGCGCTGGTGATGACAGCCCGGCCGGCCCTGCTGGCGCGCCGGCCCGACTGGGCCTCGTCCGAGACGATGGTGCAGCTCAGCCCGCTGCTCGGCGCCGACAGCGATGCGCTGGCCGCCGCGCTGCTGCAACGCATAACGCCGCTGCTGCCAACGCTGAACGAACTGATCGTCGCTCGGGCCGAGGGCAACCCGTACTACATGGAAGAACTCGTGCGCCGGCTCATCGACGACGGCGTGATCGTTGTCGGTGATCCGCACTGGACCGTGCACGCCGACCGGCTCGACACCCTGCGCCTGCCCTCCACGCTCGTGGGTCTGCTGCAGGCGCGGCTGGATGCACTGCCGGCCGGCGAACGGCATGCCGCCCGCCAGGCCAGCATCGTCGGCCATGTCTTCTGGGACGACGCGCTGCAGACCCTGGACGCCCATGCGCCGCAAGCCCTGCCGGCGTTACAGCGCGCGGCCTTCGTGAAGGCCCACGACCGCAGCGACTTCGAAGGCACGCTCGAGCGCCAGTTCGACCACCACCTGCTGCACCAGGTGACCTACGACACGCTGCTGAAGGCGGACCGCAGGCTGGGCCACGGCGCGGCAGCACGCTGGCTGGCCGAGCGCACCCAAGGCCGGGGCGCAGAGTTCCTGGCGATGACCGGCGAGCACGCCGAACGCGCGGGCGAAACCGCGCTGGCCGTCGATTGCTTCGAGCAGGCAGGCACCGAAGCGCAGAAGCGCTTTGCCAATGCCGCCGCCGGGTCGTGGCTGCGCCGCGCGCTGGCGCTGCTGGGCGAATCGGACCCGGTGCGTCGTTTCCGGCTACTGGGGCTGCTGGACTCCATCGCCGACACCGTGGGCGACCGCGCCGGGCAGGACGCCGTGCATGCCGACATGGCGGCGCTGCTGGAGCGCTACCCGGACGACGCCTGCCAGGCGCGTCTGTGGCACCTGCAGGGCATGTTGGCCGACCGCCGTAGTGACCGCGCGGCGGCGGAGCGGTATTGCCGGCAGGCCTGCGAGCTGGCCGAGCGCTGCCAGTCGGCGGAGACCGCGGCCCTCTCGCACGGGCTGCTGGTCTGGCTGAACATCGCCTGCCATCAGTTCGAGGCAGCCCGTCAGCATGTCGCGCCGGGCCTGCTGTGGGCGGGTCGAATCCAGACCCAGCCTCAACGGGCAGAAACCGAAGCCAGGCTGCTGACCTTGTCGGGCATGGTGTCCATGCAGCTGGCGCGCTATGACGAGGCCGTTGACACCCTGCTTGAAGTGCTGGCCCGCGGCGAGACCCTGGGTGTATCCTGCCTGCAGCTCGGCGCTCTCAGCAACCTGGCGAACATCGATACGCAGCGGGCTCGCTGGGACGCAGCGGCACACTGGGGCGAACGCATGCTGGAACTGGCGCGGACAACTGGCGACCGGCAAATGGTCGTGATGGCGCACTGGCGCCTGTCCAGAGCCGCCCAGGGGCGCGGCGATTTCGCGGCGGCGATGCAGTGGTGCGTCAGCATGTTGCCCGTCGCCCGCGCAGTCGAAGATCGGCAGATGGAGACCAACGCGTTGCGCCAGTTGGCGGACCTGCACTGCAGCATGGACAACAACGTCGCAGCGGCGCTGCCCTTGTTCTTGCAGGCGCAGGCTGGGTTCAAGGCCTTGAATCAACCGATGCCCCTTTGGGAGAGCGCGGCGCGGGCGGCGCAGTGTGAGCTCGAGCTGGGACTGCACGAAAGTGCACGGCAGCGCGTAACCGAAGCCCTGAGCGCGCTGGATGGGGAACTGGCCCATCTGCGGCCGCACCTGGCGGTGGGCGTGCGCTGGTCGTCGTGTCAGGTGCTGGTTGCTCTGGGTGATGCGCGTGCGGCGGCGCTGCTCGAACAGCTGCATGCCGACGTCCAGGCTGACGTGGCCGCCCTGGCCGCGCCGGCCGATCAGGACCGGCTGATCCACAGCCGGCCTGGCTATCGGGAGATCGTCGAGGCGTACCAGCGCCTGCGGAACGCGCCGACGGTTGCAGGCTGAGGGCACGCGCTTCGTTCCATGGCGCGCGGCCTATCGATCGGTGCCCTCCGCTGCCAGGCCTTCAACAGTTTCGCCTCGCAGATCCGACCGGCAGCATTCCCTGCCATCCTCCGGATCAGTTCCCTGCTGGCGGCGCTGTCCCTTCCGAATTGAATTTCAGAGTGTCAGCTTTCGACACGGACTTGTATGCGCTCTAGGTCCAGCTGCGCGGCCAAGACTTCGCCGAAATCCCTGTAGAAGTCCCTGCTTCAGGAAATGCCAGCCCCAGCCTGGCTCAACGCGTCTCGGTGAACTGCCTGCCGCGGCCTGCGGCCTTGGCGCGCAGCAGTTGCTCGTCGGCCTGGACGACCAGGCGCTGACTGTCCGCGTCGCCGGCCTCGGCAAAGGCCACGCCGACGCTGGCACCAATGACGACTTCCAGTGGCCCGATCTCGAAAGGCAGGCGCGCCGCAGCCACCACCTTGTCCGCGACGCTGGCGGCATTCGACCGGGCTGGCAAGCCCAGCACGGCGACCGCGAATTCGTCGCCGCCCAGTCGGGCCACCAGGTCGGTGGGCCGCACCAGGTGGCTCAGGCGTTCGGCGAAGCGCTTGAGCACCTCGTCGCCCACCGGGTGTCCGTAGGTGTCGTTGACGGGCTTGAAGTGGTCGAGGTCGATGTACAGCAGGGCCATCGACAGCGCGGCGTTGTGCGGCTCGCGCAGGGCCGACTCGAAGCCGGCCCGGTTGAGCAGCCCGGTCAGCGCGTCGCGCTGCGCCAGCGCCGTGAGCCTTTGCTCTTCCTGCTTCTGCTGCGTGATGTCCAGCGCCACCGTGACGAAGCCGTCGAGCTGCCCGCTGTCCAGGCGCAGGGGCACGTAGGTGATGGCCAGGTGGCGGTCGGCGCCGGCGATGGTCTGCTCGATCTGGAAGCTGACCTGCTGCCCGTGCATGGCACGCTCGATCCAGGGCCAACGGCGGTCGAAGGCCTGCGCGCCCAGCACCTCGCGGGCGTGCCGGCCGATGACTTCGCTGCGCGGCAGCCCGCACCAGCGCAGGAAGGCGCTGTTCGCGAAGCGGTAGTGCCCGTGCCGGTCGACCACGGCCACCGTGGCCGGTATGGCTTCCGCCACGAGGCGCAAGGTCTCGGTCTGGCGAGCGATTTCACCTTGCGCGCGCACGGCAGCCGAGATGTCGCGCAGCACGGCCGAATAGCGCTCGACACGGCCCTGGCCGTCGCGGTGCGCCAGCACCATGTGGCTCATCGGCACGGCGGGCCGGCCGGCCAGGTTGATCGTCGTCTGGCCCACCCAGACACCGTGGGCCTGCACCGCAGGCAGGATTTCGGCCGTGAACTGGCGAGCGGTTTCTTCGGTGCTGAATTCGCCGAACTGGCGCTCGGTCACGTCGGCTTCGGGCGCCAGGTCCAGGGCCCGCCGCGCCGACGGGTTCAGGTAGGTGATGCGGCCCCGGAAGTCGGTCTGCACGACGAAGTCGGTGGTGTTGTCGAAGATGGCGGTCAGCTCGCGCAGCGCCGCGGCCGCGCGGCTGCGCTCGGTGATGTCGATGCCCGTGACGAAGAAGCCCCGCACGGCACCGGTCTCGTCGACATCGGGCACCAGCCGGTTCTCGAAGCGGCGCAACTGGCCCGCCACCCGTTCCTCGAACTCGAACTGCTGGGCCTGGCCGGCCAGCGCCGCCCGCGCCCGTGCGCCCAGGCGCGTGTCGTCTTCGTCAGGGCGCAATTCGGCTCGCGTACGGCCCAGCACCTCGGCGGCCGGGCGCCCCAGGTTGCGCAGCAGCTCCTGGTTGACGAAACGGTAACGGCGCTGCGTGTCGAGGTAGGCGATGCGCAGCGGCAGGTTGTCGGCCAGCTGGCGCAGGAAGCGTTCGCTGCTGGCCACCTGCTGTTCCAGGCTGTGGCGTTCGGTCACATCCTGGAAGGTGCCGATGAGCCGCACCGCCACGCCGTCGACCCGCTCCACCTCGCCCACCGCACGGGCCCAGATGCGGCGGCCGGTGGCGGTGATGATGGGCAGTTGCAAATCCCAGGGCTCACCCGTTGCCAGGCTGCGCTGAACGGCGGCTTCGATGGCCGGGCGGGCCTCGGGGGCGTAGAAGGCGATGGCGTTGTCCAGCGTGGGCACGAAGTCGTCGGCCACCTCGTGGATGCGCCGCGTTTCGGCCGACCAGCTGACCCGGCCGCTGGCCAGGTCCAGTTCCCATCCGCCGACACCGGCGATACGCCCCGAACGGGTCACAAAGGCCTGGCTGGCGCGCAGTGCCGCTTCGGCGGTCCGGCGCGCCGTCACATCGCGGCCCACCGAGTGCAGCATGGGCCGGCCCTGGGTGTCGATGTGCACGCGGTTGGTCCAGGCCACCCAGAGCGCATCGCCATGGGGTGACTTCATCCGGTTTTCGCCCGTGACGGACTCACCCGACGCGACCAGGCTGGCCACCAGGTGCTGCACCACTTCGCGGTCGTCGGGCTCGACATGCGCGTACAGGCTGGTGCCGACCATGGCCGCAGCGGTCATCCCGAAGTGCCGGGCGTAGGCGTGGTTCACATAGGCCAGCGTGCCGTCGAGGCTGGCCACCGAGACCAGTTCCGGCTGCTGGTCGACCAGCGCCTGGAAATGCGAGGCCGCATCGACCAGGCCTGCGGCCGGTGCAGCGGGATGATCGGCAGATTGATCGGCGGACGGCGGCGGAACAGGGTTCATGTACAGCTGGGCGGTTGAGGCGGCCATCGTGAGCCGCCGCAGGCCGTGATTGTGTTCCAGGCTTCGCCCGTCAGGGCCCCAAAAACACCCTGCGCACCCGCTGCATCGCGCCCCTACGCGGGTTGGCGCGTCGGCGAGCGGGCTCTTGAGCGCGACCCCGGGCCGAGGAAGCAGCGGTCCAGTTGCGCCTTGGGCGTGCGCTGCAATTCGCACAGGTGGCGGTGGACCAGCGCCACCGGCCCCAGCGCCGCACCGTAGCGCGTCTGCACGTCCTGCTGCATCTGCAGCAGCAGGTGCGCCGTCACTTCGGCATCGGCCAGCGCGCGGTGGGCGCGGCCGCTGCGCGGCAGGTGGTGGAAGTCGGCCAGCGTGCCCAGCCGGTGGTTGGGCGCCTGCGGGTACAGGCGGCGCGCCAGCAGCAGGGTGCAGGCGAAGTCGTGCGCGGGGTCGGCATCGGCATCGGCGTGCGCCGTTTCGGCTTGCCAGAAGCTGCGGTCGAAAGCCGCGTTGTGGGCCACCAGCGGGCAGCCGCGCGTGAACTGCAGCACCTCGCGCATCACGGCGCGGGAGGCCGGTGCGCGGGCCAGCATCGCATTGCTGATGCCGGTGAACTGTTCGATGAACGGCGGCACCCAGGCGCCGCTGTTCATCAGGCTCTGGAAGCGGCCCACGATCTGCCCGCCGCAGACCAGCACGGCCGCGATCTCGGTCGCCCGCGAGCCCATGCCGGGCGACATGCCGGTGGTCTCGAAGTCCACCACGGCGATAGTTTCGTCGCCGTTCATGGTCGGTCTGCGACGGCGGTCCGGTCGCCCGCCATCGCCCGCGCAGCACTCACTTCAGCGCCGATGCCGCCACCGCTTTCGTCACCTCGTTGGCGCCTTGCGAACTGCCGCTGCCCGGCACCTGTTCACCGCTGCGGTCGGAGATGGCGGCAAACTGCGCGGCCACGGCCTCGGCGTCGTCGCGCGCGGCACCGATGTACACGCCCTCGGTCAGCGTGATGTGGGCGCGCTCGAAGGTGCCGGCGCCGGCGCACAGGATGGTGCGCGTGGGCGCTTCGTCCGACGCCAGAAACAGCAGGCCCGGCGTCACCGCTTCGGGCTGCAGACGGGCCAGCACCTCGGCCGGCATCAGGCCTTCGGTCATGCGCGTGGCAGCGGTGGGCGCCAGGCAGTTGACGTGGATGTTGTCCTTGGCGCCTTCGAGCGCCAGCGTCTGCATCAGCCCCACCAAGGCCATCTTGGCCGCGCCGTAATTCGCCTGGCCGAAGTTGCCGTACAGGCCGGTGGACGAGGTGGTCATCACGATGCGGCCGTACTTCTGCGCCCGCATCACCGGCCACACCGCGTGGGTGCAGACGGCGGCGCCCATCAGGTGCACGTCAACGACCAGGCGGAAGTCGTCCATCGTCATCTTGGCAAAGCTCTTGTCGCGCAGGATGCCGGCGTTGTTGACCAGGATGTCGATGCGCCCCCAGGCCGCCAGCACGGCCTGCACCATCGCGGCCACGGCGGCTTCGTCGCTGACCGAAGCGTGGTTGGCCATCGCGGTGCCGCCGGCGGCCACGATCTCGGCCACCACGGCGTCGGCCGCGCTGATCTCGCTGCCGTCGGGCTGCAGCACCGGCCGGCCGAAGTCGTTGACCACGACCTTGGCGCCGCGTGCGGCCAGCGCCAGTGCGTGTTGCCGGCCCAGACCGCCGCCGGCGCCGGTGACGATGGCGACCTTGTCCTTGAAATTCATGTCTTGCTTTCGATGGGTTGATCGTTCGTCCAACTGTCGCGCAGCTCGCGCTTCAGCACCTTGCCGATGGCACTGCGCGGCAGCTCGGTCACCAGCTTCAGCGCGCTGAGGCGCTGGGTCTTGCCCAACTGCGCATTGGCCCAGGCGCGCAGCGTTTCGCCGTCTTCGGCATGGCCGGCGCGGCGCACCACGAAGGCCACCGGCGTCTCGCCCCACTGCACCGACGGCACGCCGACCACGGCCGCGTCGGCCACCGCCGGGTGCTGCCGCAGCACCGCTTCCAGGTCGCTGGGGTAGATGTTGAAACCGCCGCTGATGACCATGTCCTTGCGCCTGTCCTGCAGGACCAGGAAACCGTCGGCGTCGAAGCGGCCGACGTCGCCGGTGCGGATGTAGCGCCGGCCCTCGCGGTCGAACCATTCGGCAGCGGCCGTCAGGTCGGGCCGGCCGTGGTAGCCGCTCATCATGCCGGGCGAACGACCGACGATCTCGCCGCTGACCGGGCTGGCCACGCCGGGCACTTGCGGCAGTTCGGTGCCGTCTTCGGCGATCAGCCGGATGTCGTGGCCTTCCGAAGGCTGGCCCACAGTGTGCAATTTGTCCGGGTGCAGGTGGGCTTGCAGGATGACGGTGCCGCCGCCTTCGGTCATGCCGTAGTACTCGGTCAGCGCGCCGGGCCAGCGGGCCAGCACGTCGGCTTTCAGTTCGGCGTGAAAGGGCGCGCTGGTGCTGAATTTGTAGCGGAAGCTGCTCAGGTCGTGCTGGCCGAAATCGGGCCGTGCCATCAGGCGCTGGTACTGCACCGGCACCAGCATGGTGTGGGTGGCGCGGTGGGTCTGCGCCAGCTGCAGGTAGGTGCCGGCGTCAAACTTCGGCATCAGCACCACGCAGCCGCCTAGGGCCAGCGTGGGAATCACCGAGACCAGCGTGGTGTTGCTGTACAGCGGGGTGGCGATCAGCGTCACGGCATCCGGCCCGTAGCCCGACAAGGCCGCGCGCTGGATGTGCGCCCATCGCATGGCGTGCGGCTGCACGATGCCCTTGGGCGTGCCGGTGGTGCCTGAGGAATAGATCAGGTTGAAGGGCCAGGCCGGGTCGATTTCAACGGGCTGCGGCCGCGCGCCTTCGGGCGCCAGCCAGGCGCCAAAGGTCGGGCCGCTGTCGGCGGCGTCCATGCGCAGCACCGTGCTGCCGGCTGGCCAGTCCACGCCCATCGCGGCCACCGCGCCGTCGATGAACACCAGCGGCGCACCGGCGTCGGTCACCATCGCGGCCAGTTGCGCGGGCGTCGAACTGGGGGCCAGCGGTGCGGCGGCCAAGCCCGCGCGCAAGGCGCCGATGAAACCTGCCACGTAGGCCATGCTGGACGCACCGCATAGGGCGATGCACTGCTGCGGCTGCAGCCCGTCGCGTTGCAGCGCAGCGGCCACGCGGTTGACCAGCGCGTCCAGTTCCGCATACGTCAGGCGCTGGCCCTCGACGATGACAGCAGCCGCGTCGGGCCGCTGTGCGGCGTGCTCGGCGATCAGCGCAGACAGGTCGCGAAAGTCGGCAGGCGGTGGGGTGAGGGCGGCTGTGTTCATCGTGGCGGTGTGCTGCAGAGAAGAACATCGAAGAGCGCGGATTCTAGGGACCGACAATGCACGCCTCCGTCGCCTCCGAGACCTCCGACATGAACCTGTTCAACAGCCCCCTGCGTCGCCTGTCCGCCGTCGCACTCGTGACCGCCGCCGCCTGTGCCGGCCCCGCCTGGTCTGCGCCCGACGCCGCCGTCTGGTCCACCGTGCAAACCCAGAAACAGCCGCTGCTGGACACGTTGAAAGACCTGGTCGGCATCGAGTCGGGCAGCGGCGACCGCGAGGGGCTGGACCGCATTTCCCAGTTGATCCTGGAGCGTTTGCGCGATCTTGGCGGCCAGGTCGAGTTCATCGAACCTGGCGCCGACACCTACCGCATGCACGACACACCGGCGCGGATCGGCCGCATGGTCAAGGCCACCTTCAAGGGCAGCGGCACGAAGAAGATTTTGCTCATCGCGCACATGGACACTGTCTACCTGCGCGGCATGGGCGCCAAGCAGCCGTTTCGCATCGACGGCAACAAGGCCTACGGCCTGGGCATCGGCGACGACAAGGCCGGTGTGGCCGTCATCCTGCACACCCTGGCCACGCTGAAGGCGTTGAACTTCCGCGAATACGGCACGCTGACCGTGGTCATCAACGGCGACGAGGAAATCAGCTCGCCGGGCTCGCGCAGCACCTTCACCCGGCTGGGTGCCGAGCACGACCTGACGATGTCGCACGAAGGCACCAGCATCACCAGCGACCAGCTGTCGCTGGCCACCGCCGGCATCGCGGCCGTGACCTTGAAGGTGACGGGCAAGGCCAGCCACGCCGGCAGCGCGCCCGAGCGCGGTTTGAATGCCATCTACGAGCTGTCGCACCAGATGCTGCAGACCAAGGATTTCGGCGACCCGTCGCGTGGCCTGAAGATGAACTGGACCATGGTCAACGGCGGCACCAACCGCAACGTGATCCCGGCCGAAGCCACGGCTGCCGCCGACGTGCGCGTGGAGAAAGTGGCCGACTACGGCGCGCTGGAAGCCAGGCTGCGCGAGACCATCAAGAAGCAGCTGATACCGGGCACGACGGTCGATCTGAACTTCGAACAGCGCCGCCCGCCGCTGGAGGTGAACCCGGCGCAGATCACGGTGGGCCGCCACGCCACGCGCATCTACGCCGAACTGGGCAAGACGCTGAAGGTGCTGGACGGCGTGGCCGGTGGCGGCACCGACGCCGCCTTCGCGGCACTGAACACCAAGAACCCGGTGCTGGAGCGCTTCGGCCTGCAAAGCTTTGGCGCGCACAGCAACGACGACGAGTACGTGCTGATCGATTCGATAGAGCCGCGCCTGTACCTGGCCAGCCGCCTGATCATCGACTTTTCGCGGGGCCTGGCACGCTGACCTCGGTCAATCTTTCACGAGGTAGCGCGCTGCACAATCCGCCCGCCATGCTGCATCCCCCCGCTTCGCGCTTCTGCCGCCGGACCCCTTCGGCGCGGGCTGGGGTCGGCGTCAGTGTGGGCCTGGCCTTGATGCTGCTGCTGGCTGGCTGCGCCACGCGCTCCGGCGAGGTGCTGCCCGCCGCCGCCAACCCGGCCGATTTCGCGGGCTGGGACTGCGACCGCATCGCCGACGAACTCGACCGGGTGCAGCAGCGCGCCGCCGACCGCGCCTACGCGGTGGACGAGCGTGCGGGCAACAACATCATCGCCCTGGGTTTGGGGGTGACCATCTTCTGGCCAGCCCTGGTGGCCATGCGCAGCAACGGGCCCGACGCGGAAGCGCTGGCGCAACTGAAAGGGCGCGACGAAGCGCTGCGCGGGGCGGCCAAGGCGCTGGCCTGCCCGCCGCCGGGTGTCGATCTGCCCGCAGCCCGCGCCGCTGCGTTGCCGTTGGCGCTGGGCGAGCGGCTGGTTTTCGAAGAGCGCCGCGGCACCCGCGGCCCGACCGTCGAATGGTCGCTGCGGCTGACCGCCCTGCGGCGCGGTGATCTGGAATTTCGCAGCGAGGCGCCGCGCCCGCCTTCTGGCGCTCCGGGCGCTCCGGGCGCTGCCAGCGCCGCCGCCCTGCGCCTGCCGGCCGGAGTGCCCGACGGTGTGTGGAAGCAGGACCCGGCCGGCAACGTCACCGCCGCGCCCGACGGCGCTTTGCAGTGGCCGCACCTGCTGCGCGCCGAACTGGCGCTGGGCAGTGTGACGGCCGGCGACATCTTCATCACCGGCGACCCGATGGCCCGTGCGCGGGTGCGCGGCCAGGTGCTGGCGGTCGGCCCGCAGATGGTGGCCGGCCGGCGCTTCGACGTGGCTGTCATCGAGCTCTTCGGCGACGCACAGCGCGGTGAACTTTCCATGCGGCTGGACGGCGTCATCGTCATCGACCGCGCCAGCGGCGTGCTGTTGCGACTGGACCTGCGCAGCGGGCACCCGGAGTTCTCCGTCCAGCGCCGGCTGCTGCGGGTGGACCCTGCCGCATGAAACACATCTTTACCCCCGCCCCACAGCACCGATACGGGCGCGGCACAACATCCGTCTCATGTTGAAAACCACCCCTGGAGACGTGATGAACCTGAAGCAATCGACCTTCCTGCCCCGTGTGGCCCCGGCGCGCCCCGTGCTGTCCCGCACCGTGCAGATGCTGCTGGCCACCCTGTTCGTGGCCGCCGCTGCCAGCCTGGCGCCAAGCGCCCACGCCCAGCCCATGGGCGACATGCACGGTGGCCCCGGCGGCATGCGGGGCATGCACGGTGGCATGCATGGCGAAGGCATGGGCATGGGTGGCGCGCACATGGGTCGTGTGCTGGACGCCGTCAAGGCCACGCCCGAGCAGCGCACCCAGATCAAGACCATCATGGACGCTGCCCGCAGCGACCTGAAGGCCCAGCATGAAACCGGCCGCAGCCTGCACCAGCAGATGCAAGCCGCCTTCGCCCAGCCCACGGTGGACGCCCGTGCCGTGGAAAGCCTGCGCGCGCAGATCGCGGCCCAGCACGACACCGCCAGCAAGCGCATGACGCAGGCCATGCTCGACGCCAGCAAGGTGCTGACACCGGACCAGCGCAAGACCCTGGCCGACCTGATGGCCAAGCGCCAGGCCATGATGCAGCGCCATGCCAGCGAACGCGCCACGCTGGACAAGAGCACCAAGTAATGCCTGCGGCGCGGACCCGCTGGCCGTTGCCGGCAGCCCGCGCCACGCTATGCTGAGCTTTCACTCGGGGAGCCGGCCGAAACGGGCCGGCTCTTTTCGCCCCGGCGCCTGTGCGCCGGGGCGTTTTTGATACCGAAGCACCCTGTTCATGAGCCATCTGCTGCTGATCGACGACGACCTGCGCCTGACCGACATGGTCAGCGGCTACCTGCGCACCAACGGCTACACCGTGGACACCGCCGGCTCGCTGGCCGCCGGGCGCGAACAGCTGAAGCAGAACGCCTATGACGCCCTGGTACTGGACTTGATGCTGCCCGACGGCGACGGCCTGGACTTCACCCGTGAACTGCGCAGCCAGGCGCGCACACGGCGGTTGCCGCTGTTGATGCTGACGGCGCGCGGCGAGCCGATGGACCGCATCGTCGGCCTGGAAATCGGTGCCGACGACTACCTGCCCAAACCCTTCGAACCGCGCGAACTGCTGGCCCGCGTCAAGGCCCTGCTGCGGCGCGCCGCGCCCGACCGGGGCGACGACGAGGTGCTGACCTTCGGCCGCCTGGAGGTCGATCTGGGCGCGCGCCAGGCCCGCCTGGCCGGCCAGCCCTGCGACCTGACCAGCCACCAGTTCGAACTGCTGACCGTGCTGGCCAAGAGCCCGGGCCGCGTGCTGACGCGCGACCAGATCATGGATTCGCTGAAAGGCCATCCGCTGGAAGCCTTCGACCGCAGCATCGACGTGCACATCTCGCGCATCCGGGCCTTGATCGAAGACGACCCGAAGAACCCCAAGCGCGTGCTGACGGTGCGCGGCGCCGGCTACGTCTTTGCCAAGAAGCAGGACGCGGCCGAATAGGCCGGCGACCCTGACGGCCGAGCATGCGTTCGCTCTACCTCCGCATCTACCTCACCGTGGTCACCGTGCTGGCGCTGTTCGCGCTGGTTTCGGGCTGGCTGGTGCAGCGCCACCTGGAAGAGCAGCGCCTGGCCGTGGAAGGCACGGTGCGCGAGCGCAACGAAGGTGCCGCGCGCGACCGCGCCGAGGCCTGGGGCGACCTGCTGGAGCGCGCCCTGCCGGCGGCCACCGCCACGCTGCCCGAGCAGACGGCGGCGCTGCGCGAATGGTCGCAGCGGCTGCGCTTGCCGATGGCGCTGGACGATGCCCAGGGCCAGCGCATCGCGGTTTCCGAATCCTTCCAGCGCCGCGAATACGACACCCCGGCGATGGCCGCGCGGCTGCAGTCCATCCGCTTCGACGACGGCCGGCTGCTGTGGGTGCCCAAGCCCAACCCGCAACGCATGGCCGCTGTCGCGGCGGCCCGGGGCACTGGCATGCACCCGCCGCCGCCGTGGATGGGCGGCCCGCGCGCCTGGCCCAACGGCGTCGGCCTGGCCGCGCTGCTGGTGGTGCTGTTCATGGCCGTGGCCGGCGGCGCCTACCCGGTGGTGCGGCGGCTGACGCGGCGGCTGGAAGCGCTGAAGCAGGGCGTCGAGGCCTTCGGCGCGGGCGCGCTGCACCAGCGGGTGTCTGAAGACGGCCACGACGAAGTCGCCGCCGTCGGCGCCAGTTTCAACCGCGCCGCCGGGCGCATCGAAACCCTGTTGCGTTCGCACCAGAGCCTGCTGGCCAATGCCAGCCACGAACTGCGTTCACCGCTGGCCCGCCTGAAGATGGCCATGGCCATGCTGGAAGACGCGCCGCCGGCGCAACGCGCCGCGCTGCGCCAGGAAATCGAAACCAATGTGGCCGAGCTGGACGCGCTGGTCGAAGAGGTCTTGCTGGCCAGCCGGCTGGACGCCACCGCGCAGCTGGCCCTGGAAGACCGCGTCGACCTGCTGGCCGTGGCCGCCGAGGAAGCTGCCCGCGTGGGTGCCAGCGCGCACGGGGCCGATGTGCAGGTGACCGGCGACGAACGCCTGCTGCGCCGCGCGCTGCGCAACCTGCTTGAAAACGCGCGGCGCTACGGCGGCGACGAGGTCGAGGTTCAAGTGGTGCAGGCGGACGGCCAGGCCGGTGCGGTGGTCGAGCTGCAGGTCTGCGACCGCGGCCCGGGCGTGCCCGAGGCCTACCGGCTGCGCATCTTCGAAGCCTTCTTTCGCCTGCCTGGCCATGCCGAGCGGGCGGGGGGCGTGGGCCTGGGCCTGTCGCTGGTGCGGCAGATCGCCGAACGCCACGGCGGCAGCGTGCGCTGCGAGGCGCGCGAAGGCGGCGGCAGCCGTTTCGTGCTGGCGCTGCCGGCGGGGGCTAACCGTGGGCCGGTGGGGCCGTCTTCAGGTCTGTCTGCCGGCCCTGCTGGCGCATCAGCCACAGCATGAAGGCGCTGAGCGCCGCGCCGGCCAGCACCAGCCCGCTGGTGGACGCGAACCAGAAGCCGCGTGCGCCCTGCAGGGCCGCCGGCACGCTGCCCGGTACGTTGAAGGCCAGCGCGTAGCCGCCGCCCAGGCCCACGCCCCACAGCGCAGCCACGTAGATGGCCATCGGCACCACCGTCACCTTGTAGGCGCGCAGCACGAAGGCGGCAATGGTCTGGGCCGCGTCGGCCACATGGAAGACCGCCACCCAGGCCAGCAGCGGCAGGGCCGCCGCGAAGACCACCGGGTCTTGCGTGTACAGCGCCAGCACCGGCTCGCGGGCGAAGAACATCAGCCCGCCCATCACCGCCGCCACGGCGCAGCCCAGCACCAGGCCGTGCCAGCCCAGGCGCCGCGCGGCGGCCGGCTGTTCGGCGCCGATGCGCAGCGCCACCAGCGTGCTGGTGGCATTGGCCACGGCCAGCGGCATCATGAACATCAGCGACACCAGGTTGACGGCGATCTGGTGCCCGGCCACCGGCGTGGTGCCCAGGCGGGCGATGAAGATGGCCATGAAGGAAAAGCCGGTCACTTCCACCAGGATGCCGCCGCCCAGCGGCAGGCCCAGTTGCAGGTGCTGGCGCAGCGCCGGTCCGTCGGGGCGGTGCAGGCCGTGGCCGAAGAGCGCGAAGGGCGCGTAGAACGGGTCGCGCCGCATCACCCACCAGGCCGCCAGCACCTGCGCCCACATGGCCACCGCGGTGGCGATGCCGCAGCCCAACACGCCCAAAGCGGGCAGGCCCAGCGCCGGCAGGCCGAAAACCAGCGCGGCCGACAAGGGCAGCTTGAGCAGCAAGGCGCCCACCTGCAGCGCCATCACCGCCTTGGGCCGGCCGACGGCGGTGTTGAAGGCGCGGTACAGGGTGAACAGCAGCGAGGCCGGCAAGGAAAAGGCCAGCGCCAGCAGGTAGCCGCTCACCTTGTCGGCCACTTCAGGGCCCACGCGCGACAGCGCCAGGAAGGGGTAGGGAAAGGCCAGCAGCGCGCTGCCCAGCAGCGCCAGCACGGCGGCGATCCACAGCGCCTGGTGCACCTGCCGCCCGGCTTCCGCCGGCCGCCGCGCGCCGTGCAGCTGGCCGACGATGGGCGACAGCGCCATCAGCACGCCCATGAAGCCGATGAAGATGGTGATGTAGGCCGAGCCGCCTACCGCCAGCGCGGCCAGGTCGGTGGCCGAGGCGCGCGCCACCAGCAAGGTGTCGATGGTGCCGAAGGCCAGCACCGAGACCTGGCCGATGAACACCGGCCAGGCCAGCGGCGCGATGTGGCGCGCGCTGTCCAGCCAGGTGGCGCTGGATCCGTCGGGCGCGCTGCCGGGCGCGATGTCTGCGGTCAAGGGCGTTCGGGCCCGGGTCGGGCCCCGGGCGCGGCCAGCGCGTCGAAGGCCTCGGGCGGCGGGTGGTCCACGCCGCTGGCCTGCCGCGCGCGCTCGGCATAGCGGTTGAAGCGCCAGGCCTTGCCCTCCATCGTGATGCGCCGCCACACGCTGCGTTTTTCGGCCGGGCTGTAGCCGGGCCAGTGCTGCACCTCGTCGAAGCTGCGGCCGCAGCCCTTGCACTGCTCGTCGCCTTGGCTGGTCGAGCAGATGGCGATGCAGGGCGCGTCGGGCGTGCTGGCGTACCAGGCCAGCCAGGCCTCACGCGCCGGCGCCGGCATGCTGCGCTCGTCGCACAGGCTTTCGCGGTAGTACACCAGCAGCGCGTACACCTCGGCCAGCGCGCGCACCTCGGGGCAGGCACTGATGCCGTCGGGCGAAGGCGAACGGTCGCGCCACCAGTTGATGGCGGCTTCGATGTCGGTGATGTGGATGCCGGGCATGGGGTGCGTTCAGGGGGACGGCGAGTCTACCCAGGCCGCCCCGACCCTGCGACCCTGTCTACCCTGTCTGCCCGGCGCGGCGCGCCTGTTCAGGCCGGCGTGTAGCCGGCTTCCACCAGCTGCGCCACCACGGCTTCGCGGGTGGCCGCCGTCTCCACCTGCACGCGGTGCTGGGGCAGGTCGGTCAGCACGGTCGCCGCCGGGTCCACGGTGTGCACGGCTTCGGTGATGGCGCGCACGCAATGGCCGCAGGTCATGTTGGGGATCTCGAAATTCAGCATGGGGTGCCTCAGGCGTCAGGGTGCTGCAGGAAACTGCGATCTTCGCCCTGTTGACATGGCGCCATATCGACCCATGTCAAGACCATGACACCCCAAGCCACCACCACCACCGCGACCGCCACTGCCATCCGGCCCCAGACCGCCGCCGACACCGCCGCCGGCGTGGACTGGCGCTTCGCCGTCGAGGACATGACCTGCGCCTCTTGTGTCGCGCGGGTCGAGAAGGCCGCGTTGAAGGTGCCCGGCGTGACCCAGGCCAGCGTCAACCTGGCGAACGAAACCTTGAGCCTCAGCGCCGCCGCCGGCTTCGCGCCGGCCGTGTTGATGGCGGCGGTGAAGGCCGCCGGCTACGGCATTCACGCGCTGGACGCCCCACCGCCACCACCCGCGTGCTTCAGCGAAGGCGCCCGCCTGGCGCTGGCGGCTGCGTTGTCGGCGCCGTTGGCCTTGCCGATGCTGGGCCTGCTGGTGGGCCAGCACTGGATGTTGAACGGCTGGCTGCAATGGCTGCTGGCCACGCCGGTGCAATTCGTGCTGGGCGCGCGCTTCTACCGCGCTGGTTTCAGCGCCGCGCGGGCGGGCAGCGGCAACATGGACCTGCTGGTCGCCATCGGCACCAGCGCGGCTTACGGCCTGAGCGTTTTCGAACTGCTGAACGCCCCGGCCGGCGGCATGCCCGCGCTGTATTTCGAAGGCTCGGCGGTGGTCATCACGCTGGTGCTGCTGGGCAAGTGGCTGGAAGCCCGCGCGCGGCGGCAGACCACCTCGGCCATCCGCGCCCTGAATGCCTTGCGGCCCGAAACGGCGCGCGTGCTGCGCGGCGACACGGAAGTGGCCGTGCCGCTGGCCGGGGTGCGCGTCGGCGATGTCGTCGTCGTGCGCCCCGGTGAACGCCTGGCCGTCGATGGCGTCGTCATCCTCGGTGCCAGCCACGTCGACGAATCGTTGATCACCGGCGAAAGCCTGCCGGTGGCGCGCGAAGTCGGCCAGCGCGTCACCGGCGGCGCCATCAACGCCGAAGGCCTGCTGCACGTGCGCACCACGGCGGTGGGGGCCGAATCGGTGCTGGCGCGCATCGTGCGGCTGGTCGAGACGGCGCAGGGCAAGAAGGCGCCCATTCAGCGCCTGGTGGACCAGGTCAGCGCGGTCTTCGTGCCGGTGGTGCTGGTCATCGCGTTCATCACGCTGCTGGGCTGGGGTTTCGGGGCCGGCGACTGGCGCACGGCGGTGCTCAACGCCGTGGCCGTGCTGGTGATTGCCTGCCCCTGCGCTTTGGGCCTGGCCACGCCGGCCGCGCTGATGGCCGGCACCGGCGTGGCGGCGCAGCGCGGCATTTTGATCACCGACCCGCAGGCCCTGGAAGTGGCCCACGCGCTGCGCGTGGTGGCCTTCGACAAGACCGGCACGCTGACCGAAGGCCGGCCGCGCCTGGTGGCGGCCGAGGCGGTGGACGGCGCATCGGCCGCCGACCGCCGCGCGCTGCTGGCCGCCGCCGCCGCGCTGCAGGCCGGCAGCGAACACCCGTTGGCCCGCGCGGTGCTGGAAGTGGCGGCGGCCGAAGGCATCACGGCCACGGCCGCCAGCGGTCTGCACGCGGTAGCGGGGCGACATGACGGGCGAAGTCGGTGGCACAGCCTTGCGCCTGGGCAGTGCGCGCTGGATGGCCGAGTCGGGCATCGATCTCGCCGCGTTGACCACCTTCAGCGCCCGCGCCGCCGCGCTGGAAAGCGAAGGCCGCACGGTGTCTTACCTCGCCGCGCTGAACCCGGCACCGCATGCTTTGGGTCTGCTGGCTTTCGGCGACACGCTGAAGCCGGGCGCGCTGGCGGCGGTGCAGCGCATCCAGGCGCTGGGCGTGCGCGCGGTGCTGATTTCGGGCGACAACCGCGGCAGCGCGCAGGCCGTGGCGGCGCAGCTGGGCATCACCGACGTGCGCGCCGAGGTGCTGCCCGAGGACAAGGCGCGCATCGTGGCCGAACTGAAGCGCGACGGCCGCGTGGCCATGGTCGGCGACGGCATCAACGACGCGCCGGCGCTGGCGGCCGCCGATGTGGGCATCGCCATCGTGCACGCCGACGGCAGCGGCACCGACGTGGCCATGCAGGCCGCCGGCATCACGCTGATGCGCAGCGACCCGGGTCTGGTGGCCGACGCCATCGACATCTCGCGCCGCACCACCACCAAGATCCGCCAGAACCTGTTCTGGGCCTTCGCCTTCAACGCCATCGGCATTCCGCTGGCGGCTTTCGGCGAACTGAACCCGGTGCTGGCCGGTGCGGCGATGGCGCTCAGCAGCGTCAGCGTGGTCAGCAATGCGCTGCTGCTGCGGCGTTGGCGGGGTTCGGCCACGCGCTGAGCGAGGGCCAAGTTTGGATAGAGTCCGCGCTTCGATTGCGCAGCGGGAACTTCCATGCAACGCCCAGAATTTCCAACCCTCGTGGCCCGCTGCGCGGCAGCCCTGTGCCTGTGGGCCGCCGCCGGTGCCGGCCACGCCCAGACCACCACGGAACGCCCCGACGGCCAGCGCGAGAACACGCCGCGCTGGCACGCACTGACCGGCGCGCGCCTGGTGCTGGCGCCCGGCCAGGTGGTGGAAAACGGCACGCTGGTGCTGCGCGACGGGGTGATCGTTGCAGCGGGCCGCGATGTGGCGGTGCCCGCCGGCGCACGGGTGTGGAAGCTGGACGGTCGCACCGTCTACGCCGGCTTCATCGACCTGGCCAGCACGCTGGGCGTGCCCGCCGCGATGCGCCCGGGCCGCGCCGGCCGGCCGTTCTGGGGTCTGGCCGCTGAACTGCCCCCCGCGCCGCCCAACCCGGCCGAGGCCCCGCGCCGCCTGAATGGCCGCGTGCTGGCCGCGCGCAACAACGCCGTGCGCGCCGAGCAGGACGTGGCGCAGCAACTCGAATTCAAACCCGACGAGATCAAGGCCGTGCGCGAGCTGGGCTACACCACGCTGCTGACCGGCCCGGCCAGCGGCATCTTTCGCGGCCAGGGCGCGCTGATCGCCACCGCCGAGCCGCGCGACAGCAAGGCGCTGGTGATCACGCCACGCCTGGCCCAGCACCTGTCCAGCGAGGTGGACCGGTCCATCGAGAACGCCTACCCATCGTCGCTGATGGGCGCGATGGCGCTGCTGCGCCAGACCTTGAACGACGCCCGCTGGTACAGCACGGCGGTGGCCGCGGCAGCGAAAAAAGGCGGCGAGCGCGTCGAGCCCAATGCCACGCTGGAAGCGCTGGGCCCGGTGGTGGACGGCAAGCAGCTGGTGGTGTTTGCCGCCGCTGACGAGCAGGACTATTCGAACATCACGCGGCTGCGCGACGAGTTCAAGTTGCGCGTCGTTGCCCAGGGCAATGGCTACGAGTACCGCCGCGCCGCGCAGCTGAAGGCCGCCGGGCTGCCGGTCATCGTGCCGCTGGCCTACACGGCAGCACCCGAGGTCGAGAACCCCGACAGCGCGCTGGACGTGCAACTGCAGACGCTGCAGCACTGGGAACAGGCGCCGTCCAACCTGGCGCTGCTGGACCGTGCCGGCGTGACCTACACCATCAGCGCGAGTGGCTTGAAGGACGCCGGCAAGGACTTCTGGCCGCGCCTGCGCACCGCCATCCAGCGCGGCCTGCCGGCCGACAAGGCGCTGGCGGCGCTGACCACGGTGCCGGCCCGACTGATCGGCGAACAGGCGCGCCTGGGCACGCTGGAGCCGGGCCGCATCGCGAACATCGTGGTTGCCAGCGGCGACCTGTTCACCAGCGACGACGCCAAGGTGGAACTGGCTTTCGTCGACGGCAACCCGCTGACCACCGACGCCTGGGACCGCTTCGATGCGCGCGGCAGCTGGACGGTGGACGCAGCGGGTTCTGCGCAGCGCTGGGACATCACCGGCACCGCCGACAAGCCCCTGTTGACCATCGACGGCGCGGCCTGCGACCTGAGCGTGCGCGGCGTGCAGCTGGTGCTGCGCCTGCCCTGCGGCAAGGGGGCGGCTGGGCCCGTCAGCACCGTGGTGGCTGAAGGGCGGGGCACCCGTTTGCTGGGCACGCTGCAGGCCGGCAACGGCGCGCAGCAACCCTGGTCGGCGCAGCGCACCGCGGCCTACGCGGCCAAGGCTGCGAGCGCGCCCGAGGCGCCACCGGCCGCGCCCGCCGCCAGCTACCCGGCCGGCGCCTTCGGCATCACGCCGCCCGCGCAGCCGGCCGTGCTGCTGGTGCGCAACGCCACCGTCTGGACGCAGGGTCCGGCCGGCCGGCTGGCGCGGGCGGACGTGCTGGTGCAGGGCGGCAAGATCGCAGCCGTCGGCGTTGGTCTGTCGGTGCCTTCAGGCGCCGTCGTCATCGACGCGGCCGGCAAGCACGTCACACCCGGTTTGATCGACGCCCATTCGCACATCGCGGTGCGCGGCGATATCAACGAGGCGACGCATTCGGTGACCTCGCAGGTGCGCATCACCGACTCGATGGACGCCACCGACATCGACATCTACCGCGGCCTGGCCGGCGGCCTGACCACGGCCCACGTGCTGCACGGTTCGGCCAACACCATCGGCGGGCAAAGCCAGTTGATCAAGCTGCGTTGGGGCAGCGACGCGCCCGGTTTGGTCTACGAAGGCGCCGTGCCCACCATCAAGTTCGCGCTGGGCGAGAACGTCAAAGGGTCGAACTGGGGCGGCCGCCGCTATCCGGTCACGCGCATGGGGGTGGAGCAGGTGCTGCGCGACGCCTTCGCTGCGGCCCGCGAATACCGCGCCACCTGGCAGCGCTGGAACGACAAGCCCGCCGGCCAGCCCGCGCCGCGCCGCGACCTGCAACTGGACGCGCTGGTCGAAATACTCGACGGCAAGCGCCTGGTGCACATCCATTCCTACCGCGCCGACGAGATCCTGATGTTCGTGCGCCTGTCCAAGGAGCTGGGCATCCCGGTGGCGGCTTTCCAGCACGTGCTGGAGGGCTACAAGGTGGCCGACGCGATGGCCAGCATCAACGCCGGCGGTTCGACCTTTTCCGACTGGTGGGCCTACAAGATGGAGGTCTACGACGCTGTGCCGGGCAATGGTGTGATGATGCACAAGGCCGGCGTGCTGACCAGTTTCAATTCCGACAGCGCCGAGTTGCACCGCCGCCTGAACACCGAGGCCGCGAAGGCCGTGAAGTACGGCGGCCTGGGTGAAGTGGACGCGCTGAATTTCGTGACGCTGAACCCGGCGAAACAACTGCGCATAGCCAACCGCACCGGTTCGCTGGAAGTGGGCAAGGACGCTGACTTCGTGGTCTGGAGCGGCCATCCGCTGTCCACCGCCACGCGCGCCGAGCAGACCTGGATCGAAGGCCGCCGCTACTTCGACCTGGCGCAGGACGGGGCGCTGCGCGCCGCCGCGCAAGCCGAACGCGAACGGCTGGTCGCCAAGGCCTTGCCGGCGCGTCTGGCGCAGATGGCTGGTGGTGCCCCCGGTGGCTCGCCGCCACCCAAACCACCCGCCACCACGCTGGCGCTGGCGCAGGCGCAGGCGGACGCGCAGGGCGACCCTGCGTGGCACGAATGGTTCGACAAGGCGCGCGCCCAGCGCGGCAGCTACAACGGCATGAACGCCTGGTACGAATGCACCGAGGACGCGCGATGAGCCGCCACCATTTCCCGATCCGGCTCATGGCTCTGTTGACCGGCGCGCTGCTGGCGCTGTCGGCCAGCGCCTCCGACCAGATCACCCCGCCGCCGCAGCGCCAGGCGCTGCTGATCACCGGCGCCACGCTGCACACCGTCAGCGGCGCGGTCATCGCAGGCGGCAGCATGCTGGTCGAGCGCGGGCGCATCCGCGCCATCGCCGCGCCCGGGCAGGCATTGCCCGCCGCCGAGACCGGCCCGGCCACCGTGCTGGACCTGCGCGGCCGCCACATCTACCCCGGCTTCATCGCCGCCAACAGCGCGCTGGGCCTGGTGGAGGTGCAGGCGGTGCGCGCCACCATCGACACCACCGAGATCGGCGTCATCAACCCCAATGTGCGGGCGCTGGTGGCCGTCAACGCCGACAGCGAACTGCTGCCGGTGGCGCGCAGCAACGGCGTGCTGGCCGCGCTGGCGGTGCCGGGTTCGTCCACCTTCGGCAGCATCGCCGGCACCTCGGCGCTGCTGCAGATCGACGGCTGGACCTGGGAAGACATGGCGCTGGTGCGCGAGGTGGGCTTGCACGTGGTGCTGCCGCTGATGCGGACCAACAGCGATGTGCTGAGTGGTTCGCTGGAACCGTTCAAGGACGACATCCACAAGCTCAGTGCATTGCGTTTGCAGATGATTGACCAGGCTTTCGAGGCCGCTGCGGCTTACGCACGGGCGCGCGCCGCCGAACCCGCCACCACGCCGCTGGACGTGCGCTGGGAAGCCATGCTGACGGTGGTGAAGGGCGAGCGGCCTGTGTTCGTGCATGCCGACGACGCGGCGCAGATCCGCTATGCGCTGGGCCTGGCCGAACGGCACGGCTTGAAGCTGGTCATCGTGGGCGGTGCCGACGCCGCGCGCTTCGCGCCGGTGCTGAAGGCGCGCGGCGTGGCGGTGGTCATCGCCGGCGTGCACAACCTGCCGCAGCGCCGCGACGACGCCTACGACGCCCGCTACACGCTGGCCGCGCAACTGGCGCAGGCCGGCGTGGTGTTCTGCATCGCCGGCGAGGGCGGCGCCTTCGCGGCAGCGTCTGAACGCAACCTGCCTTATCAGGCGGCTGCCGCCGTGGCCTACGGTTTGCCGCGTGACGAAGCGCTGAAGGCCATCACGCTCTACCCGGCGCAAATCCTGGGCGTGGCCGACCGCCTGGGTGCACTGGCGCCGGGCCGGCTGGCCAGCTTCATCGTCACCGATGGCGACCCGCTGGAAACCGCCACGCAGGTGGAACGCATCTTCATCCAGGGCCGCGAGGTGGACATCGGGAACCGGCAGAAACGGCTGGAGCAGAAGTACCAGCAGAAGCCTGCGCCGCTGCGCGCTACAGCCCCAATGCCTTGAGGATGGCCTCGCGCAGCGTCTGTGCCTGCGGGCTGGACAGCTTGCGCGGGTGCGGCAGCTCCACCTGGAAGCTGGCCTGTATCGTGGTCGGCCGGGGCGACAGCACCAGGATGCGGTCGGCCATGTAGATGGCCTCTTCCACGTCGTGGGTGATCAGCAGCACGGTGTGGCGCTCTTCTTCCAGGATGCGCAGCAGTTCGGTGCGCATGCGCATGTTCATCAGCGCGTCCAGGGCCGAGAAGGGCTCGTCCATGTACAGGATTTCCGGCTTCACCACGAAGGCGCGCGCCAGCTCCACCCGCTTCAACATGCCGCCCGACAGCTCGTGCGGGTAGCTGGACTCGAAGCCCTTCAAACCCACCATCGCGGCGTAGTGGTCGGCCAGCGCGGCGCGTGCTTGCGGGTCGTGGCCGTGGCCCTCGCCGCTGTCCTTGCTGGCCTTGCTGTTCAGGCCGAACATCAGGTTCTGCTGCACCGTCAGCCACGGAAACACCGAACCCTGCTGCGAGATCACGATGCCCTTGGCGCTGGGGCCGGTCAGCTCGGCGCCGTCCACCTGCACGCTGCCGCTGTCGGGGCGTTCGAAGCCGGCGAGGATGTTCATCAGCGTCGATTTGCCGCAGCCCGAAGGCCCCACGATGGCGACGAATTCGCCGTCGGCCACGCTGAGGCTGACACCGGCAATGACCGGCAGCGCACCCTGGTCCGAAGCAAAGGCCTTGGTCAGGCCGCGCACGGTGATCTTGTCGTTCTTGCTGGTGCTGGGGCTGGTGCTGGGGCTAGCGGACATAACGCCATTTCACGGTCTTCAAGCGTTCCAGCAAACGGGTGGCGCCGTCGAGCAGCAGGCCGATCAGGCCGATGATGATCATGCCGGCGATGACCAGGTCGTAGCGGTTGCCGGCGTTGCGCGAGTCCATGATCATGTAGCCCAGGCCCGAGCGCAGCGCGATCATTTCCGCCGCCACCACCACCAGCCAGGCCACGCCGATGCCGATGCGCATGCCGACGATGATTTCCGGCAGCACGGCGGGGATCACCACCTGGCGGAACAGCACGCTGCGCGTCACGCCGAAGTTGGCCGCCGCGCGCAGGTAGCGCCGCTCGATGGTGTGCACGCCCGAGGTGGTCTGCACGATCATCGGGAAGACCGACGAGATGAAGATCAGGAAGATGGGCGACACGTCGCCGACGCCGAACCACAGGATGGCCAAGGGTATCCAGGCGATCGGCGAGATGGGCCGCAGCATCTGGAAGATGGGGTTCAGCGTGCGGTAGGCGCCGCCCACCCAGCCCATCCACAGGCCCAGCGGCACCGCCAGCAACAGCGCCAGGCCGAAGCCCGTGCCCACGCGGAACAGCGAGGCACTGATGTGTTCCCACAAGGTGCCGTCCTGCGCCAGTTCCCAGGCGCCGGCGACGACCTGCCAGGGTGTCGGGAAGATCGCGCTGGCGGTCTGCACCACCGCCAGCCACCAGACGGCAATCACCAGCGCCATCACGGCCAGCGGTGGCAGCACCTGGCGCAGCCTGCGCATGGCGGCGCCTGTCACGGCGCCCGTCATGCGGCCCACCCGGCCTGGCGCGCCCACTGCCGCACCCGCCAGCCCAGCGTGGCCCAGCCGGGCGCCGGGTGCGCGGCCACGACCACGCTCATCTGGCCGCTGGCATGCGCCGAACACGCAAAGCTGTAGGTCGATGCGGCCTCGAAGGGCAGGCGGAAACTCTGGCCCGGCATGATCAGCGCCGGGCCGAAAACCTGGGGCACGGCGTCGAGATTCTTCAGCAGCAGCACGTCGTTGGCGCCCAGCGTGAGGTGCAGGGTGTCGGGCAGGATCTCGACCTTTTCGCCGGCCATGCGGCGGGCCCAGGTGCCGGCCGGAATCTCGAACAACTCGTCGCGGGTGCTCACCTCGATGGGCGCCAGCGCGGCCCAGGCCGTGGCGGCCAGTGCACCCGCCGCGCAGGCCCCCGCCGCCATCCAGACCCCGCTTTTGCGCATGCGGGCCGTCACGGTGCCAGCAGCAGCTGGATGTCGTGCACGTAGTCCTTGGCCTCGTGGCCGTAGGGCATCAGGGCGCGCAGCCGGCCCGCGCGGTCGATCAGGAAGATCGACGAGCTGTGGTCGTAGACATAGCCGCCACCGGCCATCGGCACCTTGTTGGCGACGACGCCGTAGTCCTTGCGCATGGCGGCCAGCACCGCAGGCTGGCCCGTGCCGCCGAGGAAGCTTTTGTCGAAGGCACTGAGGTAGGCCTTCATCACCGGCGGGGTGTCGCGTTCGGGGTCCACCGTGGCATAGATGATCTGCACCGCGTTGGCATCCTTGCCCAGGGCCTTGCGGGCCTGCGCCAGCGTGGCCAGCGTGGTCGGGCAGACGGCCGGGCACAGGCTGAAACCGAAGAACAGCAGCACAACCTTGCCCCGGTAGCGGCTGAGCTTCAGCTCGGCGCCGTCCGAGCCCTTCAGCATGAATTCGGGGGCCGGGTGCGGCGGCTCGAAGACGCCGGCCTTCAGCGCCGGGGCGCCGGGCGCAGCCCAGGCGGCTGCCGACAGCAGCAGGGTCATCAACAGGGCCAGGAAGCGGTGCAAGTCGGCGTCTCGGTTCAGGCTTCAGAGCGTGATGGCCGTGGGCCTTGCGGCCTTGGCGAAGCTCTCATCCATGTATTTTTCGTAGGCGATGGGGGCCTTGATGGTGCCGGCTGCGATGGACAACTGCATCAGCTCATCAAATTCGGCGCGGATCATGCGCAGGTCGCCGTAGGTCACCCGGTCGACCGGATTTTCCATGACGAAACGGATGATGTTGGGGTCTTGGTTGAAGTACTTGCGGCCGGCGGCGATGGCCACCGCCTTGTTGCGGTTGTCCTGCTTCTGGTCCAGCCACTGGCCGGCGCCCATCACGTGGTTGACCAGGTCCTGCACCAGCGGCCGGTTCTCTTGGATCAGTTCTTCGCGCACCGTCAGCACGCAGCAGATGTAGTTGCGCCACTCGTCGCGGGTCATGCGCAGCGCCCGCGCGTAGCCGGCGCGTTGCGCGGCGGCGCCGAAGGGTTCGCCGGTGCAGTAGGCGTCCACGGCCTTGGCGTAGAGCGCGGCCGGCATGTCGGGCGGCGCCATCTCGATGATCTGGATGTCCTTGGGCGTCATGCCTTCCTGGGCCAGCATCTTGCGCAGGAACAGGAAGTCAACGGCGAAGCGGCTGGGGATGGCCACGCGTTTGCCGGCCAGGTCTTTGAAGCGCTGGTGCGATGAATCGCTGCGGACCATGATGACGGCGCCCGAGCGGTGGCCCAGCGACACGATCTTCACCGGGATCTTCTTGTCGGCCAGGTCCATCACCAGCGGCGCCAGCATGTAGGCCGCCTGGATGCGGCCGGCCATCAGCGATTCCTTGATCTCGGGCCAGCCGTTGTACTTGCTGTATTCGAACTCGAACGCCGCAGCGCCGCCCTTGCTGGCGCTGTTGGCCGCATTGCTGCTGGCCCGGGCCACGCAGGCCACCGGCAGCGAGAGGTTGCAGGTGACCGGCAGGCCGCCCACCAGCAAAGGTTTGGATGCCGCCGCAGCCTGCGGCGTGTAGGCCGGCAGCGCCACGGCCAGCGCGCCGCCCAAGACCTGCCGCCGGTTGACGCTGTCAGCGGGCTGCATCACATCCCCGCGTAGTTCGGCCCGCCACCACCTTCGGGCGTGACCCAGACGATGTTCTGAGTCGGGTCCTTGATGTCGCAGGTCTTGCAGTGCACGCAGTTCTGCGCGTTGATCTGCAGGCGATCGTGTTCGATGCCGTGCGGGTCGGTCTGCTTGATGTATTCGTAGACGCCGGCCGGGCAGTAGCGGCTCTCAGGCCCGGCGTAGAGCGCCAGGTTGATGGCCACGGGCACCGAAGCGTCTTTCAACGTCAAGTGCGCCGGCTGGTTTTCTTCGTGGTTGGTGTTGCTGATGAAGACGCTGCTCAGGCGGTCGAAGGTCAGCTTGCCGTCGGGCTTGGGGTAGTTGATCTTCGCCACCTGGCTGGCCGCGTGCAGGCGCGCGTGGTCGGGCGTTTTGCGGTGGATGGTCCACGGCGGGCTCTTGATGCCCAGCTTGGGCAGCAGCCATTGCTCGATGCCCGTCATCAGCGTGCCGATGGTGTTGCCCTGCTTGAACCACTGCTTGAAGTTGCGCGTCTGGTTCAGTTCGTCGAAGAGCCAGCTCTTCTCGAAGGCCTCGGGGTAGGCGCTCAGTTCATCGTGCGACCGGCCGGCCTGCAGCGCGGCCGCAGCGGCTTCGGCCGCCAGCATGCCGCTCTTGATGGCCGCGTGGCTGCCCTTGATGCGCGCGGCGTTCAGCATGCCGGCGTCGCAACCCACCAGCGCGCCGCCGGGGAAGACCAGCTTGGGCAGGCTCAGCAGGCCGCCGGCGGTGATGGCCCGCGCGCCGTAGCCGATGCGCTTGCCGCCTTCGATGTGGGCGCGGATGCTGGGGTGGGTCTTCCAGCGCTGCATCTCTTCGAAAGGGCTGATCCAGGGGTTCTGGTAGTCCAGGCCAGTGACGAAACCCAAGGTGACCTTGTTGCCTTCCAGGTGGTACAGAAAGCCGCCGCCGTAGGTGTGTTCGTCCATCGGCCAGCCGGCGCTGTGCAGCACCAGGCCCGGCTTGGCCTTGTCGGCCGGCACTTCCCACAGTTCCTTCACGCCCAGCGCGTAGCTTTGCGGGTCGCGGCCCTTGTCCAGTTCGAAGCGGGCGATCAACTGCTTGCCCAGATGGCCCCGTGCGCCCTCGGCAAAGACCGTGTACTTGCCCAGCAATTCCATGCCCAGCTGGAAGCCGTCGTGCGGCTGGCCGTCCTTGCCGATGCCGAGGTTGCCGGTGGCCACGCCGCGCACCGCACCGTTGTCGGCGTACAGCACCTCGGCACCGGTGAAGCCCGGGAAGATCTCCACGCCCAGGGCCTCGGCCTGTTCGGCCAGCCATTTGCTGAAGGCGCCCAGGCTGATCACGTAGTTGCCGTGGTTGTGCAGGCAGCCGGGTATCAGCCATTGCGGCGTGACGCTGGCGTCGTCGGGCTTCAGGAACAGCACTTCGTCGCCCGTGACGGGCTGGTTCAGCGGTGCGCCGCGCGCCTTCCAGTCGGGGAAGAGTTCGGTGATGGCGCGCGGGTCCATCACCGCGCCGCTGAGGATGTGGGCGCCGGGTTCCGAGCCCTTTTCCAGCACCACGACGGACAGGTCGGCGTTCAGCTGTTTCAGGCGGATGGCCGTGGCCAGGCCGCCGGGGCCGCCGCCGACCACCACCACGTCGTATTCCATCGCTTCACGCGGGCCGTACTGGGACAGGATTTCGGCTGGGCTCATGGGGTGTCGCCGCTCTGGGCGGTGCTGTCGAGGTCAACGCGGATTCTATGAGCCGGCCCGCTCGGCGGCGCGCGGCTGGTGCGCCGGCCGCCGCAGCGTTCAGCGCGCGGTCACGAGGCCGTCAGCCCCAGCCGTTGGCTTTCACCAAACACCGGTTCGTCCTCGTCGCCCAAGGCCGCCACGGCCCGTGAACGGCCCTGGCGCTTGGCCTCGTACAGCGCCTGGTCGGCACGGCGCATCGCGCTGGCTATGGCTTCATCGGCGCCGACCTGCACCAGGCCGAAGCTCAGGCTCAACGCGGGCAACTGGTGTTCGGTGCTGCGCCGCTGCACCTCGGCCACGATGCGCGCGGCCACGCCCATGGCGTCGTGGGTGGCGGCGCGGCGCAGCAGCAGCACGAATTCGTCGCCGCCGTGGCGCCCGGCCACATCGGGCGCGCGCAGGTGTTCCAGCACGCTGCCCGACACCAGGCACAGCGCGCGGTCGCCGGCGGCGTGGCCCAGGTGGTCGTTGATCTGCTTGAAGTGGTCCACGTCGAAGATCAGCAGTACCGCGCTGCCCGGCGGGTCTTGCGCCAGCGCCAGCGCCGCCAGTTCGTGGAAGTGGCGGCGGTTGGGCACCTGGGTCAGCGCGTCCAGATTGGCCAGCGTGCGCAGGCGCCGGCGCGATTCACGCAGCTGCCGTTCGGTGCGTTCGCAGACCAGGGTCTGGGCGACCGACGCCAGCACGATGCCGCCGAGTGCGGCGGCCGCCGCCCGCGCCTGCAAGGCCCAGGTCGGGTCGGCGCCGGGCAGGCTGGCCAGGCCGGGGCCGAAGGCGGCCAGCGCCATCACCGCGCCCAGGCCTTGAACCGGCGTGGCATCGCGGCCGCTGGGCGCCATGAACAGCACCACGGCGGCGTACAGGTGCACGACCAGCGCACAGCCCATGGTCAGACCGGCACCGTCGGCGGCGGGCAGCAGCCCGCCCAGCACCGCGCCGGCCGAGCCGCCGACCAGCAGCGCCCAGTCGATGCGTTCACTGCCCGGCCAGGCCTGGCGCGGCTGGAAGCGCCGCAAGCCGATCAGCGTGACCAGCGGCCACTGCAGCAGCAGCGGCGTCGCCAGCAGCGCGCCCGCCGACCCCGGCAGCACCGCGCCGAGCAGCGTGCCCAGCGTGGTCAGCCACATCGCGGCCACCCACCACAGCCAGCCGGCGTAGCGCTGCCGCCGCAGGCCGAAAGCGGTCATGGCCGCCGCTGCCACCGCGAGGGCGGCACTGGCGAAGATCAGGACATCGGCAAGGCTGCTCATCGGCGGCGATTGTGGTCAGCACCGGCCGCCAAGGACACCACAAGGCGCTTGCCTTTGCAACGGGTTGCTACCGTGCACTTCGTTAGCATCCAGCCCCGGTTGTCCGGATGTGGGAGCAAGCGCGATGGCGATGGACGTGGTGGACTACGAGATCAAGGGCAGCGAGATGCAGTTCGTCGAGGTCGAACTCGACCCCGGCGAAGCGGCCATCGGCGAAGCCGGCAGCCTGTTCTTCATGGAAGCCGGCATCACGATGGACACCGTCTTCGGCGACGCCAGCGGCGCCGGCGGCGGCGGTCTTTTCGACAAGCTGCTCAGCGCCGGCAAGCGCCTGGTGACGGGTGAATCGCTGTTCACCACGGTCTACGTCAACCAGGGCGCCCGCAAGGCCAAGGTGGCCTTCGGCGCACCCTACCCGGGCAAGATCATCGCGATGGACCTGCGCCAGCTGGGCGGCACGCTGATCTGCCAGAAAGACGCCTTCCTGTGCGCCGCGCGGGGCGTGTCGCTGGGCATCGCCTTCCAGCGCCGCTTGAGCGCCGGCTTCTTCGGCGGCGAAGGTTTCGTGATGCAGAAGCTGGACGGCGACGGCCTGGCCTTCGTGCACGCCGGCGGCACCATCCTGCGCCGTGAACTGCAGCCCGGTGAAGTCCTGCGGGTGGACACCGGCTGCGTCGTGGCCTACACGCCCGGTGTCGATTTCGACATCCAGTACGTCGGCAAGGTCAAGACCGCCCTCTTCGGCGGCGAAGGCCTGTTCCTGGCAACGCTCAGCGGCCCCGGCACGGTGTGGCTGCAGAGCCTGCCGTTCAGCCGGCTGGCGTCCCGCGTGTTCGCCGCCGCGCCGCAGCGCGGGGGCAGCAAAGAGGAAAGCACCGGCCTGCTGGGCCTGGCCGCCGGCGGCAGCCTGCTTGGGGGCTTGTTGTCGGGCGATGACGAATAGCGTGTGGCGCCTGGCGATCCCGCTGCTGCTGTTCGCCCTCTGCGCTGCGCCAGCCCGGGCGGCCGTTCCGGCTTCGCTGCAACTGGAAGACCTGACGTCCTTCGAACTCCGTGAGCGCATCGCCGGCGGCGCCACCACGGTGCTGCTGCCCATCGGCGGCACCGAGCAGAACGGCCCCCACATGGCGCTGGGCAAGCACAACGTGCGCGGCCGGCTGCTGGCGGTGCGCATCGCGCAGCAACTGGGGGATGCCATCGTGGCGCCGGTGCTGGCCTACGTGCCCGAAGGCAACATCGAGCCGCCCACGCAGCACATGCGCTGGGCCGGCACCCTCAGCATCCCCGATGCCGCTTTTGAAGCCCTGCTGGCCGGTGCCGCCCGCAGCCTGCGCGCCCACGGCTTCTGCCATGTCGTGCTGTTGGGTGAGCACGGCGGCTACCGCAGCAGCCTGGACCGCGTGGCGGCCAGCGTCAACCGCGAGTGGGCGCCGAAGTCGGCCTGCCGCGTGCACGCGCTGCCCGAGTACTACCGCGCCGCCGCTGCGGGCTACGCGCAGCTGCTGAAGGCGCAGGGTTACAGCGCTGCCGAGATCGGCACCCACGCCGGCCTGGCCGACACCGCGCTGACGCTGGCGCTGGACCCGGCGCTGGTGCGCGCCGACAGGCTGGCGCAAGCCGCAGCGGCACAACATCCAGGCAACGGCGTGGCCGGCGATCCGGCCAAGGCCACGGCCGAACTGGGCCGCGCAGGCGTGGACCTGATCGTGCGGTCCACCGTGGCCGCGGTGCGCGCTGCGACGCGGCCCGAGAAATAGCAGGCGCCCCGACCGGCCCGCTGACCCGGGCCCCTCGGCAGAGCGAAAATCCAGAATAGAACGAGGAGTGACAACGATGATTTCGAAGATGAACCCGCCGCACGGCGCCATGCGTGCCCCCGCGCAGGTCCTGCTGGTGCTGACGGGCGCCGCGCTGGCCCTGGGCGCGGCCCAGGCTGCGTCGCCGGCCAGTGCTGCACCGGCCGCCGCTGGCACGGCAGCGCCCAACGTCTACAGCACCAGCGCGGCCGACAAGCTGAGCCCCGTGGTGGCTGGCGACCTGGAACGCATCTACGTGCCCAATCTGCGCAGTGGCGATGTGTCGGTCATCGACCCGGCCAAGATGAAGGTGGTCGATCGCTTCAAGGTGGGCATCGGCCCGCAGCACATCGTGCCCTCGTGGGACCTGCGCACGCTGTGGGTCACCAACAATGCCGAGAACACCACCAAAGGCAGCCTGACGCCGATCGACCCGCGCACCGGCAAACCGGGCAAGGCCATTGCCGTGGACGACCCGTACAACATGTACGCCACGCCCGACGGCAAGTCGGCCATCGTGGTGGCCGAAGCGCGCAAGCGTCTTGATTTTCGCGACCCGAAGACGATGGCCCTGCAGTACTCGGTGGACACCCCGGGCTGCCCCGGCATCAACCACGCCGACTTCTCCATCGACGGCAAGTTCGCCATCTTCACCTGCGAGTTTTCGGGCACCGTGGCCAAGATCGACCTCGAAGGCCGCAAGGTGGCGGGCTACCTGAAGCTGGAGATGCCCAAGACGCGCATCAAGGAAGTCCCGGGCGGGCCGCGTGCGAAGGCCGGGGCCGTGTGGGAGCCGGGCGAGACCGAGATCTGCACCGTCACCAAGGGCATGCCGCAGGACATCCGCGTGTCGCCCGACGGCAAGCGCTTCTACATCGCCGACATGATGGCCGACGGCGTGCACGTCATCGACGGCGACGCGATGAAGCAGGTCGGCTTCATCCCGACCAGCATCGGCGCCCACGGCCTGTACCCCAGCCGCGACGGCAAGCGGCTGTT
>JANPHI010000316.1:0-54645 GCA_031424355.1 Betaproteobacteria bacterium
GGCCGCCCGCACCGGCGGCCACGGCGATCAGGCCGTCGGCGCCCTTCTCGATGGCCTTCCTGGCGTAGAAGTTGTTGATGATGTCGTGCAGCACGATGCCGCCCCAGCTGTGCACGGCATCGTTGATGTCGGTGCGTGCCCCCAGGCTGGTGATGACGATGGGCACCTTGTACTTGGCGCAGACCTCCATGTCGTGTTGCAAGCGGTCATTCGTCTTGTGCACGATCTGGTTGATGGCGTAAGGCGCGGAAGGCTGTTCAGGGTGGGCGGCGTCCCAGGCGGCCAAGGTCTCGGTGATCTCGGCCAGCCAGTCGTCCAGCTGTTCCGCCGGGCGCGCGTTCAGCGACGGCATCGAACCGACGATGCCGGCCTTGCACTGCGCGATGACGAGCTTGGGGTTGCTGATGATGAACAGCGGCGAGCCGATGACGGGGAAAGGCACGCGTTGCAGAACGGGGGGCAAAGCCATCAGAAGGACTCCAGTGCGAGGGCGGTGACGGCTTCAGACCCGTCGACGATGCTGTCGCGCAGGGCCGTGGCCTTGTTGAGGATGTGATCGCCGTAGAAGCGCGCGGTGGCGATCTTGGCTTTCATGAACTCGACGTCCTGGCCTTGGGCCAGGCGGTCTTCGGCGGCCATCAGCCCGCGCGCCATCTGCCAGCCGCACATCACCGTGCCGCTGAGCATCAGATACGGCACGCTGCCTGCGAAGACGGCGTTCGGGTGCGCCTTGGTGTTGCCGGCGACGAAGTCCACCGCGTCCAGGAAGGCCAGACGGCCAGCACGCAGGCGGCCGGCCATGGCCTGGCAGGCGGCGCTGCTGCGGGCGGCCAGTTCGGCTTCGGTGGTGGCAATCTGCGCGGCGATGGCCTTGGCCACCCGGCCGCCGTCGCGTGCCGTCTTGCGGCCCACCAGATCATTGGCCTGGATGGCCGTCGTGCCTTCGTAGATGCTCAGGATCTTGGCGTCACGCAGGTACTGCGCGGCGCCGGTCTCTTCGATGAAGCCCATGCCGCCGTGCACCTGCACGCCCAGGCTGGCGACCTCCTGGCTCATCTCGGTGGACAGACCCTTGACCAGCGGCACCATGAATTCGTAGAACGCCTGGTTCTGCTTGCGCACCTCGGCGTCCGGGTGGGCGTGGGCTGCGTCGTAGGCCGCAGCGGCCACCATGGCCATCGCGCGGCAGCCTTCGGTGTGGGCGCGCATCGTCATCAGCATGCGCCGGACGTCGGGGTGGTGGATGATGGGCGCGGCCTCGTTCAGCGAGCCATCGACGGGCCGACTTTGCACCCGGTCCCGCGCGTACTGCACGGCCTTCTGGTAGGCCCGTTCAGCCACCGCCACGCCCTGCATGCCGACGCCGAAACGCGCCGCGTTCATCATGATGAACATGTATTCCAGACCGCGGTTTTCCTGGCCCAGAAGCGTCGCCACCGCACCGCCGTGGTCACCGAACTGCAGCACTGCCGTCGGGCTGGCCTTGATGCCCAGCTTGTGCTCGATGCTGACGCAGTGCACGTCGTTGCGCGCACCCGGCGTGCCGTCGGCGTTCAGCATGAACTTGGGGCAGATGAAGAGCGAGATGCCCTTCACGCCCTCGGGCGCGCCCACCACGCGGGCCAGCACCAGGTGGACGATGTTGTCCGCCATGTCGTGCTCGCCATAGGTGATGTAGATCTTGGTGCCGAAGAGCTTGTAGCTGCCGTCGGGCTGCGGCTCGGCGCGCGTGCGCACCATCGACAGGTCGGAACCGGCCTGCGGCTCGGTCAGGTTCATCGTGCCCGTCCAGGCGCCTCCGACCATCTTCGGGATGAAGGTGGTTTGCTGCTCGGGTGTGCCGGCCGTCAGCATGGCCTCGATGGCGCCGTCGGTCAGCAGCGGGCACAGCGCGAAGCTGAGGTTGGCGCTGTTGACCATCTCGCCGCAGGCCGCGCCGATCAACTTCGGCAGGCCCTGGCCGCCGAATTCCACCGGGTGCTGCAAGCCCTGCCAGCCGCCTTCTGCGAACTGCCGGAAAGCCTGCTTGAAGCCCGGCGTGGTGGTCACGACACCGGCCTTGAAGGACGAAGGCTGCTGGTCGCCGGTCCAGTTCAAAGGCGCCACCACGCCTTCGTTGAACTTGGCGCACTCTTCGAGAACGGCGGCAGCGGTGTCGTAGCCCGCATCTTCGAAGCCGGGCAAGGCCGCAACGGCGTCGATGTTGGCCAATTCCTTCATCAGGAACAACATGTCCTTGACGGGTGCGCGATAGCTCATGGTCTTGTCTCCGGACAAAAAAAGGGCGCCCTGTCGGCGCCCTGGTGTGGCCTGTTTACAGGCTGCTGATCAATTCGGGCACAGCGGCGAACAGGTCTGCCTCCAGGCCGTAGTCGGCCACGCTGAAGATGGGCGCTTCCGGGTCTTTGTTGATGGCCACGATGACCTTGCTGTCCTTCATGCCAGCCAGGTGCTGGATGGCCCCACTGATGCCGATGGCGACGTACAGCTGCGGCGCTACGATCTTGCCGGTCTGGCCCACTTGCCAGTCGTTGGGCGCGTAGCCCGCGTCCACCGCCGCACGGCTGGCGCCCAGTGCGGCGCCCAGCTTGTCGGCCAGCGGCGTCAGCACTTCGTTGAACTTCTCGCTGCTGCCCATCGCGCGGCCACCGCTGACGATGATCTTGGCGGCCGTCAATTCCGGGCGGTCGCTCTTGGCGATCTCGCTGCCCACGAAGCTGGACGTGGCACTGGCGGCCACGGCCGTCAGGCTTTCCACGGCCGCGCTGCCGCCGGTGGCAACGGCCGGGTCGAAGCCCGTGGTGCGCACGGTGATGACCTTGGTGGCGTCCAGGCTCTGCACGGTGGCGATGGCGTTGCCGGCGTAGATCGGGCGCTCAAACGTATCGGCGCTGATGACCTTGGTGGCGTCGCTGATCTGCGCCACGTCCAGCAGGGCCGCGACGCGCGGCGCCACGTTCTTGCCGCTGGCGGTGGCTGGGAACAGGATGTGGCTGTAGCCGGCGGCGATGGCGACGACCTGCGCCGCCACGCTCTCGGCCAGGCCGTGGTCCAGGCCCGGTGCATCGGCATGCAGCACCTTGGCGACGCCAGCAATCTGGGCGGCCGCGGCAGCGGCGCCAGCAGCGCCAGCGCCCGCGATCAGCACGTGCACATCGCCACCGCAGGCCAGGGCCGCCGTGACGGTGTTCAGGGTCGCGCCCTTGACGGACGCGTTGTCGTGTTCAGCAATAACCAGTGCGGCCATCTCAGATCACCTTCGCTTCGTTCTTCAACTTGGCCACCAGCGTGGCGACATCGGGCACCTTGATGCCGGCGCCGCGCTTGGGCGGCTCGCTGACCTTCAGCGTCTTGATGCGCGACGTGACGTCCACACCCAAGTCGGCCGGCTTGAAGACGTCCAGCACCTTCTTCTTGGCCTTCATGATGTTGGGCAGCGTGACGTAGCGCGGCTCGTTCAGGCGCAAATCGGTGGTGATGATGGCCGGCAGCGTGAGCTTCAGCGTTTCGGACCCGCCGTCGACTTCGCGCGTGACGCTGACCGCACCGTCGGCCACTTCCACCTTCGAAGCAAACGTGCCTTGCGGCAGGCCGGCCAGCGCGGCCAGCATCTGGCCGGTCTGGTTGCAGTCGTCGTCGATGGCCTGCTTGCCCAGAATGATCAGGCCGGGCTGTTCCTTGTCGACCAGGGCCTTCAGCAGCTTGGCCACGGCCAGCGGTTGCAACTCGTCGGCGCATTCGACCAGGATGGCGCGGTCTGCGCCGATGGCCATGGCCGTGCGCAGCGTTTCCTGGCACTGCGTGACGCCGCAGGAAACGGCAATGATCTCGGTGACCACGCCCTTCTCTTTCAGGCGCACGGCCTCTTCGACGGCGATCTCGTCGAAGGGGTTCATGCTCATCTTGACGTTGGCAATGTCCACGCCCGTGCCGTCGCTCTTGACGCGCACCTTGACGTTGTAATCGACCACCCGTTTGACGGGTACCAGCACCTTCATGAATGCGCTCCTGGGCTCAAGTGACGTGTACGTTAACCGGCGCATTCTAGGCGGCGGCGCCTGCGAAAACTGCCACCTTGGCGACAAAATAGAACGGTCGTTCTAATTTACGGAAGCCTACGGCGCTCACGGGTAGCGGGGGCCGCGGAAGCCTTCCCAAGTTCAGCGGAGCGCTTGGTGCCCGGAACGGGAATCGAACCCGTACACCCTGCGAGAGGTCGCAGATTTTAAGTCTGCTGCGTCTACCAATTTCGCCATCCGGGCGCGCTGCGAGGATACGGCCCCCACAAAGCAAAACAGCCCGGTGAGGGCTGTTGTTGATTTGGAGGCGCGATCCGGAGTCGAACCGGACTAGACGGATTTGCAATCCGTTGCATAACCGCTTTGCTATCGCGCCGAAGCTTTATTTTCAGCCAAAAAGAAGGGAAGCCGAAGCTTCCCTGTCTTTAAAAATTTGGAGCGGGATAAGAGACTCGAACTCTCGACCTATACCTTGGCAAGGTATCGCTCTACCAACTGAGCTAATCCCGCATTTTGTCTGACAGCTTGTGCCTGACTGCACTTTTTAAGGTGCCTCTTCGCTGTTGTTTTTGTCAAGTGCCACGTTGACCGCGTTGAGCTTCGCAGTATATGCCGACTTTTCTGAATTGCGCAAGCAGCCTGGAAAATTCTTCTGGTGAACCGCAGCCCGAAGGGAGCCGCAGTTCAATCCAGACTCAGTGCGGCAGCCCGTCAGCAGCCGCTGCCGGCGCGGCAACCTCCGCCTTGGCAGCCGACGCCACCGGCTCTTCATCGGGCAGTGGCTGCGGCACCGTTTCCAAGGCGATGGCCAACACCTGGTCGATCCAGCGCACCGGCACGATTTCGAGGTTGTTCTTCGCGTTCTCGGGGATGTCCTGCAGGTCCTTGACGTTGTCCTCGGGGATCAGCACCGTCTTCACACCGCCCCGGTGTGCCGCCAGCAGCTTCTCCTTCAGGCCACCGATGGCGGTGACTTCACCGCGCAGGGTGATCTCGCCCGTCATCGCCACATCGGCGCGCACCGGTATGCCCAGCAGGGCCGACACCAGCGCCGTCGTCATGGCCGCACCCGCGCTCGGGCCGTCCTTGGGCGTGGCGCCATCGGGCACGTGGATGTGGATGTCGCGCTTCTCGAAGATCTCGTCCTTCAGGCCCAGGCGGCGGGCGCGCGAACGCACCACCGTGCGGGCCGCTTCGACCGATTCCTTCATCACGTCGCCCAGCGAGCCGGTGCGGATGATGTTGCCCTTGCCCGGCATCACCGTGGCTTCGATGGTCAGCAGATCGCCGCCCACCTCAGTCCACGCCAAACCGACCACTTGACCGACCTGGTTCTGCTTCTCAGCGCGGCCGAAATCGAACTTGCGCACACCCAGGAAGTCGTTGAGGTTGTCTTCGGTAACGACGACCTTGCCCTCGTACTTCTTCAGCGCGATGCCCTTGACCACCTTGCGGCAGATCTTGCCGATTTCGCGTTCCAGCGAACGCACACCGGCTTCCCGCGTGTAGTAGCGCAGGATGGCCCGCAATGCGGATTCGGTGATCTCCATCTCGCCGTCTTTCAGGCCATTGTTGGTGGCCTGTTTGGGCAGCAGGTAGCGCTGGGCAATGTTCAGCTTTTCGTCTTCGGTGTAGCCGGCCAGGCGGATCACTTCCATCCGGTCCAGCAAAGCCGGCGGGATGTTCATGCTGTTGCTGGTGGCCACGAACATCACATCGCTCAGGTCGAAATCGACCTCGACGTAATGGTCGCTGAAGGTGTGGTTCTGCTCGGGGTCCAGCACTTCCAGCAGCGCCGACGAGGGGTCGCCACGGAAGTCCATGCCCAGCTTGTCGATCTCGTCCAGCAGGAACAGCGGGTTGCGCACGCCGACCTTGGACAGGCTCTGCAGCACCTTGCCCGGCATGCTGCCGATGTAGGTGCGGCGGTGGCCGCGGATCTCGGCCTCGTCGCGCATGCCGCCCAGCGCCATGCGCACGAACTTGCGGCCGGTGGCCCGCGCCACGCTCTGGCCCAGGCTGGTCTTGCCGACGCCCGGAGGCCCGACCAGGCACAGGATGGGCGCCTTGACCTTGTCCACGCGTTGTTGCACGGCAAGGTATTCCAGGATGCGGTCCTTGACTTTTTCCAGGCCGAAGTGGTCTTCGTTCAGCACGTGCTCGGCATTCGCCAGGTCGTGCTTGATCTTGGTCTTCTTCTGCCAGGGCAGGCCGACCAGCGTGTCGATGAAGTTGCGCACCACCGTGGCTTCGGCGCTCATCGGCGACATCAGCTTGAGCTTCTTCAGCTCGCTGTCGGCCTTCTTGCGCGCTTCCTTGGTCATGCGCGCGGCCTTGATCTTCTTCTCGAGTTCTTCGAGATCGGCACCTTCTTCGCCGTCACCCAGTTCCTTCTGGATGGCTTTGACCTGCTCGTTCAGGTAGTACTCGCGCTGACTCTTCTCCATCTGCCGCTTGACGCGGCCGCGGATGCGCTTTTCCACCTGCAGGATGTCGACTTCGTGTTCGAGCAGTTCAAGCAGCTTTTCCAGGCGCTTGGCGACGTTGAACAAGTCCAGCACGGCCTGCTTGGCTTCCAGCTTCAGCGGCAGGTGGGCAGCGATGGTGTCGGCCAGACGACCCGGGTCGTCGATGCCGGCGATGCTGGTCAGGATCTCGGGCGGGATCTTCTTGTTCAACTTGACGTACTGGTCGAACTGCTGCGTGACCGCACGGCGCAGGGCCTCGATCTCGGGCGTGGCTTCGGCGCCGGGTTGCACCGGCACCACCTCGCCCACGAAGTAGTCGTTGTCTTCGGTGATGCGCGTGGTGTTGGCGCGTTGGACGCCTTCGACCAGGACCTTCACGGTGCCGTCAGGCAGCTTCAGCATCTGCAGGATGGAACTGACGCAGCCGATGTCGAACATGTCGTCGGCCTTGGGCTCGTCCTTGCCGGCGGCCTTTTGCGCCACCAGCATGATCTGTCGGCCCTGCTCCATCGCGGCTTCGAGTGCCTTGATGGATTTCGGACGCCCCACGAACAGCGGGATGACCATGTGCGGGAAGACCACCACATCGCGCAGCGGCAACAGCGGCAGCGTGATCGGGTCTGAGGGAAGGATGGGATGTCCGGACATTGAAGCCTCACTTTCTCAGGCACACGTGGGGCCCGAGATCAGGAATGCAAGTTGACGACTGTTGGCCCCCAAGCTCGCTCGCGCTCGCTGCCCCCCCGAGGGGGATGCCCCGCCGCCGGCCCGGCAGAGCCGGTTCCGGGGCGGGTTGCTTGGTCGCGTGGGGGGTAGGGATTGCGTCGATTACGCGGAGGCTTTCTGCTCTCTGTAGACCAGCAAAGGCTTGGTACCGTCTTCGATGATGTGGTCGTCGATGACCACCTTGGCCACACCGTCCAGCGTCGGCAGTTCAAACATCGTGTCGATCAGGGAATGCTCCATGATCGACCGCAGGCCGCGCGCGCCGGTCTTGCGATTCAGCGCTTTGCGAGCGATGGCCAGCAAGGCCGACGGACGGATTTCCAGTTCGACGCCGTCCATCGCGAACAGCTTCTGGTACTGCTTGACCAGCGCGTTCTTCGGTTCGGTCAGGATCTGGATCATGGCCTCTTCGGTCAGTTCGCCCAGCGTGGCGATCACCGGCAGGCGGCCGACCAATTCGGGAATCAGACCGAACTTGATCAGGTCTTGCGGTTCGGCTTCGCGGAAGAGATCGGCCGCGCGTTTTTCGTTCTTGCTGTGCACGCTGGCCGAGAAGCCGATGCCCGACTTCTCGGTGCGGCTCTGGATGACCTTTTCCAGGCCGTCGAAAGCGCCGCCGCAGATGAACAGGATGTTGGTGGTGTCTATCTGCAGAAAGTCCTGGTTCGGGTGCTTGCGCCCGCCCTGTGGCGGCACGCTGGCCATCGTGCCTTCGACCAGCTTCAGCAGCGCCTGTTGAACGCCTTCACCCGACACGTCGCGCGTGATGCTGGGGTTGTCAGCCTTGCGGCTGATCTTGTCGATTTCGTCGATGTAGACGATGCCGCGCTGCGCCCGTTCGACGTCGTAATTGCAGTTCTGCAGCAGCTTCTGGATGATGTTCTCGACGTCTTCACCCACATAACCGGCTTCGGTCAAGGTGGTGGCGTCGGCGATCACGAAAGGCACGTTCAGCAAGCGCGCCAGGGTCTGCGCCAACAGCGTCTTGCCCGAACCCGTGGGCCCGATCAGCAGGATGTTGCTCTTGGTCAGTTCCACCTCTTCCTTGGAGGCATTGGCCCCCATGTGCTTGAGGCGCTTGTAGTGGTTGTAGACGGCCACGGCCAATGTGCGCTTGGCCACGTCTTGCCCGATGACGTACTGGTCCAGACTGGTCTTGATCTCGCTGGGCACCGGCAAGTCGGACTTGCTGGCCTTGGCGGCGCTGCCATCGGCGGGCACTTCATCGCGGATGATGTCGTTGCACAGCTCGATGCATTCGTCGCAGATGAACACCGACGGCCCAGCGATGAGTTTCTTCACTTCGTGCTGGCTTTTGCCGCAGAACGAACAGTAAAGAACCTTCTCGCCTGAGGCGCCCTTTTTGTCTGCCATGTGTGTGCTTTTAGGGGTGGTGAGCGATGGTGCCATCGCATCATAGATCAACTGAAATGGCCGCACTCCGCAAGAAAAAGGCCCGAAAACGGGCCCTTGGAAGTGCTTGTCGGGCGCCTGCCAGCGCCGTCCTGGTCGGTCTCGATCAGGCGCGCTTGTCGAGCACCTGGTCGATGAGGCCGTATTCCTTGGCCTCGTCGGGCGACAGCCATTTGTCGCGCTCCATGTCGGCGGCAATGCGCTCGAGCGGCTGGCCGGTGCGGTCGGCGTAGATCTTGTTCAGCTGCTCGCGCGTCTTGATGATTTCGCGCGCCTGGATCTCGATGTCCGTGGCCTGGCCCTGCGCGCCGCCCGAAGGCTGGTGGATCATCACGCGTGAATTCGGCAGTGCCGAACGCTTGCCCTTGGCACCGGCCATCAGCAAGAAAGAACCCATGCTGGCGGCCATGCCCATGCACAGCGTCGACACGTCGGGCTTGATGAACTGCATGGTGTCGAAGATCGACAGACCCGCGCTCACGCTGCCACCCGGCGAGTTGATGTACAGGAAGATGTCCTTGTCGGGGTTCTCGCTCTCCAGGAACAACATCTGCGCGACGACCAGGTTGGCCGTGCCGTCGTTCACCGGGCCGACGAGAAAGATGATGCGTTCACGCAGCAGCCGGCTGTAGATGTCGTAGGCGCGTTCACCGCGGCCCGACTGTTCAATAACGATGGGCACCATGCCCAGTCCAACGGTGTCGTGAACGCTCATCGAATTTCCTTTTGCCTGTGTCAAGCGGCTGTCATCAGTTCGTCGAACGGTAGCACCTTGTCGATGACCTTCGCGCTCTTGAGCACGAACTCGGTCACGTTGTTCTCGATGACAACCGCCTCGACTTCTGCCATGCGTTGGCGGTCGCCCAGGTACCAGCGCATCACCTCGCTGGGCTTCTCGTAGCTCTGGCTGAGTTCTTCGATGTGGGCCTGCAATTGCTCGGGCTGGGCGCGCAGGTTGTTGGCGCGCACCAGCTCGGCCACGACCAGACCCAGGCGCACGCGGCGCTCGGCCTGCGGCTTGAAGATCTCGGCCGGGATCGGCGCGGTGGCGGCGTCTTTCACGCCGCGCTGCTTCAGGTCGGCGCGGGCGTTTTCGATCAGGCGATCGGTCTCGCCGGCCACCAACGCGTTGGGCAGGTCCAGTGTGGCGGCGTTGGACAGCGCGTCCATCACGGCGGCCTTGTTGCGGGCCAGCACGCGGAACTTCACTTCGCGTTCGAGGTTCTTCTTGACGTCGTCGCGCAGGCCTTCGACGGTGCCTTCCTTGATGCCCAGCGACTTCGCCAGGGCCTCGTCGATGGCCGGCAGGTTCTGCGCTTCGATCTTGCTGACCGTGACCAGGAAGTCGGCTTCCTTGCCGGCCACATCCGCGCCGTGGTAGTCGGCCGGGAAGCTGAGCGGGAAAGTCTTGCTTTCGCCCACCTTCATGCCACGCACGGCCTGGTCGAACTGTTCCAGCATCTGGCCTTCACCGATGATGAACTGGAAGGCTTCGGCCTTGCCGCCGCTGAAGGGTTCGCCGTCGATCTTGCCTTCGAAGTCGATGGTGACGCGGTCGGTCTCGATGGCGCCCTCGTCCTTGGCGCGCAGGCCGAAGCTGCGACGCTGCTTGCGCAGGATCTCGACGGTGCGGTCGATGGCGGCTTCGGTGACTTCGGTGGCCACGCGCTCGACTTCGGCGGCGGTCAGGTCGCCGATGACGACTTCAGGGTAGACCTCGAAGGTGGCGTCGAAAGCCAGCTGGCCTTCCGGCGATTCGTCCTTCTGCGCGATGCGCGGGGCACCGGCAACGCGCAGCTTGGCTTCGTTGGTGGCGTCGTTGAAGGCCTGGCCGACGCGGTCATTGACGACCTCGTACTGGACCTGGTAGCCGTAGCGCTGGGACACCACCGACATCGGCACCTTGCCGGGGCGGAAGCCGTCGGCCTTGACGGTGCGCGCCAGCTTCTTCAGCCGCGCTTCGACTTCGCCGTTGATGGTGGTTGCCGGCAGCGTCAGGGTGATGCGGCGCTCGAGCTTCTCTAGGGTTTCAACAGTGACGGCCATGGTGTCTCGTTCAAGCTTAAGGTTGGGGCTGGTTTGCAGATGTTCTGGTGCGCGGGGCGGGACTCGAACCCGCACACCCGTGAAGGCGTCAGGACCTAAACCTGGTGCGTCTACCAATTTCGCCACCCGCGCAGGAGGTTCGCCGCTGCTGTGACGCAACGGCAAACCCGCGATTCTAAACCGCTGCCGCTGCCCCTCCGGCCTCACGTTTGACCCTGAACCAGGCCGCGTACATCGCCGGCAGGGCCAGCAGCGTCAGCACGGTGGCCACGATCAGCCCGCCCATGATGGCCACGGCCATCGGCCCCCAGAACACGCTGCGCGACAGCGGGATCATGGCCAGCACGGCGGCCGCCGCCGTCAGCACGATGGGCCTGAAGCGCCGCACGGCCGACTCGACGATGGCGTCCCAGGCCGGCACGCCGTGGCGGCGGTCCTGCTCGATCTGATCGATCAGGATCACCGAGTTGCGCATGATCATGCCCATCAGCGCGATCACGCCCAGCAGTGCCACGAAGCCGAAGGGCCGGTTCAGCAGCAGCAAGGCCGCGGCCACGCCGGGGATGCCCAGCGGTCCGGTCAGGAAGACCAGCACGGCGCGGCTGAAGCTCTGCAGTTGCAGCATCAGCAGGGTGAAGATCAGGAACAGCATCACCGGCGCGCCGGCCGCAATGCTGCCCTGCCCCTTGCTGGCCTCTTCGACAGCGCCGGCCACTTCGATGCGGTAGCCCGGCGGCATCTTGGTGCCAGCGCCTGCAACTGCGGCCAGACCTGGGCGGTGACGGTCGGGCCTTGCACGCCTTCGACCACGTCACCCTGAATGGTCACCGCGAAGTTGCGCCCTTCGCGCCACAGCACGCCCGGTTCCCACGTGAAGCCGACCTTGGCGATCTGGGTCAGCGGCACCGCACGGCCACTGGCCGTGGGCATGTAGGCCTTGCCGATGTCGGTGATGGCGTTGCGCTCTTCCAGCGGCTGGCGCAGCACGATGTCGACCAGCTTGTCGCCTTCGCGGTACTGGCCGATGGTGCTGCCCGACAGGATGGCGCGCGAAGCCTGCGCAATGGCCTGGCTGGTGACGCCCAGGGCGCGGGCCTTGTCCTGGTCGATGGTCAGGCTGAGCACCTTGACCGACTCGTTCCAGTTGTCGTTCACACCGCGCATGCTGGCGTTGGCGCGCAGCAGCTCTTTCGCCTGATCGGCCCAGCCGCGCACCTGCAGCGCGTCGATGCCGACCACGCGGAACTGCACCGGATAGGCCACGGGCGGGCCGTTGGGCAGCACCTTCACGCGGCCGCGGATCTCGGGGAATTCGGTGGCCAGCAATTGCGGCATGCGCAGGCGCAGCACCTCGCGCTGCTTCAGGTCTTTGGGCAGCACGATGACCTGGCTGACATTGCTTTGCGGGAAGACCTGGTCCAGCGGCAGGTAAAAGCGCGGCACGCCGCTGCCAACCCAGGTGGCGACGCTGGCCACCCCCGCCTCTTTCATCATCCGCGCCTCGAAGCGCTTCGCGATCTCGTCGCTTTGCTGGATGGTCGAACCCTCGGGCAGCCACAGGTCGACCAGGATTTCAGGCCGGCTGGAATCGGGGAAAAACTGCTGCTGCACCTGGCCCATGCCGACGATGCCCAGTGCGAAGCTCAGCACGGTCAGGCCGATGGTGATCCAGCGGTGCTGCACGCACCAGTTCACGGCCCGCCGGAAGCGGTTGTAGAAGGGTGTGTCGAAGAGTTCGTGCGGGCCACTGCTGGCGTCAGCGCCAGCCGATGCATGCCCGTCGGACCGGGCATGGGTGTGCAACAGCCAGGCGCCCAGGTAGGGCACGAAGTAGACCGAGACCAGCCACGAAATGACGAGCGCTGCCGCCGTGACGGCGAAGATGGCGAAGGTGTATTCGCCAGTCACCGACTTGGCCAGGCCGATGGGCAGAAAGCCCGCTGCGGTGATCAGCGTGCCGGTCAACATCGGCATGGCCGTCACGTCGTAGGCGTAGGTGGCGGCGCGCATCTTGTCGTAGCCCTCTTCCAGCTTGCGCACCATCATTTCGACGGCAATGATGGCGTCGTCCACCAGCAGGCCCAGCGCGATGATCAGGCTGCCCAGGCTGATCTTGTGCAGCCCCACACCCCAGTAGTACATGACCACGAAGGTGATGGCCAGCACCAGCGGGATGGTGATGCCCACCACCATGCCCGGCCAGACGTCCAGCGTGGGCCGCCAGCTGCCGGGCTTGAAGTGCAGGCCCAGGCTGATGAAACTGACCAGCAGCACGATGACGATGGCCTCGATCAGCACGCCGACGAATTCACCCACCGAGCGCGTGACGGCCGTGGGCTGGTCTTGCACCTGCTGAACGGTGATGCCCAGCGGCAGGTCTTGCTGCACCTGCGCCACGGCGACCTGCAGCGCCTTGCCCAGGGCAATGATGTCGCCGCCCTTGGCCATCGAGACCCCCAGCGCGATCACCTCCTGGCCCTGGTAGCGGACCTTGGTGGTGGGTGGGTCGGCGTAGTCGCGGCGGATGTCGGCCAGGTCGCCCAGGCGCAGCGTGCTGGCCGCGCCGGTGGCGGTGTTGGTGGCGCGTATCGGGAAGCGTTTCAACTCGTCCACCGAATTGAATTGACCACCGACGCGGACCTGCAGGTTTTCCTGCCCGGCGTTCAGCACGCCGGCGCCTTCAACGGCGTTCTGCGCGCCGATCTGCGCGATGACCTGGTTGAAGTCCAACCCCATCTGCGCCAACCGGCGCTGCGAGATTTCGATGAAGACTTTTTCGGCCTGCGCGCCGAAGATTTCCACCTTGGCGACGTCGGGCAACTTCAGCAGTTGCTGGCGCACGCGCTCGGCCTGCACGCGCAGTTCTTCGCGGCTGAAGCCGTCGGCCGACAACGCGAAGATGGAACCGTAGACGTCGCCGAAGTCGTCGTTGAAGACCGGGCCGACGACACCGCCCGGCAGCGTCGAGCGCATGTCGCCGATGCGCTTGCGCGCCTGGTACCAGCTGGTGCTGACGGCGTTGGGCGGCGAGCTGTCCTTCAGCTGGAAGATGGTCAGCGATTCACCGGGCTTGGTGAAGCTGCGGATCTTGTCGGCGTAGGGCACTTCCTGCAGCGTCTTCTCGACCTTGTCGGTGACCTGCTCGGCCATCTGCAAGGCGCTGGCGCCCGGCCAGAAGGCCTGCACCACCATCGCGCGGAAGGTGAAGGGCGGGTCTTCGTCCTGCCCCAGCTGGAAGTAGGCCGCAATGCCCAGCAGCATCAGCACCACCATCAGGTAGCGGGTCAGGGCCGGGTGTTCCAGCGCCCAGCGTGAGATGTTGAAACGGGATGCCGGGGCTTCACCTGGGGTGGTGTTCGGGATGGTGCTCGGGGGCGTGGGGTCGTCGGGCTTGTGCATGGCGGACTCCGATCAGCGGCTGGCCGCCGAGGCCGGTGCCACAGCGGCCGATGGCGCGTTGCCCGGTGTGGCCCGCGGCGCTTCGTAGAAAACCACTTTCTGCCCCGGCGTCAGCGCGTGCACGCCCGCCGTCACCACGATCATCCCGGGGCTCAGGCCTGCAGCCACCACCACGCTGTTGCCGTCGGCGCCGGCCACCGCAATCGTCTGCGCCTTGACCGTCATGCTGGCGCGGTCGACGACCCACACCGCCGTCTGCCCCTGCTGCTGGGTGACCGCCGACAAGGGCAGTTTGTTGACACCGGACTGGCGCGGCAGGTCGATGACGACGCTGGCCGTCTGGCCCAGTTGCAAGGCGGCACTGCCGATGTCGGCCTTGGCCAGAAAGGTGCGCGTGGCCGGGTCAGCGGCGGCGGCCAGTTCACGCACCGTGGCCGGCAGCGCCGCTGCGGCACCCCACGGCACCACTTTCAGCGCGCCGGCCTTGCCCAGCAGCGCACGCAGCGCGGGCAGTTGGTCTTCGGGTACCGCGAACACCACGTCGCGCGGGCCGTCGTGGGCCAGGCGCACGACCGTTGCACCGGCCGTGAGCACGGCACCCACTTCGGCATCCACCCCCACCACCACGCCGGCTGCGGGGGCCAACAGCGCGCCGTAGCCGGCCTGATTGGCCTGCACCTGCGCCTGGACCTGCGCCTGGTCCAGCGCCGCTTTCTGCGCCTTCAGCGTGGCCTCGCGGCGTTCCAGGTCCAAGGCGCCGATGAAGCCCTGTTCGCGCAATTCCTTGTAGCGCTTGAACTCGGCGGCCGCCAGTTCGTAGTTCGTCAGCGCCGCGCGCGCGCCGGCGGACGCGGCTTCCTGCGCCAGCTTCAGGTCGGCGGTGTCGATCTGTGCCAGCACCTGCCCGGCCCGCACCGGCTGCCCCACTTCGGCAGCGCGGCTGACGAGCTTGCCGGGCACCCGCAGGCCCAGGCGCGATTCGACGCGGGCCCGCACCTCGGCGGCGTATTCATGCGTGCCGCCAGCGCTGTCGGCGCCCAGGGTCATGGTGCGAACCGCCCGCACCGGCTCGGGTGCGGTTGTGCTGCGGCTGCAGCCCTGCAGCGCGGTCAGGCCGGCAAGGGCGGCGGCTGCGATGAGCAGGCGGACAGGAATGGCGTTCATCGGCAAGGCCCCGGCAAGTTAATGACTGACTGGTCAGTACTGTATGAGGCGACGTTGCCGCTGTCAATCGAGCCCGCGAAGGGCAACCCGTGCGGAGTGGCGAGAATCACACCCTGTGAGCATCGAACATTACGAAAACTTCCCCGTCGCGTCCCTGCTGTGCCCGCCCGCGCTTCGACCGGCCATCACGGCGATCTACCACTACGCCCGCACCGCCGACGACATCGCAGACGAGGGCGACGCGCCAGCCAGCCAGCGCCTGGCGGACCTGGCGGCCTACCGCCTGGACTTGCAGGCCACGCTGGCTGGCGGCGCGCCTTCGCCGCGCTGGGACCGGGTGTTCAAGCCGCTGCGCGCGGCCGTCGTTCGCAACCGCCTGCCGCCAGCCCTGTTGCACCAGTTGCTCGACGCCTTCGAGCAGGATGTGCGCAACCCGCCCTATGCCGACCGTGCGGTGCTGCTGGGCTATTGCAGCCGTTCCGCCAACCCGATCGGTCGGCTGCTGCTGCACCTGTACGGCATCGCCGACGCACCGTCGCTGCAACGCTCGGACGCCATCTGCAGCGCGCTGCAATTGATCAATTTCTGGCAAGACCTGAGCGTTGACGGCCCGCGCTACCGCCACTACGTGCCGACGGTGGATTTGCTGCGCCACGGCTTGCCGCTGCAGGCGCTGGTGAGCTGCCAGGACAGCCCGGCGGCGCGCCAGTTGGTGCGTGATTTGTGCGACTGGGCCGAGGCGCTGATGCGCCGCGGCGCCCCGCTGGCGTTGACCGTGCCCGGGCGCGCCGGCTGGGAACTGCGGCTGGTGGTGCAAGGCGGCCTGCGCATCCTGGAGAAAATCCGCCTGATGGACCATGCCGCGCTCACCCACCGCCCTGCCCTGAGCCGCCGCGACGCGCCGCTGCTGCTGTGGCGCGCACTGCGCATGGGCGCCAGCACGGCATGACGCGGACGATGACGACACCCATGACGCCCCAGCAGTACGTGCAGGACAAGGCCGCCAAGAGCGGCTCATCGTTCTACTACGCCTTTCTTTTCCTGCCCCCACCGCGCCGCGCCGCCATCACCGCCTTCTATGCCTTCTGCCGCGAGGTGGATGACGTGGTCGACGAGGTCAGCGACCCGACGCTGGCCGCGACCAAGCTGCACTGGTGGCGCCAGGAAGTGACCCAGGCCTATGCCGGCCAGCCCAGCCACCCGGTGACGCAGGCGCTGATGCCGCTGGCGGCCGACTACGGCATCACGGCGGCGCATTTGCAGGCCGTCATCGAAGGCTGCCAGACCGATCTGGACCAGACCCGCTTTCTCGACTACCCGGCGCTGCAGCGCTACTGCCATCTGGTGGCTGGCGTGGTGGGCGAAGTCGCGGCCAATATCTTCGGCCGCAGCGAGGCCGTCACCGTGCAGTACGCGCACCAGCTGGGGCTGGCCATGCAGCTGACCAACATCATCCGGGACGTCGGTGACGACGCGCGGCGCGGTCGCATCTACCTGCCGGTTGCAGAGTTGCAGCGCTTCGACGTCAAGGCCCACGAGTTGTTGAAATGCGATGCGCCCTGGGGCTACAGCGAACGCTTCACAGCGCTGATGCGCTTCCAGGCCGAGCGCGCCCATGCCGCCTACGACAGCGCAATGGCCCTGCTGCCCGACGCCGACCGCCAGGCGCAAAAGCCCGGGCTGATGATGGCCAACATCTACCGCACGCTGTTGCGCGAGATCGAGTCGCAAGGCTTCCAGGTGCTGCACCAGCGCACCTCGCTGACGCCGCTGCGCAAGCTGTGGATCGCCACGCTGACGCACTTGCGTGGCCGCTGAAGCGCCGCGCATGAAGCTGCTCGTCGTGGGCGGCGGCTGGGCCGGCCTGGCTGCGGCGGTGCGTGCGGTGCAGGCCGGGCATGCGGTGACGCTGGTCGAAATGGCCGGGCAACTGGGCGGCCGTGCACGGGGTGTGGATGCCGGCGGGCTGGCGCTGGACAACGGCCAGCACATCCTGATCGGCGCCTACCGCCGCACCCTCGACCTGATGCGCACGGTGGGCGTCACCGAAGCGGCTGTTTTCGACCGCCGCCCGCTCGAATTGCGCTATCCCGACGGGCGTGGTCTGCGCATGCCAGCCGGGCCGGCCTGGCTGGGTTTTGGGTGGGCTGTCACCCGCTGCCAGGGCTGGACATGGCGCGACCGCGCCGCGCTGCTTCATGCGGCTGCCGGCTGGGCGCTGGCCGGCTTTCGCTGCGCGCCTTCGCTGACGGTCGCCGAGCTGTGCGGCGGCCTGCCGCCGGCCGTGCGCCAACTGCTCATCGACCCGCTGTGCGTGGCTGCGTTGAACACGCCAGCCACCGACGCCAGTGCCAGCGTGCTGCTGCGCGTGCTGCGCGACGCCTTGTTCGGCGGTGGCGGTTCGGCCGACTTGCTGCTGCCCCGGCGTTCGCTGCGCGCCCTGCTGCCCGAGCCAGCGCACGCCTGGCTGCAGGCGGCTGGCGCGCGGGTGGTTCTGGGGCGGCGTGTCGAGGCCATCACCGCGACGGCGACCGGCTGGTGCGTGGACAGCGAGGACTTCGACCGTGTGGTCCTGGCCTGCACGGCCAGCGAAGCGGCACGCCTGACCCGCGACGCCGCACCCGGGTGGTCGGAGCAGGCCGGCGCCTTGCGCTATGAACCCATCGTGACGGTCTACCTGCGCTGCCCGGGTGGACGCCTGCCGGCACCGATGACGGCCTTGATCGAAGGCCCGCAGGCGCCCGCGCAGTTTGCCTTCGACCACGGTGCACTCGGCGCCACGAAAGGGCTGTTCGCCTTCGTCATCAGCGGCGCGCGGCACTGGGTCGATACCGGCCTGGACGCCACCGGACAGGCGGTGCTGCAGCAGGCGCTGAACGACTTGGACCCGGGCACCTGGCCGTCGCCGCCGACCTTGGTCAAGGTGCTGGCCGAGAAGCGCGCCACCTTCCGCTGCACGCCGGGCTTGACGCGACCGCCGGCCCGCATCGCGCCGGGCCTGGTTGCGGCTGGCGACTACATCGAAGGGCCTTACCCGGCCACGCTGGAAGCTGCGGTGCAGTCCGGTGAAAACGCGCTGCGCGCGCCGGGCTGACGGCGGACTTCGGACTTCGGACAGGGACCTCAGCTGAGGTCAGCGCTGGACGCTATCGGCCCGCAAAAGGCGCCGCCAGCGGCTCGCCGACGAACAGGCTTTGCTGCGGCCAGGCCACGCTTTTCCAGTAGGCCTCGATGGCTGTCGCGCCCTGCAGGTAGTGGCCCAGCAGCACCTGCGGGTGGGGGAACTTTTGCAGGTGGTTGCAGGGCTCGCTGACCGCCCCGTGGCTGGCGGTGGCACCGGCGTCCAGCCAGGCCAGCACCGTGCTCTGCCCGTGGTTGCCGAAGAGGTCGCCGCCGGTCGAGGTGAGGTGGTCGCCCAGGCCGCCCGGCGCCCAGTCCATGGCCGGATCGAGCTTCACGCGCTCGCTGCCGGTGATGGCGATGAGCACGCGCTTGGCCGTTGCCAATTCGGCGGCCGGAGCGATGCGGATGTCGATGCGCGGCCCCGGCAGGAAGCCCGGCTGCGGGTAGAGGGCGGTGCGCACGCGGCGCGGCACATCGTCGGTGGTCAGGAACATCGCCGTCACCGGCGGCCGACCGCGCAACATCAGCGCCCCGTCGGCCGCCACGCCGCGGTCGATCAGGGCCACCCCTTGGGCCACATTGCGGGCCGCCAGCAGCATCGACGGCCGCCAGCCGAGGTCGGTGTTGGGCCGGATCGACGCGGAATTGAAGTAACGCGACGGGCGTGATGCGCCGCAGCTGTTCTTGCACAGTTCGCTGTCCACCCCCAGCGCCAGCGCGCCCGTGATCGAATTGCACTCGACGGCGTAGGGCTCGGACCAGGCCAGTGCCAGCGCCTGGATCTGGCGCCCGAAGTGCTGGTCGATGCTGGCCCGCAAGCGGTCAAATTCCTCGCGCGTCAGGGCCGAGCGCACCGGCACCTCCAGCCGCAGCACCTGCTCGGCCAGCAGGCCGCGGGCCGCGATGTAGTGCTCACCGATGCGCACCGACAGCGGGTCGGCCGTGTTGATGACCAGGCCGATGTCGGCCGCATGCAGCCGGCCGGTCAGGCGGGGCAAGGCGACCGGGGCGACGGCGGCGGTGCGCACAGGCGGGGCGGCCGGCGCGGCTTGTGCGCTGGCCGGCACGGGCGTCACGCCCGGCACGGCTGCCGTCGGGACGCCCTGCGCCAGCGCCGAGCCGGTCAGCACGCTGCCAGCCACGACCCAGCCGATGCGGGTCCGTCGACGCGCTGCAGGCCCGCGAATCAAGTTCCGGTATGCAGTCAACCATTCCGCGATGCAAAATCTAGTCATGCCGAAGGATCTCACAACGCCATGAACAGCAAGGCCCAGCAAACGCCCACCATCCAGGTTCTGGAGCGCACTTTCTCGCTGCTCGAAACCCTGGCCGCCCAGCCGGAATCGGTCTCGCTGAAGGAGATCAGCGAGCGCACCGGGCTGCACCCGTCCACCGCCCACCGCATCCTCAACGACCTGGCCATAGGTCGCTTCGTGGACCGTCCGCAGGCCGGCAGCTACCGGCTGGGCATGCGCCTGCTGGAACTGGGCAACCTGGTGAAGGCCCGGCTCGACGTGCGCGACGCGGCCCTGGCGCCGATGCGCGAGCTGCACAAGGTAACCCATCAACCGGTGAACCTGTCGATGCGCCAGGGCGACGAGATCGTCTACATCGAGCGCACCTACAGCGAACGGTCGGGCATGCAGGTGGTGCGGGCCGTCGGTGGCCGCGCGCCGCTGCACCTGACGTCGGTGGGCAAGCTGTTCCTGGCGCATGACGACCCGGCTCGCGTGCGGGCCTACGCCACGCGCACGGGGCTGACCGGCCACACGCGCAACAGCATCACCGACGTGGCGCGCCTGGAACGTGAACTGGCCACGGTGCGCGCCACCGGCAATGCCCGTGACGACGAGGAACTGGAACTGGGGGTGCGCTGCATGGCCTGCGGCATCTACGACGACCAGGGCAAGCTGCTGGCGGGTCTGTCGGTTTCAGCGCCCGCCGACAGACTGGAAGAGTCGTGGCTGGAGCGCGTGAAGGGCACCGCCGCGCAGATCTCGGCGGCGCTGGGTTATCGCGGCTGAGGCGTGTTCAGCGCAGCGGTGGGCTGCAAGGCCAGCCACTTGCGGATGCGCTCGGCGTCGCCCACGCGCGAATATTTGCCCGCCGAATCCAGCAGCACCATGATCAGGCTGCGCCCGGCGAATTGCGCCTGCATCACCAGGCAGCGCCCGGCAGCCGAGATGTAGCCGGTCTTCTGCAGACCGATCTCCCATTCGGGGTTGCGCACCAGGCCGTTGGTGGTGTGGAACTGCACCTGGCGGCGGCCGACGGGCACCACCGCTTCGATGGAGGTGGACAGCTCGCGGATGATGGGGTGCAGGAAGGCGGCCTTGACCAGCCGGCTGAGGTCCTGCGCACTGGACTGATTGTTGCTGGACAGCCCCGTCGGTTCGACGTAGCGGGTGTCCTGCATGCCCAGGTCGTGGGCCTTGGCATTCATCGCCGCCACGAAGGGTTCAACGCCGCCGGGGTAGCTGCGGCCCAGCACATGGGCCGCGCGGTTTTCCGAAGCCATCAAGGCCAGGTGCAACATCTCGCCGCGCGTCAGTTGGGTGCCCAGCGCCAGGCGCGAACGACTGCCCGCGGTGGCGGTGAGATCTTCCTGGGTCACGGTCAGCGGCTCGTCCAGCGACAGGCCCTTTTCGGTGACGACCAGCGCCGTCATCAGCTTGGTGATCGACGCGATGGGCAGCACGGCCTGCGAGTTCTTGTTCAGCAGGACTTCGTTGGTGTTCTGGTCGATGACAAAAGCCACGCTGGACTTCAAGTCGAGCGCAGCCGATGTTTTCTGCAGACCCGAAGCGTGACCGAATGAACTGCTGGCGGGCTCGGCCCGAACCAGCACCCGCTTGCCCGGGCGTTGCGCGACCACGCGGGTGCGTTTGCCGGGCTTGGCCGCCAGCGACTTCGCATGGTTGCCGGCCTTGGCCACCTTGGCGTGCGGTTTTTGCTGCGCGGTGGCGGCATGGCTGGCCGTGGCAGGCAGGAACGCCACCAGCAGCCCCAGAGCGCATGCCAGCAGCCGCTTCGTTCCATTCAAATTCTTGATCAGCATCAGGTTCCCAGCGCAAGCCTATGCGGTAGTGTAGGGGAAGGCAAAAAAGCACGCAAGATCAAGAACTTGCGTCTTTTTCCTCAAGTATCACCCTGCGAAGCCCCTTCCGGGGCCCCGCCTGGCTGGCATCAGCCTTGTGCAGCCACCCGGTCGGCGTTGCTGTGCAGCTTGTTCAGCGCCGACAAATAGGCCTTGGCAGACGCCACGACGATATCCGGATCGGCCCCCACGCCGTTCACCACCCGGCCGCCGTGTTGCAGCCGAACGGTGACTTCGCCCTGCGATTCTGTGCTGCCCGAAGTGATGGCATTGACCGAATACAGCATCATTTCGGCGCCACTCTTCACCTTGGACTCGATGGCCTTCAGGCTGGCGTCGACGGGGCCGTTGCCGTCGCTGTCGGCATGCTGCTCGACCGAGCCGGCGGTGAAGGACACCGTGGCATGCGGCCGCTCGCCCATCTCGGAATGCTGCGACAGCGACAGCAGGCGGTAGTGCTCGGTGGCCGGCGTCACGCTCTCGTCGCTGACCAGCGCGATGATGTCCTCGTCGAAAATTTCGCTCTTGCGGTCGGCCAGGTCCTTGAAGCGCGCGAAGGCGGCGTTGATCTCGCCTTCACTGTCCATCTGGATGCCCAGTTCCTGCAGGCGCTGCTTGAAGGCATTGCGGCCCGACAGCTTGCCCAGCACGATCTTGTTGGCCGCCCAGCCCACGTCTTCGGCACGCATGATTTCGTAGGTGTCGCGGGCTTTGAGCACGCCGTCCTGGTGGATGCCGCTGGCGTGGGCAAAGGCATTCGCGCCGACCACCGCTTTGTTCGGCTGCACGACGAAACCAGTGGTCTGGCTGACCATGCGCGAGGCCGGCACGATCTGCGTGGCGTCGATGCCCAGGTCGAGCTTGAAGTAGTCGCGCCGCGTGCGCACGGCCATGACCACTTCTTCCAGTGAACAGTTGCCGGCGCGTTCACCCAAGCCGTTGATGGTGCATTCGACCTGGCGCGCACCGCCGATCATCACGCCGGCCAGCGAATTGGCCACCGCCATGCCCAGGTCGTTGTGGCAATGCACGCTCCACACCGCCTTGTCGCTGTTGGGCACGCGTTCGCGCAACTCGCGGATGAAGGCGCCGTACAACTCGGGTATGGCATAGCCGACGGTGTCGGGGATGTTGACGGTGGTGGCGCCTTCCGAGATGACGGTTTCCAGCACGCGGCAGAGGAAGTCCATGTCGGACCGGTAGCCGTCTTCGGGTGAAAACTCGATGTCGCCACACAAATTGCGCGCGAAGCGCACCGACTGTTTGGCTTGTTCCAGCACCTGGTCGGGCGTCATGCGCAGCTTCTTCTCCATGTGCAGCGCCGAGGTCGCGATGAAGGTGTGGATGCGCGCTTGCTGCGCCCCCTTCAAGGCCTCGGCAGCCCGCGCGATGTCGCGGTCGTTGGCCCGCGCCAGCGAGCACACCGTGACTTCACGGATGGCGTCGGCGATGGCCTTGACGGCTTCGAAGTCGCCGTTGCTGGACGCCGCGAAACCAGCCTCGATGACGTCCACGTGCAGGCGTTCCAGCTGGCGCGCAATGCGCAGCTTTTCTTCGCGCGTCATCGAGGCGCCGGGCGACTGTTCGCCGTCACGCAAGGTGGTGTCGAAGATGATGAGCTTGTCGGTCATGGTGGGTTGCCTTTTGCGTTTCGCGTGTTGCGTCGAGGGGGAAGAGATCGCACGCAGCGCTGAAAGTCCAACGGCCCGCTGCTGTGCGCTGGCGGGCCGTTGATCGGGTGATTCGTGAAAGATTCAGGAAATGATCAGCGCGCCCGCAGTGCTCCTAGCAGGCCTAGCGCGAAAAGAGGGCTGATCGAACTCATCGATCCAATGTAGCACAGCGCCGCCGAGCGTTGCTCATGGATGAAGGCCCTTCTCATCCGGATCATCCGTCGATATCGCGATCACGCTGGTCGGCTTGCCCTTCAATTTGCGCCAGGCATAGACACCATAGCCCGACAGCCCGTAAGCGCAGAAAACGGCAAACAAGGCGATGGGTGGGTGCAGGCTGATCAGCGCGATGCACAGCGCGATGGCCACGATCACCACGAAGGGCACGGTGCGTTTGCCGCCGACCACCTTGAAGCTGTAGAACGGCGCGTTGGTGACCATCGACAGGCCGGCGTACAACGTCACACCAAAGGCCGTCCACGACAGCCAGCCGATCTTCGAAACACCGCGAAAGCCGGCGTCGTCCATCACGTAAACCAAACCCATCACCAGCGCGGCGGCGGCCGGGCTGGGCAAGCCCTGGAAGAAGCGCTTGTCGACCACGCCGATGTTGGTGTTGAAGCGCGCCAGGCGCAGCGCCGCCGCCGAGATGTAGACGAAGGCCGCAATCCAGCCAATCTTGCCCAGGTCTTTCAGCGCCCACTCCAGCACGATGAGTGCCGGAGCCGCGCCGAAATTGACCATGTCGCACAGGCTGTCCATCTGCTCGCCGAACGCGCTCTGCGAGTTGGTCATGCGCGCCACGCGGCCGTCCAGGCTGTCCAAGATGGCCGCGCAGAAGATGCCGATGGCGGCCACATCGAAGCGGCCGTTCATCGCCATCACGATGGCGTAGAAACCCGAGAACAGCGCCGCCAGCGTGATCGCATTGGGCAGCACGTAAATGCCCCGGCGACGCGGCCGGGGCGCCCCGGCGGGCTCGGTTTCGTCGATGGTGCTCGGCCTCAGATCGTCATTCATGGACGCGAGGATAGCCGCTGGCCCGAGCCCATTCCCTGGCCATCAGTTGCGGCTGCGGTCCACCAGCTTGTTGGCCTTGATCCACGGCATCATCGCGCGCAGCTTCTCGCCCACCACTTCGATGGAGTGCTCGCTCGTCAGGCGGCGGCGCGACATCAAGGTCGGTGCGCCGGCCTTGTTTTCCAGGATGAAGCTCTTGGCGTATTCACCGGTCTGGATGTCGGTGAGGATCTGCTTCATGGCCTTCTTGGTCTCGCTGGTCACGACACGCGGACCCGACACGTACTCGCCGTATTCGGCGTTGTTCGAGATCGAGTAGTTCATGTTCGCGATGCCGCCTTCGTAGATCAGGTCGACGATCAGCTTCAGCTCGTGCAGGCATTCGAAGTAGGCCATCTCGGGCGCGTAGCCGGCTTCGACCAGCGTCTCGTAACCGGCCTTGATCAGTTCGACAGTACCGCCGCACAGCACGGCTTGTTCGCCAAACAGGTCGGTCTCGGTTTCTTCGCGGAAATTGGTCTCGATGATGCCGGCCTTGCCGCCGCCGTTGGCTGCCGCGTAGCTCAGCGCCAGGTCACGCGCCTTGCCGCTCTTGTCGGCGTGCACGGCGATCAGGTGCGGCACACCGCCACCCTGGCTGTAGGTGTTGCGCACCGTGTGGCCCGGGGCCTTGGGCGCCACCATCCACACATCCAGGTCAGCACGCGGCACGACCTGGCCGTAGTGCACGTTGAAGCCGTGCGCGAAGGCCAGCGAAGCGCCCTGGCGGATGTGGGGCTCGACGTCGTTCTTGTAGACCTCGCCGATCTGCTCGTCGGGCAGCAGGATCATGACCACATCGGCCTGCTTCACGGCTTCAGCCACTTCGGCGACCTTGAGACCGGCCTTCTCGACCTTGCTCCAGCTGGCGCCGCTGCGGCGCAGGCCGACCGTGACCTTGACACCACTGTCATTCAGATTCTGTGCGTGGGCATGGCCTTGCGAGCCGTAGCCGATGATGGTGACGTTCTTGCCCTTGATGAGGCTCAGGTCGGCGTCTTTGTCGTAATAGACCTTCATGGTTCTCTCCGTCGTAAAAGTGGGTTGTTCGGTGATGAAACGGCGGCCGCAGATTCGGCGCCGCCGGGGGCGGGTCAGACCCTGAGGATGCGTTCGCCACGGCCGATGCCGCTGGCGCCGGTGCGGACCGTTTCCAGGATCGCGGTGCGGTCGATGGCGACCAGGAATGCGTCCAGCTTGCTGCTGTCGCCGGTCAGCTCGATGGTGTAGGTCTTTTCGGTGACGTCGATGATGCGGCCGCGAAAGATGTCGGCCATGCGCTTCATCTCGTCGCGCTCCTTGCCCACCGCGCGCACCTTGATCAGCATCAGTTCGCGTTCGGTGAAGCTGCCTTCGGTCAGGTCCACCACTTTCACCACCTCGATCAGGCGGTTCAGGTGCTTGGTGATCTGCTCGATGACCTCGTCGCTACCGGTGGTGACGATGGTCATGCGCGACAGCGAAGCATCTTCGGTGGGGGCCACCGTCAGGCTCTCGATGTTGTAGCCGCGGGCGGCAAACAAGGCCACCACGCGGGCCAAGGCGCCGGCCTCGTTTTCGAGCAGCACGGCAATGATGTGTTTCATGTCTCTCGTCCTGCGCGCTCTTCAAGCCGGGGCCGGTAAGCCCGCGGCCCTTGGCCACGCTGTTCGATGTTGAAGAAAGGGAAGAAGCTTCTCAAGGGCTGTACGCTGGCTCGGCCGAGGCTGACTGCCCGCGCGGTAACGCGGGCGGCCGTCTCGGCTTCACCGGCTCACAGGTCCTCGGAGCCCAGCAGCATCTCGGAAATGCCCTTGCCCGCCTTGACCATGGGCCAGACGTTCTCGGTCGGGTCGGTGCGGATGTCGAGGAAGACGGTTCGGTCCTTCAGTCGGATCGCTTCCCGCAGCGCCCCTTCCACGTCACCCGGCTTTTCCACCAGGATGCCGACGTGGCCGTAGGCCTCGGCCAGCTTCACGAAATTCGGCAGCGCATCCATGTAGCTGTGCGAATAGCGGCCTTCGTAGTCCAACTCCTGCCACTGGCGCACCATGCCCAGGTAGCGGTTGTTCAGCGAGACGATCTTCACCGGCGTCTTGTATTGCAGGCAGGTGGACAGTTCCTGGATGCACATCTGGATCGAGCCTTCGCCCGTCACACAGAAGACATCCGCATCCGGCTTGGCGAGCTTGATGCCCATCGCATAGGGCAGGCCCACGCCCATGGTGCCCAGGCCACCGCTGTTGATCCAGCGGCGCGGCTGCTCGAAGCGGTAGTACTGGGCGGCCCACATCTGGTGCTGGCCAACATCGGACGTGATGTAACTGTCGCTGTCCTTGGTCAGTTCCCAGAGTTTCTCGACCACGGCCTGCGGCTTGATCACATCGGGGCTGGTCTTGTAGGCCAGGCAGTCGCGCTAGCGCCATTCACCGATCTGGTTCCACCAGGCCGACAGGGCTGCAGCGTCGGGGCGAGCCTGCGCTTCCTTGATCTGCGCGATCAGTTCGATCAACACTTCCTTGACGTCGCCGACGATGGGAATGTCGACCTTCACGCGCTTGCTGATCGACGAGGGGTCGATATCGACGTGGATGATCTTGCGTTCCACCGAAGCGAAGTGCTTGGGGTTGCCGATGACGCGGTCGTCAAAGCGCGCGCCCACAGCCAGCAGGACGTCGCAGTTCTGCATCGTCATGTTGGCTTCGTAGGTGCCGTGCATGCCCAGCATGCCCAGGAATTTCGGTTCGCTGGCAGCGATGGCGCCCAGCCCCATCAGCGTGCTGGTGCAAGGAAAGCCCACCAGCGCTATCAGTTGCCGCAGTTCCTGCGCCGCCTGGCCGAGGATCACGCCACCACCGGTGTAGATGTAGGGCCGACGGGCCTGCAGCAGCAACTGCACGGCCTTGCGGATCTGCCCGCCGTGGCCCTTCTTCACCGGGTTGTAGGAGCGCATTTCCACTGACTCAGGGTAGTGGAAGGGCGCGGTCTTCAGTGACACGTCTTTCGGAATGTCCACGACGACCGGGCCGGGCCGGCCGGTGCGCGCGATGTGGAAGGCCTTCTTCATCGTCATGGCCAGGTCGCGCACGTCCTTGACGAGGAAGTTGTGCTTGACGATGGGCCGCGTGATGCCGACGGTGTCGCACTCCTGGAAAGCGTCCAGGCCGATGGCTGCAGTCGGCACCTGACCGGTGACGATGACCATCGGGATCGAGTCCATGTAGGCCGTTGCAATGCCGGTGACGGCATTGGTCACGCCAGGGCCCGAGGTGACCAACGCCACGCCGACGTCACCCGTGGCGCGGGCGTAACCGTCAGCGGCGTGCACGGCAGCTTGTTCATGCCGCACCAGAACGTGCTGGATGGTTTGCTGCTTGTACAGCGCGTCGTAGATGTAGAGCACCGCGCCACCGGGGTAGCCCCAAAGGAACTGGACCCCTTCGGCCTGCAGGCAGCGAACGAGGATCTCCGAACCATTGGGGTCGGCGGGAGCGATTTGTGGGGAGTTGGAAGTCGGCTGTGCCGAGGCGGCACGCTTCACTTCGGCGGCAGAAATTTCCATGAAGAACCTTTGCGAATTTCTCTAACGAAAATCCATCGGTGCACCTCTTGCGCGCCCTCGTGAGGCGGATTCGGTACCTGCGCTTGTCTTTGCGAGAACGAAACGAAACCGGCCAGATCAGCCGGCTGGGCCTGGAGCCCACGGGAACGTTGTGTGTAGCCCATGATTATGCACGGCCGCCGGCTTCGCGGCCCGGGTAGGCGCGCACGCTGAAGGTGCAATGACATAATCCGACGCGCTCGAACCGGGCGCATCCCGTCCCGACACGCGTTGGCCACAGACAAAGAACTCTCCGACTTTCTCAAAAGCGTCGAGAAGCGCGCCTTCAAGCGCACGGTCTATGCTGTCCGCGGTGACGACGCGGCACTGGACATCGTGCAGGACGCGATGATTCGCTTGGCCGAGAAGTACGCCGACCGCCCCGCCGCCGAACTGCCGCTGGTCTTCCAGCGCATCCTGTCGAACGCAACGATGGACTGGTTCCGCCGTGAAAAGGTGCGCGGCGCGGTCATGCAGAACCTGTCTGACTTCGACTCGGGCAGCGACGACGGGGAATTCGACCTGCTGGAAACGCTGCACGCGCTGGAAGATACCCTGGGCACCGAAAGCGCTTCAGACGCGGTTTCACGGGCACAAATCCTGCGTGTGATCGATGGTGAGGTCGGTGAGCTGCCCGCACGTCAACGGGAAGCCTTCCTGCTTCGTTACTGGGAGGAGTTCGACGTGGCCGAGACGGCGGCGGTGATGGGTTGCTCCGAGGGCAGTGTGAAAACACACTGCTCCAGAGCCGTTCACGCGCTGGCCAAGGCCCTTCGCGCAAAGGGGATCACGCCGTGAACATTCAAAAGCACCACCTGGACGATCAACTGATCGAATCGCGCTTGGCCGCCCGCTTGACGGGAGGCCTGACCGCTGCCGTCGACCATTTGCCGCACGACGTTTCAGAGCGCCTGCGGTTTGCCCGCGAGCAGGCCTTGGCCAAAGCCCGGGTCGCCCGGCGTGTCGCGCCGGCCGGCGGCAGCATCTTGACGGGGGTTTCCGCCAGCGGTGCCGGCGTGCTCGGCGGCTTCGTCCCCTGGTGGCAACGGGCCGCATCGGTGGTGCCTTTGGTTATGTTGATGGCGGGTTTGTTGGTTATCGACCACTGGGCGGTGCGTGAACAGGTCGTGGCGGCTGCCGATTTCGACGCGCAATTGCTGTCGGACGATCTGCCGCCTGCCGCCTACAGCGACCCTGGTTTCGCCGAATTCATCCGTTCAACGCCGCAACCATGACGGTCGCGCGCCTGCTCCGAACAGCCGTTGCCTTCGCGGGAGCGCTGGTCCTTGCATCGGCGGCGCTGGCGGCTGCGGACAAAGGCGTCGCCTGGGGCTCACTGACGGCGCAGCAGCAGCAGGCACTGGCGCCACTGCAGCGGGACTGGACCAGTCTTGACGCCAACCGGCGCCAGAAATGGCTGGAAGTCGCCGGTCACTTCCCCACCATGCCCGCCGACGAGCGCCAACGCGTGCAGGCGCGCATGGCCGAATGGGCGCGGTTGACGCCGGCCGAACGGACCCAGGCCCGCCTGCAATTTCAGGAGGTCCGGCAACTGCCGGCGCAGGAACGCAACGCCAAGTGGCAGGCCTACCAGGCCCTGCCCGAGGCGGAAAAGAAATCGCTCGCGCAGCGCGCCAAGCCGCCAGTCCGGGTAGCCTCTGGCGCCGAAGCGGGCGGCAAGCCGCGCGATGGCGCGACGGCAGCGCGTGGCGTCTCCAACCCGGCCTCGGGCGCGGCGGGTCGTACAACGCCGCCCATCGTGGTTCAAGCCCGTCCGGGCGCGACGACAACCACCATGTCGACCCGACCCAGCGCGCCCAACCACCGACAGCCCGGCGCACCCAAGATCGCCGCGACGGCGAGCTATGTCGACCCCGCCACGCTGCTGCCGCGCCGGGCTGCGCAGGGCACGGCGCCCCCAGCGGGCGGCCCGGAAACCGCCGACCACCCGTGAAGCCTGCGGTGGCGCTGGTCGCCCCCACCTTGAAGCGCCGGATGGCTTGCTTCGTCTACGAAGGCGTGTTGCTTTTCGGCGTGGTGATGGTGGCGGGCTTTGCCTATTCCACCCTGACCCAGCAGCGCCATGCGCTGAGTGGCACCAGCGGTCTGCAGGCCGTCATCTTCGTGGTGCTGGGCTTGTACTTCGCCGGCTTCTGGTCGCGCACGGGCCAGACACTGGCCATGCAGACCTGGCAGATCCGTCTGGTCGACGAAGACGGCGAGCCCGTGTCCCTGCCGCGCGCGATCGGGCGCTACCTGCTGTCCTGGATGTGGTTCCTGCCGGCCCTGCTGGGTCTGTACCTGGCCGGCCTGAAGGGCAGCGCGCCGGTGTTCGTCGCCCTGACCGCTGGGGTGCTTGCCTACGCCGCCCTGGCCTGGTTGCGGCCCGACCGCCAGTACTGGCACGATGCCATCTGCCACACCCGCCTGGTGATGGCCCAACCCAGCGCCCGAGCCTGAATCATGCCGCCACCCAAACCCATCAGCATCTGCGTCTACTGCGGCTCGCGCCACGGCAACAAGCCGGCCTACACGGCCGCTGCCCGCGCCCTGGGCACCGCCATCGGATCGCGCGGCTGGCAACTGGTCTACGGTGGCGGCAAGGTCGGCCTGATGGGTGAAGTGGCCGATGCGACGATGGCGGCCGGTGGCCGGGTGGTCGGCGTGATCCCCGAGTCGCTGAAGCAGCGCGAAGTTGAACACCAGGGCCTGGACGAATTGCACGTCGTGCCGACCATGCACCTGCGCAAGCAGATGATGGCCGAACGCGCCGACGCCTTCATCGCCCTGCCCGGCGGCATCGGCACACTGGAAGAGCTGTACGAGGTGTGGACGTGGCGCCAGTTGGGCTACCACCGCAACCCCATCGGCCTGCTGAACACGGCGGGCTACTACGACGACCTGCTGCGCTTCATGCAGCACTCGGTGGACGAAGGCTTTTTGTCAGCCGAACAGCAGGCTGCTGTGCAAGTCGGTGGCGATGCCGAAGCCTTGCTGGTCAGCCTGATGGGCCAGACCGGCTCGCACACGCCGGACACTGCGAGCGATCTCTCGCGCGTTTGAACCGAACAGCCGAGGGTCGGCGGCTCAGACCGCCGCTTCGTTGGTCTCGCCGGTGCGGATGCGCACCACCTGCTCGACCGAGGTGACGAAAATCTTGCCGTCACCGATCTTGCCGGTCTTGGCGGCCTTGACGATGGCCTCGATGCAGCGCTCGACGTCCTCGTCCTTGATCACCACTTCGACCTTGACCTTGGGCAGGAAGTCGACCACGTATTCGGCACCGCGGTAGAGCTCGGTGTGGCCTTTCTGGCGGCCGAAGCCCTTGACCTCGGTAACGGTCAAACCCGACACGCCAACATCACCCAGCGCCTCGCGGACTTCTTCCAGCTTGAAGGGTTTGATGATGGCGGTGATCTGCTTCATGGCGGGCTCCGGAAAACGTTGGCAACTGTGGGCAATTTAAGCACGGAACCCCGAGGTGATGGGGTAGCGCCAGTCGCGGCCGAAGGCGCGGTGGGTGATGCGGATGCCCACCGGTGACTGGCGGCGCTTGTACTCGTTGACCTTGATCAGCCAGGTCACGCGCTCGACATCGGCACGCGCGTAACCCGCCGCGACGATCTCTTCGATGCCCTGGTCTTCTTCCATGTAGCGCGCCAGGATGGCGTCCAGCACGGCGTAGGGCGGCAGGCTGTCCTGATCGGTCTGGTCGGGGCGCAATTCGGCCGAGGGTGGGCGCGTGATGATGCGTTCGGGAATGATGGCACCAACGCTGCCATCTGCCCGTACCGAGGGCTGTTCGTTGCGCCATTCGGCCAGTCGGTAGACCAGCGTCTTGGCGACATCCTTGATGACCGCGAAGCCGCCCGCCATGTCGCCGTACAGCGTGCAGTAGCCGGTCGCCATCTCGCTCTTGTTGCCCGTGGTCAGCACGATGGAGCCGAATTTGTTCGACATCGCCATCAGCAGCGTGCCGCGGATGCGGGCCTGCAGATTTTCTTCCGTGGTGTCTTCGGCGCGGCCGACGAAATGCGGTGCCAGGCTGCTGCGGAAGGCATCGAACATTGGGGCGATGGCGATCTCGTCGTAGCGCACGCCCAGCCGCTCGGCCATGTCGCGCGCGTCCAGCCACGAAATATCGGCGGTGTAGGGCGACGGCATCATCACCGCGCGCACCCGGTCCGCGCCCAGCGCATCGACAGCCACAGCCAGTACCAGCGCGGAATCGATGCCGCCCGACAGGCCGATCAGCGCGCCGGGGAAGCCGTTCTTGCCCAGGTAGTCGCGCACGCCCGTCACCAGCGCAGACCAGGCTTGCGCCTCGATGCACGGCACTTCGGCGACGGCGCCGTGCGCGCTGCCGTCGGCCGCGATGTCCAGCATCAGCAGCGACGACTCGAAAGCCGGCGCCCGCGCAGTGACCGCGCCGGCCGCATCGAGTGCAAAAGAGGCGCCGTCGAACACCACTTCGTCTTGCCCGCCGACCAGGTGCGCATAGAGCAGCGGCTTGCCGACTGCCCTTGCCCGATCCGCCATGCGCGCCTCGCGCTCGCCGGCCTTGTCCAGGTGAAAGGGCGAGGCATTCAACACGCAGAGCAATTGCGCGCCCGCATCGCAGGCGGCCTGCGCCGGTTCATCGAACCAAGCGTCTTCGCAGATCAGCACCCCAACGCGCAAACCGCCAATAGCCACCACCAGCGGCGACAAACCTGCATCTCGACCGGATGCGAAATAGCGTCGCTCGTCGAAGACCTGGTAATTCGGCAATTCGCGTTTGCAGTAGGTGCCGCGCACCTGTCCACCCGAAAGAACCGAGGCCGCATTGAAGCGCTGCTGCACGGCCATGGACTTCGACCTAACATCACCCTGCACACCGAATTGATGCGGATGGCCGACGATCAAATGCAAGCCCACGCAATCGGCCAATTCGGCTGCCAACCTCTGCAAAGCCTCGGCACAAGCGGCCATGAAAGCCGGGCGCAGCAGCAGGTCTTCGGGCGGGTAGCCGGTCAGCGCCAGTTCCGGCGCCAGCACCAGGGTGGCGCCTTGGGCGTGGGCCGCGCGGGCCGCGTCGGCCAGCAACCGGGCGTTGCCGCCAAGGTCGCCGACCTTGGCGTTGATCTGTGCAAGTGCCGCCTTCACGCTGCTGCCCCTACCCTGTTGACCCTGCTACTCACGTTCGCTGACCCTGTGTTTCACAGATCCAAATGATCGAAAAAGATTATGTCATCCGGGTCCATGCCGAGCCGGCCACGCTGGATGCGGTGGCCTGGAACGCTTTGCTCGCCGACCAGCTGGCCCCGACCCCTTTCCTGCGCCACGAATATCTGGCCGCGCTGCACGAATCGGGTAGCGCCACGCCAGAAACCGGCTGGGCGCCGCAGTTCCTGACGGTCGAGTTGCATGGCCAGTTGCAGGCCGCCGCCGCGCTGTACCTGAAGAGCCATTCCTACGGCGAATACGTCTTCGACTGGGCCTGGGCCGACGCCTACCGCCGCCACGGCCTGCCCTACTACCCCAAGCTGCTGGGTGCGGTGCCTTTCACGCCCGTTCCCGGCACGCGGCTGCTGGCACGCAATGCCCGCGCACGCAAGGTGCTGGTGGACGCCATAGCCGCGCTGGCACGCCAGGGCCAGCTGTCATCGGCCCACATGCTGTTTCTGGACGAACAAGACCGCGCGGCCTTCGAAGGCGCGGGCTGGATGATCCGCCACGGTGTGCAGTTCCACTGGACGCAGGACGCACAGCAGCCGGCGGCCGATTTCACCGACCTGCTGCAGCGCCTGCAGCGCGACAAGCGCAAGAAGATCCAGCAGGAACGACGCAAAGTGGCCGAGCAAGGCGTGACCTTCACCACCCACGAAGGCACCGCCATAACGTCCGAACTGTGGGACTTTTTCTACCACTGCTACACCCTGACCTACGCGGCGCACCACAGCACGCCCTATCTCACGCGCAGCTTCTTCGAGCGCATGGCGCGGCAGATGCCGCAGCACTGGGTGATGTTCGTGGCGCAGCGCGCGGGACAGCCCATCGCCGTGTCGCTGGTGGCCATCGACGCCGAACGCCAGGCGGCCTGGGGCCGCTATTGGGGTTGCGTCGAAACGGTGTCCTGCCTGCACTTCGAAGCCTGCTACTACCAGCCGCTGGCCTGGTGCCTGGCCAAGGGCTACACGCGCTTCGAAGGCGGCGCGCAGGGGGAGCACAAGATGGCCCGCGGCCTGCTGCCCACGCCCACCGCATCCGCACATTGGCTGCGCGACGAACGCTTCGCGCAGGCGGTGGCTGACTTCCTGGCCAACGAAGGTGCGGGCATCGCGGACTACGTGGACGAATTGCGCGACCGCAACCCGTTCAAGCCCAACCCACCGGCAGACGGCGAACCGCCCGCCGCCGCATGACGGTCAGGCCTCGCCCTTCTTGAAGTTGGCCATGCCGGTGTTGATCTCGGCGATGGCGCTGTCGCGACCTTCCCAGCCGATGACCTTGACCCATTTGCCTTCTTCCAGATCCTTGTAGTGCTCGAAGAAGTGCTGGATGGTTTTCAGGCGCAGCGGGTTCAGGTCTTCCGGCTTCTGCCATTGCGTGTAGATCGACAGGATCTTGTCGATGGGCACGGCCAGCAGCTTGTTGTCGCCACCGGCCTCATCGTCCATCTTCAGCATGCCAATGGGCCGGCAGGTGACCACTACGCCCGGGATCAGCGGCACCGGCGTGATGACCAGCACGTCCACCGGATCGCCGTCATCGGCCAGGGTGTTGGGGATGTAGCCGTAGTTGCACGGGTAGTGCATGGCGGTGCTCATGAAGCGGTCGACAAAGAGCGCGCCGCTGTCGTGGTCGACCTCGTACTTGATCGGGTCGGCATTCATCGGGATCTCGATGATCACGTTGAACTCTTCCGGTGCCTTGGCGCCGGGGGTCACGTTGTGCAGGCTCATGGGTGTCTCTTTACGGTGTTGATCTGGGCAAGCGCGGCATTCTAAAGACCCAACTTGCCACGCCCTGACGCAACGCTGCGACCGATGGCAAACCCCAGACGGAAGCCCCGGACATCGGCCGTAACATCATTTCGCTGTATCCGTTTTGCAGGGCCTGGTCCCACGGGGTGGCCTTCTGCGAAAACCCATCAAAAGATTGGATTGAGGAAGGAGCCTTTTCTATGACGACCTCCATGGCGCTGAACATCGCCCTGGCTTGCGGCCTGGCTGCAGTGATCTACGGCTTCGTGCAACGAAGCTGGATCCTGTCGCAGGACGCAGGCAATGCCCGCATGCAGGAAATCGCCAGTGCGATTCAGCAGGGCGCAGCGGCCTACCTGGCGCGCCAGTACCGCACCATCGCCATCGTCGGTGCGGTGTTGGCGGTGCTCATCTTCATCTTTCTCGACAAGCTCAGCGCGGGTGGCTTCGTGCTGGGCGCCGTGCTGTCGGGCGCCTGCGGTTTCATCGGCATGAACGTGTCGGTGAAGGCCAATGTGCGCACCGCGCAAGCCGCCACCAAAGGCATAGGGCCGGCGCTGGACGTGGCCTTCAAGGGCGGTGCCATCACCGGCATGCTGGTCGTCGGCCTGGGCCTGCTGGGCGTGGGCATCTTCTTCATGGTGCTGACCGGCGGCACCGACGTGAAGCCGGAAACGCTGAAGCCGCTGCTGGGCTTCGCCTTCGGCTCGTCGCTGATTTCCATCTTCGCGCGCCTGGGCGGCGGCATTTTCACCAAGGGCGCTGACGTCGGCGCCGACCTGGTGGGCAAGGTTGAAGCCGGCATACCGGAAGACGACCCGCGCAACCCGGCGGTGATCGCCGACAACGTGGGCGACAACGTCGGCGACTGCGCCGGCATGGCCGCCGACCTGTTCGAAACCTACGCCGTGACGCTGATCGCCACCATGGCCCTGGGCGCGCTGATGATCAGCGGCGCCACGGTCAACGCCGTGGTGTACCCGCTGCTGCTGGGCGGCGTGTCCATCATTGCTTCCATCATCGGCTGCTACTTCGTCAAGGCCTCGCCGGGCATGAAGAACGTGATGCCGGCGCTGTACAAGGGCCTGGCGGTGGCCGGCGTGCTGTCGCTGATCGCCTTCTACTTCGTCACCACCGCGATGTTCCCGCAGCCGCTGACGCTGACCGCTGGCGGCACGGTGTCGGCGATGGCGCTCTTCGGCACCTGCGCCGTCGGCCTGGTGCTGACAGCCGCGATGGTGTGGGTCACCGAGTACTACACCGGCACGCAATACCCGCCGGTGCAGCACATCGCGCAAGCCTCGACCACCGGGCACGGCACCAACATCATTGCCGGCCTGGGCGTGTCGATGCGCTCCACCGCCTGGCCGGTGCTCTTCGTCTGCGCGGCCATCCTGTGCGCCTACTCGCTGGCCGGTCTGTACGGCATCGCCATCGCCGCCACCGCCATGCTCAGCATGGCCGGCATCGTGGTCGCGCTGGACGCCTACGGCCCCATCACCGACAACGCGGGCGGCATTGCCGAGATGAGCGAACTGCCGAAATCGGTGCGCGACGTGACCGACCCGCTGGACGCCGTGGGCAACACCACCAAAGCCGTCACCAAAGGCTACGCCATCGGTTCAGCAGGCCTGGCGGCGCTGGTGCTCTTCGCCGACTACACGCACTCGCTGGAAGGCCGCGGCATCAGCGTCGCCTTCGACCTGAGCGACCCGAAAGTCATCGTCGGCCTGTTCATCGGCGGCCTGATTCCCTATCTCTTCGGCGCGATGGCGATGGAAGCGGTGGGTCGTGCGGCCGGCTCGGTGGTGGTCGAAGTGCGCCGCCAGTTCCAGGACGGCCAGATCATGGCCGGCAAGCGCAAGCCCGACTACAGCGCGGCCGTGGACATGCTGACCACGGCGGCCATCAAAGAGATGGTCATCCCGTCGCTGCTGCCGGTCATCGTGCCCATCGTCGTGGGCTTGACGCTGGGCGCTGCGGCGCTCGGTGGCCTGCTGATGGGCACCATCGTCACCGGTCTGTTCGTGGCCATTTCCATGTGCACTGGCGGCGGCGCCTGGGACAACGCCAAGAAGTACATCGAGGACGGCCACTTCGGTGGCAAGGGCAGCGAAGCGCACAAGGCCGCCGTCACCGGCGACACCGTGGGCGACCCCTACAAGGACACCGCCGGCCCGGCCGTCAACCCGCTGATCAAGATCATCAACATCGTGGCCCTGCTGATCGTGCCGCTGCTGCCGATGGGCGCCAAGGCGCCGGCGGCTGCAGCAGCCCCGATGCCGGTCGTCGTGTCAGCACCTGCCGCCGCGATGGCGTCTTCGGAAGCGGCGTCGGCCGTGATGGCACCGGCTTCGGCCGCGTCGGCCGGCATGGCCCCGGCTCCTGAGACCAAATAGCGCAAAGCGCTGAAACCCCCGAACGGGCCGGCCTTTGCGCCGGCCCTTTTCGTTTCAGTCGGCGCTCAGCTTGGCCGCCTGGACGACGCGCTTCCACTTGGCCAGTTCGCTCTTGACCAGCGCACCCAGTTGCTCCGGCGTGCTGGACTCGACATCGGCACCGTGGTCTTCGATGCGCTTCTCGATGGCCTTGTCCTGCAGCACCTCGTTCAACACCTTGTTGAGCTTCTCGATGACGGCCTTGGGCGTCTTCGCCGGTGCGAACAGGCCGTACCACTGCTGGACATCGACGCCGTCCACGCCGGCCTCCTTCAGGGTCGGCACGTCGGGCAACAGCGGTGACCGCCGGGGCCCGGCCACGGCCAGGGCCTTGAGCTTGCCGGACTTGACGTGCGGCAGCGCCGTGAACAGGCTGGGGAACATGAACTGCGTCTGGCCGCCGACGGTGTCGCTGATGGCCGGGGCCGAACCCTTGTAGGGCACGCCGAGCATCACCACGCCGGCATTCAGCTTGAACAACTCGGCCGCGAACTGCGGTGCCGTGCCGTTACCGGCCGAGGCATAGGTGTACTTGTCGGGCTTGGCCTTGAGCTGGGCCACCAGGTCGCGCACGTCCTTCACGGGCACGCTGGCGTTGGCCACCATCAGCGTCGGCGAATAGCCCACCAGGCCCACCGGTTCGAAGTCGGCCACCGGGTCGTAGCGCAGTTTCTGCAGGGCCGGGTTCATGCTGTGCGTGGCGATGTAGCCGAACATCAGCGTGTGGCCGTCGGGTGTGGCGCGGGCCACGTATTCGCTGGCGATGGAGCCGTTGGCGCCGGCGCGGTTGTCGATGATGATGGTCTGGCCCAGCAGCGGCCCCAGCTTGGTGGCGATGGTGCGGGCCATCGCATCATTGCCGCCGCCGGCGGCTGTCGGCACGACGATGGTGATGGTCTTGGTCGGCCAGGCCTGGGCCCAGGCTGCGCCCGGCGTGCCGAGGGTGCCGGCGGACAGGGCTGCCGCGATCAGGGTTGCGCGCAGTGTCTTCATGGTGAGGTCTCCGTTCTTGTCTCTGTTCGTGGCGCCATCTTGCGGGGCCCTGCTGCGGCTGTGAATTGCATGGTTGCGATGCATTGATCCAGAATTCGCATCACCTGGCTGCGACCTTCACCCAGCACACCGAGCACGCCGATGGCCATCAACTTCGACCTCAACGACCTGCTGGCCTTCCGGGCCGTTGCCGAACTGAGCAACTTCCGCAAGGCGGCCGAGGCCGTGCACATCTCGCAACCGGCCTTCAGCCGCCGCATCGACAAGCTCGAACAAGCCCTGGGCGTGCGCTTGCTCGACCGGACGACGCGCCGGGTCAGCCTCACCGCCGTGGGCCGCGATTTCTCGCGCAAGGTCGAACAGTTGCTGGACGACCTGGACCACACGCTGCTGGGCATCCGCGGCGTGGCCGCCACGCGCATGGGTGAAGTGGCCATCGCGGCCGTGCCCTCGGCGGTCTACTACTTCCTGCCGCAGGTGATACGCCGGTACCACGAGCGCTACCCCAAGATCCGCGTCAAGGTCTTCGACGCCAGCGCCAACGAGGTGCTGGCCGCGGTGGTGAACGGCGAGGCCGACTTCGGGCTCAACTTCATCGGCGCGCAGGAAAGCGATGTCGAATTCCAGCCCCTGCTCGAGGAACGCTTCGTCGCCGCCTGCCGGCGCGACCATCCGCTGGCGCGCAAGAAGCAGGTCACCTGGGCCGACCTGTCGGCCCACGACTTCATTTCGGTGGGCAAGTCGTCAGGCAACCGGCTGCTGCTGGACCAGGCGCTGGCCGGTGTCGCGCAACGGCCGCAGGCGCTGTACGAAGCCCAGCATGTGACCACGCTGCTCGGCCTGGTCGAGGCCGGTCTCGGCGTGGCCGCCGTGCCGGCGATGGCCATGCCGGGTGCCGACCACCCGCTGCTGGTCAGCGTGCCGCTGACCGAGCCCATCGTCAGCCGCAAGGTGGGGTTGATACGGCGCCAGGGCCGCAGCCTGTCACCGGCGGCGCAACAGCTGTACGACCTGCTCAGCAACAGCCCCGCCGAGCGCGGCCGCAAGGGCAAGGCCGGTCCCGCTCACCCTTGAAGCCCGTGGCCGTCAAGGCGACGCGGTGAACCGGCGGCTTCAGGCCATCATGGCCAGCACCCGGTCCACCATCAGGCCCGACTGACCCAGGTAGTTGGTCGGGTCGCACATGGCGGCCAGTTGCTCGCGCGTCACGTGTTCCATGATCTGCGCGTTCTCGCACAGCAGGTCCAGCAGCGGGCGCTGCTGCTTCAGCGCCTCGCGGCAGATGTCGTAGACCAGGTCGTGCGCGTATTCGCGCCCGATGTAGGTGCCCAGGCCCATCATCACCGCCTCGCTCATCACCAGGCCGTGGGTCATGTCGATGTTGCGGCGCATGGCGGCAGGGTCCACCTCGAGGCCTTCGACGATGACCCGGCTCTGCTTCAGCGCGCCGGCCAGCAGGCAGAAGGCTTCGGGCAGCACGATCCACTCGATCTGCCACGGCCCAGTGCTGCGTTCGTGGTCGGCCACCATGGCGTCCATCAGCGCCGCCGCGTGCTGGCGCAGCACACTGATCGCCCCGTGGATGTAGGCGCTGCTGATGGGGTTGCGCTTCTGCGGCATGGTGCTGCTGCTGCCGCGGCCGTGGTGGTAAGGCTCGAAGACCTCGCCGACTTCGGTCTGCATCATCAGCTTGACGTCCATGCTCAGCTTGCCCAGCGTGCCGCCGATCAGCCCCAGCACCGTGCCCACTTCGGCGATGTTGTCGCGGATGGTATGCCAGGCGATCACCGGCTGCTTCAGCCCCAGTTCCGCACACAGCCCGGCCTGGGTTTCCATCGCCCCGGTCTGCAGCGAAGCCAGCGTGCCGGCGGCCCCGGCGAACTCGCCGACCAGCACCCGTTCACGCAACTGCGCAATGCGTTCGCGGTGGCGCAGCACGGCCGACAGCAGCCCGGCCATCTTGTAGCCGAAGGTCACCGGGATGGCCTGCTGCAGGTTGCTGCGGCCGATGACGGGCGTGTCGCGGTGTTCGCGCGCCAGCTTGGCCATCGCCTGGGCGATGGCCGCCAGTTCGTCGTCCACCAGCACCAGCGCTTCGCGGATCTGCAGCACCGTGGCGGTGTCGGTGATGTCCTGCGTGGTGGCCCCCCAGTGGCAGTACTCGCCCAGCTTGTCGCGGCACAGCGCGTTCAGTTGCGACACCACGCCCAGGATGGGGTAGCCGATGCGCTCGGTCTGCGCTCGCAGCTTGGCCATGTCGATCTGGTCCAGCGTGCAGTGGCTGACGATCTCTTCGGCGGCTTCCGCCGGGATCAGGCCCAGCCGCCCCTGCACGACGGCCAGCGCGCGTTCGATGTCCAGGTACTTCTGCGTGCGGTTCTCGTCGGACCACACCTGGCGCATCGCGTCGCTGGTGAAGATGCCCTGGAAGATCGCGGAATCGATGATGCTGGAAGCCATGAAATTGTCTCGGTGGTGGGGTTGGGTTTGTGTTGATTGCAGAGGTGCAAGCGGGTTCAGCGAGCGGCGCGTTCGATGACCCGCCGCGCGCGTTCGACAACCGGTCGGTCGATCATCCGGCCATCCAGTTGCACGGCGCCGGTGCCCTGTCCGACTGCTTCGGTCGCGGCCATCACGCGGTGCGCCCAGCGCAGTTCGTCGGCGCTGGGCGCCAGGGCGGTGTGGATGACCGCCACCTGGCGCGGATGGATGCACAGCTTGGCCGCAAAACCGTGCGCGCGGGCGCGGGCCAGGTCGGCCAGCAGTTGCGCTTCGTCGTCCAGCGCGGCCGTCACGCCAGCCACCGGCGGCGCGATGCCGGCGGCGCGCGACGCCAGCGCCAGCCGGCTGGCGGCGTAATCCAGACCCAGCGGGTCGCCCGACAGGTCCAGGTCCAGCGCGTAGTCCAGCGTGCCGAAGACCAGGCGCTGCACGCCGGGCGCGATGGCGATGGCCTCGGCCGCCAGCACGCCGCGCGCCGTTTCGACCAGCGCCAGCACCGCAATGCCAGGGCAGCGGGCTCCCAGGCTGCCCACCGTCTCGGCCTTCTCGGTCTTGGGCAACATCACCTGCCCTGCGCGGCTGCTGAGCAGCATCGCCAGGTCGCCCGCATACCAGGGCGTGCTCTCGTCGTTGATGCGGATGACGACCCTGTCGCGCACGGCGGCGTCGGCTGCGACGAGGAATTGGCGCACGGTGTCGCGGGCTTCGAGCTTGGCTGCCGGGGACACGGCGTCTTCCAGGTCGATGACCACGGCATCCGCGCCGCTGGCCAGGGCCTTGGCAAAGCGCTCGGGGCGGTCGCCGGGGACGAAGAGGTAGGTGCGCGGCAGGGCCATGTCAGATGGCCTCGGCGCTGCGCAAGGCCGCGATTTCAGGGGCGCCGACACCCAGTTCGGTCAGGATCGCGTCGGTGTGCTGGCCCAGCGCGGGCACAGCGTCCAGGCGCGGGTCGCCGTCCTGCCACGAGCCGGGCGGCAGCAGCGCGGGGACGGCACCAGCGGATGTCTCCACCTCGCGCCAGCGGCCCCGCGCCTTCAACTGCGGGTGCGCCCAGAGGCCGGCCATGTCGTTGACCTGCGCGTTGGCGATCTGCGCCGTCTCCAGCCGCGCCCCGACCTGCTCGGCGGTCAACGCGGAGAAGGCCTCGACGATCAGCGCCTTCAGCGCATCGCGGTTGGCCGTGCGCTGCGCGTTGCCGGCGAAGCGTGGGTCTTGCGCCAGCGCCGGCTGCAGCAACACCTGGGCGCAGAACTGCTGCCATTCGCGCTCGTTCTGCAGGCCCAGCATCGCCGTCTTGCCGTCACCGCAAACGAAGGGGCCGTAGGGGTAGATGGTGGCGTGCGCAGCGCCGGCACGCGGCGGCGGCGGCGCCCCGTCGAAGGCGTAGTACATCGGGTAGCTCATCCACTCGCCCATCGCTTCGAGCATGCTGATGTCGATGCGCCGGCCTTGGCCATCGATCTTTCTTTGCAGCAGGGCCGCCAGCACGTTGCTGTAGGCGTACATGCCGGCCGAGATGTCGGCGATGGAGATGCCCGCCTTGCTGGGTTCGTCGGCCGTGCCGGTGGTGGACACGAAGCCCGACTCGCTCTGGATCAGCAGGTCGTAGGCCTTCTTGTCGCGGTAGGGGCCGGGGTGCGTGAGGTCGTCGCCGTAGCCCGAGATGTCGCAGACGATGAGGTCGGGCCGGCGGTCCTTCAGCGCATCGAATGAAACACCCAGGCGGGCCGCCGCGCCGGGCGCCAGGTTCTGCACCACCACGTCGGCCTGGCCGACGATCAGCTGCATCAGCAACTCGGCCGCGCGCGGGTGCTTCACGTCCAGCGTCAGGCTTTCCTTGCTGCGGTTGGTCCACACGAAATGCGAGGCCAGGCCACGCACGCGCTGGTCGTAGCCCCGCGCAAAGTCGCCCACGCCGGGTCGTTCGACCTTGATGACGCGGGCGCCCAGATCGGCCAGTTGGCGGGAGGCGAAAGGGGCTGCGATGGCATGTTCCAGCGCGACAACCGTGATGCCTTTGAGGGGTTGCATGTTCAGGCTTTCAGCGTGGCGACAGCGTCCATCGTCAACCAGCCTTCGTGGTCCTGCGCCCACAGCCTGACGGTGTCGCCATCACGCGAACCGCAGACCTGGAAAGGGTGCAGGTCGAAGGTCGGCCGGACCGCCTTGAAACGGAAGCTGGCCACGTTGGCGTCGGGCAGGTTGCGGCGCAGCAGGTCCATCAGCAGCGTGGCGATCAGCGGGCCGTGCACCACCAGGCCCGGGTAGCCTTCCACCTCGGTCACGTACTGGCGGTCGTAGTGGATGCGGTGGCCGTTGAAGGTCAGCGCCGAATAGCGGAACAGCAGCACGTCGTCGGGCGTGACCTCGCGCTGCCACTGCGCGCCCTGCGGCGCCGGCTGCGGTGCAGGCGCCACGTCATCGGGGCGCTGCGCTTCGCGGTAGACGATGTCGTGGAATTCGACGAGCGCGGCTTCGGCAGCGCCGTTGCAGCGCACTTCGTGGCGCACCTTGACGAAGACCAACTGGCCGGTGCGACCGGACTTCACCGTCACGTCGGCGATGGTCGACGTGCGGGCCACGGCATCACCCACACGAATCGGCGCGCGGAACTCAAACTGGCTGCCCGCCCACATGCGGCGGGGCAGTGGCACCGGGGGCATGAAGCCACCGCGCTTGGCGTGGCCGTCGGGGCCGATGTCGCTTTGCCGGTGCATGGGCAGAAAGTAGAGCCAATGCCACAGCGGCGGCAGCGGCGTGCCGGGCGGCACGGCTGTGGCGGGATGGTCCAGCGTGGCGCTCAACGCGACCACGGGGGTCGGGCCCACGGTGTCCTGCACCGTTTCGCTACGCCCGATCCAGGTACTCAGTTCATTCATCGAAGATCCTCGAAGTGGCGGAGCGCGCCACCCGGGAATCTTGCCGCAGCGCTGCGCGCGTTGGAAATGCAGGCTTCACAAAGATTGATCCGCGAACGGCATCAATGCTGCAAGGCCGTGTCAGCCGGCCGCAAAAATCAAAAAGGGTCAGCCCCTTGTGAGAGCTGACCCATTGATTTACTTTGGTCGGGGCGGCGGGATTCGAACTCGCGACCCCTTGCACCCCATGCAAGTGCGCTACCAGGCTGCGCTACGCCCCGACTGAGCCTCGCAGTATACGACGGCCAGAGCGGTTTACGCGCTCAACAGCTCACGTATCGACATCAACTCGGCGCGCAGCTGCGTACCGTCGAGCGCAGCCGCAGCCGGCAGGGTCTGGGCAGCCTGCGTTTCGCTCGACGCGGCGGCGCTCAAGGGCGCATCCGCGTCAGCCCCTTCATCGACTTCGACATCCGCGATGGACGACCGCGCCGCCGCATCGCCCAGCCGGTTGCGCGCGCCAATGATGGTGAAGCCCTGGTCGTAGAGCAGTTCGCGGATGCGCCGGATCAGCAGCACTTCGTGGTGCTGGTAGTAGCGCCGGTTGCCGCGACGCTTCATCGGCTTGAGCTGCGTGAACTCTTGCTCCCAGTAGCGCAGCACATACGGTTTGACACCGCAGAGCTCGCTCACCTCACCGATGGTGAAGTAGCGCTTGGCGGGGATGGGCGGGAGCTCTGCTCTCATGAAAATCTCCATTGAAATCAATGGGATCAGGAGCTAAAGCTCGACTCTACTCGAAGTCACCTTCCGGCGGCGTATCGCCTTGAACGATGGATTTCAGCTTGTGGCTGGCGTGGAAGGTGACCACGTTGCGGGCCTTGATCGGGATCGCCTCGCCGGTGCGCGGGTTGCGCCCCGGGCGCGGCGCCTTGCGGCGGATGTTGAAATTGCCGAAGCCCGACAGCTTCACATCCTGGCCCACCACCAGGGTGCCGTGGACGATCTCGAAAAAGGCCTCGACCATGTCTTTCGACTCCCGCTTGTTCAAGCCCAAACGGTCGAACAGCAACTCGGCCAGTTCGGCCTTGGTCAGTGTCGGCGTCTCAAGCGACGACAAGGTGGCCGGCTCGTCGGGGGTGTCGTCCAGCATCGCGATGTCCTTCATGCCCGCAAGCGGGCGCCATGGGCCTGCGCAGCGCGGGCCAGCGCGGCCTGCACGGCGGTGGCTGTGCGTTCGTCGGTGAGCGTGGCCGCGTCGTCACGCAATGCCAGTCGCACCGCCAGGCTGTGTTCGCCCGGCATCCAACCGCTGGCGTTGGCCCCAGGCTTGTAGATGTCGAACAGGTGCACCGAGCGGATCAGGCCGGCCGGGTCGGCGGCCAGGCTGGCCACCAAGGCATCGTGCGTGACCGTGTCTTGCACCACCAGCGCCAGATCCCGCAAAACGGCTTGCTGACGCGGCACCGGCTCGAAGACCGGGACGGCCAGGTCCAGCACGGCCTCCAGGTCCATCTCGAACAGCACCGGTGCCTGCGGCAATTCATAAGCCAGCCGCCAGCGCGGATGCAATTCGCCGACATGGCCCACAGGCCGGCCATCGAGCTCGACGCGGGCGCAGCGGCCCGGGTGCATCGCCGGGTGCGTGTCAGCGACGAAGCGAGCGCGACGCGGTGCGAGCATGGCTTCGATATCGCCTTTCACATCGAAGAAATCGACCGCTTTCTCCTTGACGCCCCACTGCAGGTTTTCAGCCGCGCCGTGGGCCAGGCCGGCCACGCGCATGGGTTGGTTCACGCCGGCCACGGTCAAGGCGCCATCCACCACCGCAGCGTCACGCCGGAACACGCGGCCCAGTTCGAAAACGCGCACCCGCGTGGCCTTGCGCGCCAGGTTGTGCCGCAGCACCTGCACCAGGCTGCCGACCAGGCTGGACCGCATCACCGCCAGCGGCGCGGCAATGGGGTTCAGCACACGGATGGGATCGGCGTTACCCGCCAGTTCCTGTTCCCAGCGCGTTTCGACGAAGCTGTAGTTGATGGTTTCCTGGTAGTCCAGCGCAGCCAGTGCGCGGCGCACGGCGTGGGTGCTGCGGCGGCTCTCGGGCCGCACGCGCGCCGTGATGGGCGCCACCGGCGGCGTGGCCGGCAGCTGGCCGTAGCCGATGACGCGGATGATCTCTTCGATCAAGTCCTCTTCGATCTTCAGGTCGAAGCGCCAGCTCGGCGGCAGCACCGTCAAAGTGCCCTCGCCTTCACTGAACTGCAGGCCGAGGCGGCTGAAGACTTGCGCGCACTGCACTTGCGTCACCGGCATACCGATGACCTGCGCCGCACGGGCCACGCGCAGCGTCACGGGGTCGGCCTGCGGCAGCGCCAGCGTCTGGTCGTCCACCGGGCCGGCTTCGCCGCCGCAGATGGAGAGGATCAAGCGGGTGATGTGTTCAAGAACCTCGACGGTCTGCGCCGGGTCCACGCCGCGCTCGAACCGGTGGCCGGCGTCGGTGTTGAAGTTGTAGCGGCGCGAGCGGCCCTGCACGGCTTCGGGCCACCAGAAGGCGGCTTCGACGTAGACGTTCTGCGTGCCGTCGGACACGGCCGTGGCGTCGCCGCCCATGATGCCGGCCAACGATTCAACCGCTTGCGCATCGGCAATGACGCCGACCTTGTCGTCCAGTTCGACGGTGTTGCCGTTCAGCAGCTTCAGCGTCTCGCCGGCACGGCCCCAGCGCACCACCAGGCCGTCGTGAATCTTGTCCAGATCGAAGATGTGCGTGGGCTGGCCGTACTCGAACATCACGTAGTTCGAGATGTCCACCAACGCGGTGACGCTGCGCTGGCCGCATCGCGCCAGGCGTTCGACCATCCAGGCCGGCGTCTGCGCTTTCGTGTTCACGCCACGCACGACACGTCCAGAGAAGCGGCCGCACAAATCGCTGGCTTCCACCTTCACCGGCAGGCGCTGGTCGTGAGCGGGCGTCACGGGTGGGATGGCTGGCGTGGTCAGCGGCACACCGGTCAGGGCCGAGACCTCGCGCGCCACGCCGAACACGCTGAGCGCATGCGCCAGGTTGGGCGTGAGCTTGAGCGTGAAGACGGTGTCGTCCAGCTTCAGCCAGTCGCGGACGCTGGCGCCCAGCGGCGCATCGGCCGCCAGTTCCAGCAGGCCGCCGTGGTCGTCGGCAATCTTCAATTCGCGGGCCGAGCACAGCATGCCGAAGCTCTCGACACCACGCAGCTTGCCGACGCCGATCTTGAAGGGCTTGCCATCCGCTTTCGCGTCATCCGCGGGCGGCAGTTCAGCGCCGACCAGCGCCAAGGGCACGCGGATGCCCACGCGGGCATTCGGCGCGCCGCAGACGATCTGCAGCGGACCATCAGGGCTGTGCGGCCCTGCATCGACCCTGCACACCCGCAAACGGTCGGCGCTGGGGTGCTGCTCGGCGCTGACGATTTCGGCCACCACGATGCCGCTGAAGGGCGGCGCAACGGGGCGGGTTTCTTCGACCTCCATGCCCGACATGGTCAGCAGGTCGGCCAGTTCTTGCGTGGACAGCGGCGGGTTGCAGAAGGCGCGCAGCCAGGATTCAGGGAATTGCATGGTCAGTTGAATTGCTTCAGGAAACGCAGGTCACCGTCAAACATCAGGCGCAAGTCATCGATGCCGTAGCGCAGCATGGCGAGGCGGTCGGGGCCCATGCCGAAGGCGAAGCCGATATGGGTTTCGGGGTCCAGGCCGTAGTTGCGCACCACGTTCGGATGCACCTGGCCCGAGCCGGCCACTTCCAGCCAACGGCCGGCCAGCGGGCCACTGCGGAAGGCGATGTCGATCTCGGCGCTGGGTTCGGTGAAGGGGAAGAAGCTGGGCCGGAAACGCACGTCGAAATCGTCGGTTTCGAAGAACTGGCGGACGAAGTCGCTGAAGACGAACTTCAGGTCCTTGAAGCTGACGTTCTGGCCTATCCACAGGCCTTCGCACTGGTGGAACATCGGCGAGTGCGTGGCGTCGCTGTCGACGCGGTAGGTGCGGCCCGGGGCGATGACGCGGATCTCGGGTATGGGCAGCCCTTGCGACAACTCGGTGGCAAATTTCGCGGCATGCGCGCGGGCATAGCGCACCTGCATCGGGCTGGTGTGCGGACGCAGGTTCAACCAGCGGCCCTGCGCGTCTTTCAGGTCGACGTAAAAGGTGTCCTGCATCGAACGCGCGGGGTGGTTCTCGGGGTTGTTCAGCGCCGTGAAACTCATCCAGTCGGTCTCGATCTCGGGGCCTTCGGCCACGTCGAACCCCATGCTGCCGAAGATGGCCTCGATGCGTTCGATGGTGCGGCTGACCGGGTGCAAACCACCGGTGCCCCGCCCCCGACCGGGCAGCGTCACGTCCAGCGCTTCGGCGCGCAATTGGGCGTCCAGTTCGGCCGCTGCCAAAGCATCGCGGCGGGCTTGCAAGGCGGACTCGATCTGCCCCTTGGCCACGTTGATCTCGGCGCCGCGCGCCTTCTTGGCTTCGACGGGCAAAGCGCCCAGCGCCTTCAGCAGGTCGGTGACGCGACCGCTCTTGCCCTGGTAGCGCGCCTTGGCGTTTTCCAGGTCGGCGGGCGTCGTGGCGGCAGCGAAGTCGGCCTGCGCAGCGGTGACCAGTTGATCGAGTTCGTTCATGCGTGCAGAAAATGAAAAAAGGCCGTCCACAGGTGACGGCCTTCGGGTGCTAGCCAGAACGCCGGACTCATCGTCCGGCGCCCTTGGAGACTACGCGAGCTGGGCCTTCACCTTGTCGACGATGCTGGCAAAAGCAGCCGGGTCGTGAATGGCCATGTCCGACAGCACCTTGCGGTCGATGTCGATGTTGGCTTTCTTCAAGCCCGCCATGAACTTGCTGTAGGTCACGCCCAGGCCACGGCTGGCAGCGTTGATACGGGCAATCCACAACTGGCGGAACACGCGCTTGCGCGTGCGGCGGTCACGGTAGGCGTATTGACCGGCCTTCATCACCGCCTGTTTGGCGATGCGGAAGACGTTCTTGCGGCGGCCGCGGAAGCCCTTGGCAAGCTTCAGGATTTTCTTGTGGCGGGCGTGTGCGGTGACACCACGTTTGACGCGAGGCATGTGTTGAGTCCTTGTGCGTGTGGAGTGGGATCAGAGACCAGCGAAGGGCAGCATCTTGGCGATGTGACCCATGTTGGTTTCATGCACGTTGGCAGAACCGCGCAGCTGGCGCTTGTTCTTCGTGGTCTTCTTGGTCAGGATGTGGCGCTTGTAGGCTTGACCGCGTTTGACGGTACCGCCCGGGCGCACGCGAAAACGCTTCTTCGCGCTGCTCTTGGTCTTCATCTTGGGCATTGCTGCTCCTTCTTCGTTTGCTGCTGCAGGCGACGCCGGAATGCCCGGTGTGCTTGATGGCCTGCAGCCGCTTCTTGGCGGGGTTGCCTCGCGACGTCCCCGCTTTTCGCTGCTGCAGTGACCAGACCGCAGCAGCGAAGTTCCGTTCTACTTACTTCCGCTTGGGCGCCAGCACCATGATCATCTGCCGGCCTTCCAGCTTGGGCATGTGTTCGACCATGGCGACATCGGCCAGCTCGTCGCGTATGCGTTCCAGCATGCGCATGCCGATGTCCTGGTGGGTGATTTCACGCCCGCGGAAGCGCAGCGTGACCTTGCCCTTGTCGCCGTCTTCGGCAATGAAGCGGCGCAGGTTGCGCATCTTGATGTGGTAGTCGCCGTCGTCCGTGCCCGGACGGAACTTGACTTCCTTGATCTCGATGACCTTCTGCTTGCTCTTGGCCTCGGCCGCCTTTTTCTGCTCTTGGTACTTGAACTTGCCGTAGTCCATCAACCGGCACACCGGGGGGTCTGCTGCGGCCGCGATCTCGACCAGATCGACGTCCAGTTCCCCGGCCATGCGCAACGCTTCCATCGTGCTGACGATGCCCAGCGGCTCGTTTTCAACCCCGTTCAGGCGCACGTTGAGCGCCATGATTTCCCGGTTCAGCCTGTGCTTGCGTTCCGCATTGGGGGTGCGGCGGTCCATGAAAGTAGCGATGGTTCCAGCTCCTGTGGCAACCCGAAGGCAGACGGGCCACGAAATATTGAAAACGCGCCTGAGATGGCTAAACCTTGGTATCGATGTCGCTGCTGATCTTCTGGAGGAAGTCTGCCAGCGGCATCACACCAAGGTCTTGGTTACCCCGGGCGCGCACGGCAACCGCCCCGTTTGCCTTCTCCTTGTCGCCAACGACAAGAATGAACGGGACTTTTTGCATTGAATGCTCACGGATCTTATAGTTAATTTTCTCATTGCGCAAATCGACGGACACCCTAAGCCCTTGTTTTTGCAGCATTTTCGCGACTTCGCCGGCATATTCGGCCTGCCCTTCGCTGATCGCGGCCACCACCACCTGGGCCGGCGCCAGCCAGGCGGGCAGCGCGCCGGCATGCTGTTCGATCAGGATGCCGATGAAACGCTCCAGGCTGCCGACGATGGCACGGTGCAGCATGATGGGGTGGTGCCGGCCGCCGTCTTCGCCGACAAACTCGGCGCCCAGGCGCTCGGGCATGTTCGGATCGACCTGGATGGTGCCGCACTGCCACGGGCGGCCCAGCGCGTCTTTCAGCGTGTATTCGATCTTCGGGCCGTAGAAGGCGCCCTCGCCCGGCAGGTACTCGAAGTCGCAGCCTGAGGCGCGCAGGCCCGCGGCCAAAGCCGCCTCGGCGCGGTCCCAGCTTTCCTCGCTGCCGATGCGCTTCTCGGGCCGCGTGGACAGCTTGTAGATGATGTCGCTGAAGCCGAAGTCCGCGTAGACCTTCTGCAGCAGGGTGGTGAAGGCCACCACCTCGGCCTGGATCTGGTCTTCGGTGCAGAAGATGTGGCCGTCGTCCTGCGTGAAGGCGCGCACCCGCATGATGCCGTGCAGGCCGCCGGTGGGCTCATTGCGGTGGCACTGGCCGAATTCGCCGAAGCGCAGCGGCAGGTCGCGGTAGCTCTTGATGCCCTGCTTGTAGATCAGGATGTGGCCGGGGCAGTTCATCGGCTTCAGCGCGTAGTCGCGTTTCTCCGATTCGGTGACGAACATGTTCTCGCGGTACTTGTCCCAGTGGCCGGTCTTCTCCCACAGGCCCTGGTCCAGGATCTGCGGGCCCTTGACTTCCTGGTAGCCGTTGTCGCGGTAGACGCGGCGCATGTACTGCTCGACCTCTTGCCACAGCGTCCAGCCCTTGGGGTGCCAGAACACCGTGCCCGGCGAGTGCTCGTCGATGTGGAACAAATCAAGCTCGCGGCCCAGCTTGCGGTGGTCGCGCTTCTCGGCCTCTTCCAGCATCGTCAGGTAGCCCTGCAGCGCTTCCTTGCTGGCCCAGGCGGTGCCGTAGATGCGCTGCAACTGCTCGTTGTTCTGGTCGCCACGCCAATAGGCGCCGGCCACCTTCATCAGCTTGAAGAATTTCAGCCGGCCAGTGCTGGGCACGTGTGGGCCGCGGCACAGGTCTTCGAAATCGCCTTCGCGGTACAGCGACACGTCCTGGTCGGGCGGGATGCTGCTGATGATCTCGGCCTTGTAGTGCTCACCCAGGCTCTTGAAATAGGCGACCGCCTCGTCGCGCGGCAGCACCCGGCGCACGACGGGCTCGTTCTTCGCGGCCAGCTCCGCCATCTTTCGTTCAATCGCCTGAAGGTCGTCAGGCGTGAAGGGGCGCTTGTAGGCGAAGTCGTAGTAGAAGCCGTTTTCGATGACCGGGCCGATGGTGACCTGGGCTTCGGGGAACAAGGACTTCACCGCATACGCCAGCAGGTGGGCCGTGCTGTGGCGGATGACCGCCAGGCCGTCGGCGTCCTTGTCGGTGACGATGGCCAGTTGCGCGTCCTGCTCGATGCGGAAGCTGGTGTCGACCAGCGTGCCGTCTACCTTGCCAGCCAGGGCCGCCTTGGCCAGGCCGGTGCCGATGGACGCGGCCACTTCGGCCACCGTGACCGGACCGGGGAATTCGCGGCGCGAGCCGTCGGGCAGCGTGATGTTCAACATGGGGTGATCTTTCGGAAAAAACAAAGCGCGGTGGACGCCGCGCTTGCTGTGGGAATAGGTCGGATGCGACCGCGCGGCAGGGCTTACGCCCGGGTAAAGACCTCGGCGTGTGAGCTGCGAGTCCGCGGTGTCATAACCATGCTGCCTTTCCCGTCCTTGTTAGTTGAAGGTCGTTGAGTTTATCCGATGGCCTGCCGTGTCCGCCGGGTCAACGCAGCGGCATCGCCTCGATAGACCGGCCATCCGCCACCAAAGCCGCGAATTCGTCGGCCAGGCGCTGGCTTTCGGCCAGTGCGCGGCGCCACGCGCGCATGCGGCCGGCGTCGTCTTGGGCATAGGCCTTGAAGTCGGCGCGGTCGGGCAGCTTGCTGCCGGGCAGGGTCTGCACCCAGGCCGGGTTGGGCGACAGCAGCACCAAGCTGTCGAGCTGCGCCGTGGCGCGGTGGCGGGCCTTCCAGGCCTTGTCCAGCCAGCCCGGCACGACCTGACTTTGGAAATGCGGATACAGCACCAGGCCTTCGTCGGTCGCGGCCATCCCCGAGTACGGCAGGTGCAGGTGATAGTCGGTGATGCCGCCGTCCCAGTAGGCGCCCGACGGGCCGCCGGGGATGTCGTGGACCGGGTCCAGCCAGAAGGGTATCGAGCAACTGGCCAGCACGGCCTGCGCCAAGTTTTGCGGCGTCAGCGCAACCTGCTGGCTGCGGAAATCAGTCAGTGGAAAAGGCAGCGCGTCGCGGGGGTCGCCGAAGACCACGCGTTCCAGGAAAGTGCCCAGCGCGCGGCGGTGCACGGCGTTGGCCGCGAAGGCGCCGAAGTAGCCCACCGGCGTGCGCCAGCGGCCGGGGCGGTGCAGCAGCTGGCGGCCGTGGCTGGTGAAGACGTGCAGGCGCCACTGCGGGTGCGACAGCAACTCGGCGGCGCGCGAGCCCAGCCGCTTTTCGATCTGCAAACCGAAATCGCGGCTGACCGTGGTGGGCGTGGGCGCCTGACCCGGCGCGTGTTCGTAGCGCTGGGTGATGTAGTCCTCGGCCAGCTCGGCCAGCGCCGCGTCGGCATCAGGCAGGCAGGCGCAGGCCATGCGCCAGGCGCCGATGGACGCGCCCAGCAGGTGCACGGTTTGCGATGCAGCCGGCAGCCAGTGGCCGAAGAGGTAGCGGTCCAGCGGGTTGAGGACCAGACCCTTGGGCCCGCCCGCCGCCGCCGGGATGACGCGCACATCGCCCGGCCGCAACCCGCGTTCGCGCAGTTGCGCCAGCGCCGTCGGACCGGCATGCACGTGCAGCGCGGGCACGCCAGCGCCGCGTGGCCTCAGAAGCGCCATTGCAGATTGGCCGTGTATTGCGTGTAGCCCTTGCGGCGGCTTTCGGAACCCGCCGAGGTGCCATCCAGCGCGTCGATCTGCGAGGCCGACAGGCTGTCGGCCGGCAAGGCGTTGTTCACCGCGAGACGCACATTCGTCAGGCGGTCGAAGCGCCAAAGCAGGTAGGCGTCCAGCCGGCGCGCGGCGCTGCGCCAGACCCGCTGGCGGTCGGTCTGCTGCGTCGAGAAGCCGGGCGTCAACGTGAAGTTGCTGCCGTAGGTGATGCCCACGGCCGGCACCGTGTGGTCGAAGCCCAGCGAAGCCGTCCACGGCGGCTGGCCTTCCAGGCGCGCGTCGGGGTCGTCGATCTGCTCGACCGACGAGCGATACACCGACAGCGCGGCCCGCACCTGCAGGGTCTTGGGCGCGCCCGACCAGAACGGTTTCAGCAGCTCGTCGCCCTGCCCTTTCAGTTCCAGCTCGATGCCGGTGCTGCGCGCGCTGCCCAGGTTGGTCGGCCGCGAAACCCAGCGCGGCACGCTGGCCTCGGCCACCGTTTCCAGCGCGATGTGGCGGCGGATCAGGCCGTCGAGCCGGCGGTGAAAGATGCTGGCGCTGAGCACGCCACCGCTGCGCAGATGCTGCTCCAGCGCCAGATCGAAGCCGGTCGAATATTCCGGCTGCAGCCTCGGGTTGCCGGCACTGTCGGCGGCCAGCGGGGTGTTGGGCGTGTCGCGGTCGTAGCTGCCGTTCAGGCTGTAGCGCGGCAGCAGCAGGCCGATCTCGGGCACGCGGATGCTGCGGGCCACGCTGGCGCGCACCAGGTCGCGGCCCTTGTCGTCCAGCGCGTGGCGCAGGTGCAGCACGGGCGACACCACGCTGCAGCTGCTGGCCACTTCGCCGCTGGGCGCACCGGTCACCAGCCGGGTGGTCTCGGCGCGCAGGCCCAGCATGCTGGACCAGCCTTCGACTATTGCCCATTCGTCCTGCCCGAAGGCCGTGGTGCGCTGGGTGACGGCGGTGAACGGCGAACCGACGCTGCCGGTGAACTGTTCGACGCCGTCGTTGAACTGCTGGCGCAGTTCGCGGCGGTGCTTCTCGTCCACGTCGATGCCGAGGCTGAGCGTGTGCGCCTGCCCGAGCGGCTGCCGCCAACGGGCGCCCACCGAAGCGTTGGCCTCGCGTTGGCTGCTCAGGCTGCTGCGCGCGATGCCCGGCACGCCCAGCGGCGACAGGCCTTGCGAGGCCCCGCTGCCGGTGGACAGGCTGCTCTGCGCCATGCCCTTCAGTTCCAGCCGCGTGCCGTCGGCCGCCTTGCGCACCCACTGCGCCTGCGTGCGTTCCAGTTCCCAGCGGCCGTGCCAGGCCGACGCATCGCGCACGCTGTAAGGCGCCGGCCCGAACAGCGCTTCGGTCTCGCGCCCGTTTTCGCTGCGGCTGGCGTTGCCCTGCAGAAAGGCCTGCCACTGCAGGGTGTCTTCGTCGTTGATCTTCCAGTCCAGCCGCGGCCCCACATTGCCGCCGCCACCGCGCGACTGGTCACGGCCCTGCACCTGCTGCTGGCTGGTGTCGGTGCCCGCGCTGCGCGTGGCCAGCTGGGTCCAACTTTCGCCGGCATTGACCCAGGAATACACGCTGATCGGCAGGTACCAGCCCACCGCCCCGACGCGGTCGCCCCAGTTGAAGGACGAGGACGCTTGCGGCGCCACGCTGCGGTAGCCCAGGCCGGCGCGCCACTCGTGCTGCTGCACCTTGGGCGCGCCGCGCAGGATGACGTTGATGGTGCCGGCCACGCCGCCGAATTCGGC
>JANPHI010000317.1:0-1807 GCA_031424355.1 Betaproteobacteria bacterium
TGCGACCCGAAGAGCGACACGACCAGCCTGCTGTTCGGCGGCAAGGCCTGCCCCACCATCATCGAGACCAGTTCGAAGAAGAAACTCGCGGGTGAGGCCGTCGCCATCGGCGACGTCTGCTTCAAGCGCGACGGCGTCTACGCGATGGAACTCGGCGGGCCCGAAGTCGGTCGCGGCTGCGGCGGTCGCGGCATCATCCACGGCTTCGAAACGCTGGAAAAGCTGGGCTTCCACGACTGGGGTTTCGACTTCGTGCTGCTCGACTTCCTGGGCGACGTGGTCTGCGGCGGCTTCGGCCTGCCGATAGCCCGCGACATGTGCCAGAAGGTCATCGTCGTGGCCAGCAACGACCTGCAATCGCTGTACGTCGCGAACAACGTCTGCAGCGCGGTCGAATACTTCCGCAAGCTGGGCGGCAACGTCGGCGTGGCCGGCGTGGTGATCAACAAGGACGACGGCACCGGCGAAGCGCAGGCTTTCGCCAAAGCCGCCGGCATCCCGGTGCTGGCCGCGATTCCGGCCAATGAAGACATCCGCCGCAAGAGCGCCAGCTACGAAATCATCGGCCGGCCCGGCACGCAGTGGGCGCCGCTGTTCGAAGAGCTCGCCATCAATGTGGCCGAGGCACCACCCGTGCGCCCGAAACCGCAGACGCAGGACCAGCTGCTGGGCCTGTTCAGCGCCGAAGTCACGGGCCGCGATTTCAAGATGGAACCGGCCACCATCTTCGACATGGTCGGCAAGCACGAAGTCATCAAGCCGACGCTCGAAGTCGTCTACGACGCCGCCTGACCATGCAGGACATCGACGCCACGCCCGACAAGGACGCCGCCCGGCTTCAGGGCACGACCTTGGCCGTGCCGGCTGCAGTGCAGGCTGACGGCCTGGGCTGCCATTCCGGCAAGGACACGATGCACGCGGCGGCCCAGGCTGCCGGCAAAAGCGAAATCCTGCAGCAATACGCCAAGGACTACCCGCTGCCCGAAGGCGCCGGCCCGCACGACCAGCCGCAGAGCATGTGCCCGGCCTTCGGTTCACTGCGCGTGGGTTTGCGCATGCGGCGCACCCACACCATCCTCAGCGGCAGCGCCTGCTGCGTCTACGGCCTGACCTTCACCAGCCACTTCTACGGCGCCCGCCGCAGCGTGGGCTATGTGCCTTTCAACAGCGAAAGCCTGGTCACCGGCAAGCTCTTCGAAGACATCCGCGAGACCGTGCACGCCCAGGCCGACCCGGCGCTGTACGACAGCATCGTCATCATCAACCTGTGCGTGCCCACCGCCAGCGGCGTGCCGCTGCAGCTGCTGCCCAAGCAGATCAACGGCGTGCGCATCATCGGCATCGACGTGCCCGGTTTCGGCGTGCCCACGCATGCCGAGGCGAAAGATGTGCTGGCCGGTGCGATGCTGAAGTACGCCCGCACCGAAGCCGAGGCCGGCCCGGTGATGGCGCCACGCAACGGCATCAGCAGCAAGCCGACGATCAGCCTGCTGGGCGAGATGTTCCCGGCCGACCCGATGATCATCGGCGCGATGCTGGAACCGATGGGCCTGGCCACCGGCCCCACGGTGCCGACCCGCGAATGGCGCGAGCTGTATGCCGCGCTGGACTGCGCCGCCGTCGCCGCCATCCACCCCTTCTACACCGCCAGCGTTCGCGAATTCGGGACCGCCGGCCGCTCTGTGGTCGCATCAGCGCCGGTCGGCCACGACGGCACCGAAGCCTGGCTGCAGGCCATCGGCAACAGCTGCAACATCGGCCAGGCGCAGATCGACGCGGCCAAGAACCGCTTCCTGCCGGTCATCAA
>JANPHI010000318.1:0-2148 GCA_031424355.1 Betaproteobacteria bacterium
CCGTGTGGGCGTAGACCTTCTTGGCCAGCATGAACTTGGTGTCGCGCTGCACCTGCCCAGCTTTCAGCTCGGCCAGCACACGCGGGTAGTCCGTCGGGTCGATGACCACGGCCACGTCGGCCCAGTTCTTGGCCGCGGCGCGCAGCATGGCCGGGCCGCCGATGTCGATGTTCTCGATGGCGTCTTCCAGCGTGCAGTCGGGCCGTGCCGTGGCCTGCGCGAAGGGGTAGAGGTTGACGATCAGCAGGTCGATGGTCTCGATGCCGTGGGCGGCCAGCGCGGCCATGTGCTCGGGCAGGTCGCGCCGCGCCAGCAGGCCGCCGTGGATGCGCGGGTGCAGCGTCTTCACGCGGCCGTCCAGCATCTCGGGGAAGCCGGTGATTTCGGCCACTTCGGTGACGGCCAGGCCGGCGTCGGCCAGCAGGCGCGCGGTGCCGCCGGTGGACAGCAGGCGCACGCCGGCGTCGGCCAATGCGCGCGCGAAGTCGACGATGCCGGTCTTGTCGGAAACAGAGAGGAGCGCTGTGGTCATGGGATGAGTTTGTGAACCTGCAGCTTGCGCCTCAGGGTGTTGCGGTTGATGCCCAGCCAGTCGGCGGCCTTGCTCTGGTTGCCTTCGGCGTGGCGCATCACCACGTCCAGCAGCGGTTTTTCGGCGGCGCCCAGGAAGAGTTCATGCAGCGCGCCGGGCTCGGCGCCGCGCAGGTCCTTGAAGTACTGCTCCACGCTGTGGCGTATGCAGTCGTCGATGTCTTTTTTGCTCATGCCGCGATGGCCGTGGGTTCGGCGGTGCGCGCGTCGTTGGCGGCATCGCCCTGGGGCAGTAGCAGGTGGCGGTCGGCCAGCTGCTCGAAGTAGTCGGTGACGGCTTGCACCTGGCTGCGGCAATCGTCCAGCGTGTTCATGCGGTCGCGGAAATCGCGGCCGCCGGGCAGCGCCTTCACCGCCCAGCCGATGTGCTTGCGCGCGCTGCGCACGCCGGTGCGTTCGCCGTAAAGCGCGTAGTGCGCGTGCAGGTGTTCGGTCAGCCAGGCCTGCACCTGGCGCGTGGGCGGTGCGGCCAGGTGGGTGCCGGTGGCCAGGAAGTGCGCGATCTCGCGAAAGATCCAAGGCCGGCCTTGCGCGGCGCGGCCGATCATCAGCGCGTCGGCGCCCGTGGCGCGCAACACATCACGCGCTTGTTCGGGCGTGGCGATGTCGCCGTTGGCCACCACCGGGATGTGCAAGGCGGCCTTCACGGCGGCCACCGTCTCGTACTCGGCCGCACCGCCGTAGCCCTGTTCACGCGTGCGGCCGTGCACGGCCACCATGGCCACGCCGCTGCTCTGCGCGGCGCGCGCCAGGCTCAGCGCGTTGCGCTCGGTGGCGCACCAGCCGCTGCGCATCTTCAAGGTCACCGGCACGTTGCGCGGCGCACAGGCGGCAACCACGGCCTGCACGATGGACAGGGCCAAGGCCTCGTCCTGCATCAACGCCGAGCCGGCCCACTTGTTGCACACCTTCTTGGCCGGGCAGCCCATGTTGATGTCGATGATCTGCGCGCCGCGGTCGATGTTGTGGCGTGCCGCGTCGGCCATTTCCTGCGGGTCAACACCGGCGATCTGCACGGCGATGGGCGCCGGCTCACCGGTGTGGTCGGCGCGGCGCGAGGACTTCAGCGAGTCCCACAGGTCACGCCGGCTGGTCACCATCTCGCTGACCGCATAGCCCGCGCCCAGGCTCTTGCACAGCATGCGAAACGGCCGGTCGGTCACACCCGCCATCGGGGCGACAAACAGCGCATTCGGCAATTCGATGGAACCTATGCGCATGGATGTGGACGGGGGCCGGGGTGCTGAAAAATGAGGCGCGAGTATAGCGGTCCACCCTGGCGCGGCGGCGCACAGACGGGGGCTGTGGTGGCTACCGATAATCAGCCGACACGATGGAAGCCTGGCTGCAATCCCTGTTGACACTTTTCGCGCTGCCGCAGTACGGCTTGGCGACGGTTTTCGTGGTCTGCCTGATCTCGGCCACGCTGGTGCCGGTGGGTTCGGAATTCGCGGTCATCGGGCTGGTCAAGCTCAACCCCGACCTGTTCTGGCCGGCCATCGTGGTGGCCACGCTGGGCAACACCATCGGCGGCGGCATCAGCTGGTGGACGGGCTA
>JANPHI010000319.1:0-3221 GCA_031424355.1 Betaproteobacteria bacterium
TTGAACCAGCCGACCTGGATCATCACGCTCAGCGCTTCGGCGACGAAGACGCCGCCCATGATGCCGAGCACGATTTCCTGGCGCGTGATGACGGCGATGGTGCCCAGGGCCCCGCCCAGCGACAGCGCGCCCACGTCACCCATGAAGACCTGCGCCGGGTTGGCGTTGAACCACAGGAAAGCCAGGCCCGCGCCGGCCATCGCCGCGCAGAACACCAGCAGTTCGCCCGAGCCCGGGATGTGCGGGAACAGCAGGTATTTGCTGAACACCGCGCTGCCCGTCACGTAGGCAAAGATGCCCAGGGCGCTGCCCACCATCACCACCGGCATGATGGCCAGGCCGTCCAGGCCGTCGGTGAAGTTCACCGCGTTGGACGCACCGACGATGACGAACCAGGTCAGGAAGATGAAACCGAAAACACCCAGCGGGTAGCTGACGGTCTTGAAGAAAGGCACCATCAAGTCAGCGCGTGGCGGCAGGGCGTTGCTGAAGCCGCTGCCGATCCAGCGCAGGAACAGTTCCAGCACGCGCAGGTTGCTGGTCTCGCTGACACTGAAGGCCAGGTAGAGCGCGGCCACCACGCCGATCAGGCTTTGCCAGAAAAACTTCTCGCGGCTGCGCATGCCTTCCGGGTCTTTGTTGACGACCTTGCGGTAGTCGTCGGTCCAGCCGATGGCGCCGAAGCCGAAGGTGACCAGCATCACCACCCAGACGAAGCGGTTGCTCCAGTCGAACCACAGCAGCGTGCTCACGCCAATGCCGATGAGCACCAGCACGCCGCCCATCGTCGGTGTGCCGCGTTTGCCCAGGTGGGCCTGCACGCCGTATTCGCGGATGGGCTGGCCGATCTTCATCTCGGTCAGCTTGCGGATCACCCACGGCCCGAAGGCCAGGCCGATGAGCAGCGAGGTCATCGCAGCCAGCACGGCGCGGAAGGTCAGGTACTGGAAGACGCGCAGGAAGCCCAGGCTTTCGGGCCATTGCGTCAGCAACCACTGGCTCAGGCTAAGCAGCATGCGCAGCTTCCTTTTGCAGGGCCTGGACGACTTGTTCCATCTTCATGAATCGCGATCCTTTGACCAGCACCGAAGCCGCAGCCTCGGCCTGGGGCAGCGCGGCAACCAGATCGGCCACGCTGCTGAAATGACGGTGGGCGCCGGCCTGCGCGCACAACGCACCGACGGCCCAGAACTGTTCGATGCCGGCCGCGCGTGCGGCGGCGCCGACTTCGGCGTGGAAGCGCGGGCCTTCGTTGCCCACCTCGCCCATGTCACCCAGCACCAGCCAGCGCGGGCCGGGCAAGCCGGCCAGCACCTGGATGGCGGCCAGCACCGAATCGGGGTTGGCGTTGTAGCTGTCGTCGATGAGGGTGACGACCCGCCCGCCCCGCTGCAGCTGCAGCAGTTGCGAACGGCCGGCCACGGGCGCGAAAGACGCGATGCCCTGAGCCACCGCCGCCAGCGGCGCGCCGGCGGCCATGGCACAGGCGGCAGCGGCCAGCGCATTGCGCACGTTGTGCAGGCCGGCCTGGCGCAGCGTGCTGCCGGTGCTGCCGGCGGGCGTGTGCAGCGTCAACTGCCACATCTGCGTGTCGGCCTGCCAGCGGGCTTGCGCGCTGAAGTCGGCGTCGCCCGGGCCACCGGAAGACAGCGCAAAAGTGCGCACGCTGCGGCGGCCGGCCAAGGTGCGCCACAGCGGCGTGTGGGCATCGTCGGCCGGCAGGACCACGGTGCCACCGGCACCCATTGCGCTGATGACGCTGCCGTTTTCGCGCGCCACCGCTTCCACGCTGGCCATGAATTCCAGGTGCTCGCGCTGGGCGTTGTTGACCAGGGCCACGGTGGGCGCGGCCAGGCCGGCCAGCAGCGCGATTTCACCGGGGTGGTTCATGCCCAGTTCCAGCACGGCGGCGCGGTGGCCGGCCCGCAGGCGCAGCAGGGTCAGCGGCACCCCGATGTGGTTGTTGAAATTCCCGGCGGTGGCCAACGCAGCCGGCCCCAGCCAGCTGCGCAGGATGGCGGCCGTCATCTGCGTGACGGTGGTCTTGCCGTTGCTGCCGGTCACGGCAATCAGCGGCAGCGTGAAGCGCGCGCGCCAGGCCGCAGCCAATTGCTGCAGGGCGGCCAGCGCGTCGGGCACCAGCAAGCCGGGCATGCCGTTGTCGGCATCGGACAAGCCGCGCTCGGCCAGCGCGGCCACCGCGCCGGCGGCCTGGGCCTGCGCCAGGTAGTCGGCCCCGTCGAAACGCTCGCCGCGCAGCGCCACGAACAAGTCTCCCGGCAGCAGCGTGCGCGTGTCGCTGTGCACGCGGGCCACGATCAGGCCGCCATCGCCCACCAGGCGGCTGCCGGGCAACAGGGCTTGCGCTTGCGCCAGGGTCAGCATCACGCGGGCACCCCGGCGCTGTGCGCCTGCCAGCCGCCATCGCGCAGCGCCAGCACGGCGCGCGCCTCGGCCACGTCCGAATAGGGGCGCTTCACGCCAGCGATTTCCTGGTAGTCCTCGTGCCCCTTGCCGGCCAGCAGGACCACGTCGCCGGGCTCGGCGTGGCGCACCGCGTGCGCGATGGCCGCGCGGCGGTCTTCGATGACATCGATGTCGTCGTGGCCCGTCACACCCACCAGGATTTGCGCCAGGATGGCATCGGGCGATTCGTCGCGCGGGTTGTCGCTGGTCAGCACGACGCGGTCGGCGCCGGCCGCCGCAATGGCGCCCATCAGCGGGCGCTTGGTGGCGTCGCGGTTGCCCCCGCAGCCGAACACGCACCACAGCCGGCTGCCGCGCGCGGTGACCATAGGGCGTAGCGCTTGCAGGATCTTGGCCAGCGCGTCGGGCGTGTGGGCGTAGTCCACCACCACGTCCAGGTCGCGGCCGCTGATGCGTTGCACGCGGCCCGGCACCGGCGTCAATTCGGCGGCCACCCGGGCGGCGTCGGCCAGCGGCACATCCAGCGCGCGCAGGCCACCGATGACGACCAGCAGATTGCTGGCGTTGAACTCGCCCACCAGGCGGCTGTGCACGCTGGCGTGCTGGCCGTTTTCCGTCAACTCGAAAGCCAGGCCGTCGTCGGTGTAGCGCAGGCCGCTGGCCTGCAGGCGGGCGGCGTGGTGCAGCGACACGGTCCACACGTCCAGCGGCGTGCGGCCCAGTTCGCCGGCCAGTGCGGCACCGTGTTCGTCGTCGGTGTTGATGACCGCCGACTTCAACCCCGGCCAGTCGAA
>JANPHI010000320.1:0-3500 GCA_031424355.1 Betaproteobacteria bacterium
ACCAGCTGCATGGCCGCGTTGTCCACGTACATGTGCTGCAGCTCGATGTCGGGGTAGTGCGCGGCGTGGACCTCGATGACCACGTCCTTCCAGAACTGGAAGGTTTCCAGCACGTTGGCCTTGTCGACGCTGGTGACCTTCCCGCGGGCGCCTGGGCGGCCGCTTCCTGATGCACGCCGGCGTGCGGCCTGGAAAGCGACGTGCGCGATGCGCTCGATTTCCGGTCGGCTGTAGCGCATGGTGTCGAAGGCTTCTTCGGCGCCGGGGAAGTGGCCGTCGGTGGCTGTGCGGCGGCCGCGAGGCTGGCCGAAGTAGATGTCGCCGGTCAGTTCGCGAATGATCAGGATGTCCAGGCCCGACACCAGTTCGGGCTTCAGCGAAGACGCGTCGGTCAGCTGTTCGTAGCACAGCGCCGGTCGCAAGTTTGCAAACAGGCCCAGGTGCTTGCGCAAGCCCAGGATGGCCTGTTCAGGCCGCAGCGAACGTTCCAGCTTGTCGAACTTCCAGTCGCCCACCGCGCCGAACAGGATGGCGTCGGCGTCCTTGGCCAGTTGCAGCGTGCTGTCGGGCAGCGGGTGGCCGTGGGCCTCGTAAGCGGCGCCGCCGACCAGGGCGGTTTCGGTCTCGAACTTCAGGTCCAGCACGTTCATCACGCGCACGGCCTGCTCGATGATTTCGGTGCCGATGCCGTCGCCCGGCAGGATGGCGATCTTCATGTTGCGTTCCTTGAAATCACAGTTGTCGTTGGGCGAGCCAGGGCATGCGCGCCAGGCGTTCGGCTTCGAAGGCGCGGATCTTGTCGGCGTGGCGCAACGTCAGGCCGATGTCGTCATAGCCGTTGACCAGGCAGTACTTGCGGAAGGGTTCGACGTCGAAAGGCAGTTCGCTGCCGTCGGCTTTGATGACCACTTGCCGGGGCAAGTCGATGGCCAACTGGTAGCCGGGGAAAGCGAAAACTTCATCGAACAAGGTGGCCACTTGCGAGGCCGGCAGCACGATGGGCAGGATGCCGTTCTTGTAGCAGTTGTTGAAGAAGATGTCGGCGTAGCTGGGCGCGATCAGCGCCTTGAAGCCGTACTGCTGCAAGGCCCAGGGCGCGTGTTCGCGGCTGCTGCCGCAACCGAAGTTGCTGCGCGCCAGCAAGACGGAGGCACCTTGGTAACGCGGCTGGTTCAGCACGAAGTCCGGGTTGGGCTTGCGACTGGCCGGGTCCTGCCCCGGTTCGCCCGGGTCCAGGTAGCGCCAGGCGTCGAAGAGGTTGGGCCCGAAACCCGAACGCGCGATCGACTTCAGGAACTGCTTGGGGATCAACGCGTCGGTGTCGACGTTGTCCCGGTCCATCGGCGCGACCAGGCCTTTGTGGAGGGTGAAGGCTTCCATGTGTGTTGCTCCTGATCAGCCCGTCATTCAAGAAATACGGCGCACGTCAACGAAATGGCCGTTCAGCGCCGCCGCTGCCGCCATCGCCGGGCTGACCAGATGGGTGCGGCCACCGGCGCCCTGCCGGCCTTCGAAGTTGCGGTTGCTGGTGCTGGCGCAGCGCTCGCCCGGTTCCAGCCTGTCGGCGTTCATCGCCAGGCACATGCTGCAGCCCGGTTCGCGCCATTCAAAACCGGCGGCCGTGAAGATGGTGTGCAGCCCTTCGGCTTCGGCTTGCGCCTTCACCTGCCCCGACCCCGGCACCACCATGGCCACCTTCACGTTGGCGGCCACGCGCTGACCGGCGCGCTTCACCACCGCCGCGGCCTCGCGCAGGTCTTCGATGCGGCTGTTGGTGCAAGAGCCGATGAAGACCTTGTCGATGCGGATGTCGGTGATGGGCTTGTTGGGCGTCAGGCCCATGTAGACCAGCGCACGCTCGATGGCGTCCCGCTTGATGGCGTCTTTCTCCTTGTCGGGATCGGGCACGCGGCCGTCCACCGGCAGGACCATCTCGGGGCTGGTGCCCCAGGTCACTTGCGGCTGGATCAGCGCCGCGTCCAGTTCCACCACGCTGTCGAAGTGCGCGCCGGGGTCGGACTGCAGCGTGCGCCAGTGCGCGACCGCGTGGTCCCACTCGACGCCGGTGGGCGAAAACATCCGGCCCTTGCAGTAAGCGATGGTCTTCTCGTCCACCGCCACCAGACCCGCGCGGGCGCCGGCTTCGATGGCCATGTTGCACACCGTCATGCGGCCTTCCATGCTCAGGCCGCGGATGGCGCTGCCGGCAAATTCAATGGTGTGACCATTGCCACCAGCGGTGCCGATACGGCCGATGATGGCCAGCACCACGTCTTTGCCGGTGACGCCCAGACCCAGCTTGCCTTCCACCTTCACCAGCAGGTTCTTGGCTTTCTTGGCCAGCAGCGTTTGCGTGGCCATCACGTGTTCGACCTCGCTGGTGCCGATGCCGTGTGCCAGCGCGCCGAAAGCGCCGTGGGTGCTGGTGTGGCTGTCGCCGCACACCACCGTCATGCCCGGCAGCACGGCGCCGTTCTCGGGCCCGATGACGTGCACGATACCCTGGCGCTTGTCCAGAAACGGGAAGTAGGCCGCCGCGCCACTCGCTTTGATGTTGGCGTCCAGCGTCGTGATCTGCAGCTTGCTGATCGGGTCGGTGATGCCGTCGTAGCCGTCGGCCCAGCCGGTGGTGGGCGTGTTGTGGTCGGCGGTGGCCACGATGCTGCTCACGCGCCAGACCTTGCGCCCGGCCAGGCGCAGGCCTTCGAAGGCCTGCGGGCTGGTGACCTCGTGCACCAGGTGGCGGTCGATGTAGAGGGTGGCGGTGCCGTCCTCTTCGGTGTGGACGACGTGCTCGTCCCACAGTTTGTCGTAAAGCGTTCTGGCAGTCATGGCTGGCGGCCTCCTGATGACGGTTTCGCGGGGGTGATCGATTTCAAAGGCGTGCGGTCGGGCGTGGCGGCCGGACACAGCGCATCGACAAAGCGCTGCACCACAGTCGGCAGCACCTCTTGCTGCCGCACAGCGACGAGATAGTCGCGCTCAGCCCAGGCTTCGTCCAGCGCCAGGGTCTTGACGCGAAACACCTGGGCGAAGCGCTGCGCCACGGCGGCCGGCATCACGGCCACGCCCAGGCCGGCTTCGACCAGCTGCGCGATGGCGTCGAAGCCGCGCACCTGCAGCCGCGCCTTCAGCGTGCGGCCCTGCCCTTCGGCCTCGGCGCGCATCAGTTCGTGGACGGCCGCGCCCTGGTGCAGGCCGACGATGTCGTGGTCCAGCAGGTCTTCGAAGCGCACCCCCTTGCGCCGCGCCAGCGCGTGGCCGGCCGGCACCATCACCACCAGCGTGCTGTGGCGGTAGCGCACTGTCTGCAGGCGGTTGTCCAGAGAACGGTCGAACCGGGGCGGCAGCAAGATGCCCACATCGGCCCGACCCTCGGCCACGGCGGCCTGGATCTCGGCGCTCGTCTGGTCTTCGAGACTGATCCGGATCTGCGGGTGCGCCTGCGAAAACGCCGCCAGGTCGGGCGGCAGACATTCGCTGATGGCGCCGGCCGTGGC
>JANPHI010000321.1:0-8003 GCA_031424355.1 Betaproteobacteria bacterium
ATCGGCCCGTTGCAGGCCGACTTGAGGGGCTTTTGAAGCGCGTTGGAGGCGCCTTACTTCTTGTCGCTGGGAATCTTGCCTTCGACGCCCTTGACGTAGAACATCATGCCGCCCATGAATTTGTCGTCGGCGGCCTCACCGGCCTTCAGGGCTTCCTTGCCGTCCTGGCCAACCAGCGGGGCCTTGAAGACCTCCAGGCTGCCGTCCATGAAGCCGGCCTTGGCCTTGGCGACCATCTCTTTCACATCGGCCGGCACCTTGTCGCTGATGGCGACGATGTCGTTGGCGCCTTCCTTCACGCCCCACCAGGTGGCGGTCTTGCCGGTCCACTTGCCTTCCAGCGCGTCCTTCACGGCCTTGCTGTAGTAGGGCGTCCAGTTGATGATGGCCGACGCCAGGTGGGCTTCGGGTGCGAACTTGCTCAGGTCGCTGTCCCAGCCGAAGGCGAACTTCTTGTTCTTCTCGGCGGTCTGCAGCACGGCGGTGCTGTCGGTGTTCTGCAGCAGTACGTCGGCGCCCCCGTTGATCAGGCTTTGTGCGGCTTCGGTTTCCTTCGGGGGGTCGAACCAGCTGCCGACCCAGACCACCTTGGTCTTGATCTTGGGGTTCACGCTCTGCGCGCCCAGGGTGTAGGCGTTGATGTTGCGGATGACTTCGGGAACGGGGATCGAGCCCACCACGCCCAGCGTGTTCGACTTGGTCATCTTGCCGGCGATGATGCCGGCCATGTAGGCGCCCATGTAGCTGCGGCTGTCGTAGCTGCGCAGGTTGTCGGTCTGCTTGAAGCCGGTCGCGTGTTCAAACTTCGCGTCCTTGAACTCTTCGGCCACCTTCAGCATCGGCTCCATGTAGCCGAAGCTGGTGCCGAAGATCAGCTTGTTGCCCTGGCTGGCCATGTCGCGAAAGATGCGCTCGGCGTCGGCCGATTCGGGCACGTTCTCGACGAAGCTGGTGACGATCTTGTCGCCGAATTCCTTCTCGATGGCCTTGCGCGCGTTGTCGTGCGCATAGGTCCAGCCGTGGTCACCGGCCGGGCCCAGGTAGGCGAAGGCGATCTTCAGCGGTTCGGCCTTGGCCGGGGCGGAAGCCGCCGAAGCGGGTGCCGCAGCGACCGGCACTTCTTCCTTCTTGCCGCAGCCGACGAGGGCGGCGGTGGCAGCCAGCGCGGACCAGCTGGCCAGTCGCAGCAGCGAACGCTTGGTGTGGACGGTCATGGGACTCTCTCCTGTTGTGGATGGAAAACGGGCGGGCCGCGTCACGACCCGGGGAAGAAGGGCTTGCCCAGCGAAGCGGGCATGTTCAGCTTGATGAAGTTGGCGTTGCTGGAGATCAGCACCAGCACGAAGATGGTCGCCAGGTAGGGCAGCATGGTCAGGAACTGGCTGGGCACGTGCACGCCTTCGCCCTGCAGGTGGAACTGCAGCATGGTCACGCCGCCGAAGAGGTATGCGCCCAGCAGCAACCGCATCGGCCGCCAGGTGGCGAAGGTGGTCAGCGCCAGCGCGATCCAGCCCTTGCCGGCCACCATGCCTTCCACCCACAGCGGCGTGTAGACCACCGAGATGTAGGCCCCCGACACCCCGCACAGCGCGCCGCCCACCACCACCGCCGCCAGCCGGATGCGCCGCACCGGGTAGCCCAGGGCGTGCGCCGATTCCGGCGATTCACCGATGGCCCGCAGCACCAGCCCGGCGCGCGAGCGGTACAGGAACCAGCTCAAGGCCACCGTCATCGCGATGGCGATGTAGACCATCGGATGCTGGCGGAACAGCGCCGGGCCGATGAAGGGCAGGTCGCCCAGCACGGGGATGTGGAAGTCGGCCCGCTTGCCGAGTTTTTCCGACACATAGCCGATGCCGACGAAGGCCGAGAAGCCGCTGCCGAAGAGGCTGAGCGCCAGGCCGGTGGCGACCTGGTTGGTGTTCAGCCAGATGACCAGCCAGCCGAAGACGGCGGCCATCAAACCCCCGGCCAGCGCGCCGGCGCAGAAGGCCAGCGTGTCGCTGCCGGTGTGCACGGCGGTGGCGAAGCCGGCGATGGCGGCAATCAGCATCAAGCCTTCGGCGCCCAGGTTGACGACGCCGGCCCGTTCGTTGATCAACAGGCCCAGGCCGGCGATGGCCAGCACGGTGCCCGCGTTCAGCGTGGCGGCGAGCAGGAGTGCAAAGGATTCCATGCTTCAGGTTTCCAGGGCCGCGATCAAGCTTCCCGCCGCAAAACCGGCTTTGCCGGGCTGCTGGCGGACGGCCCCCTCGGGGGGTAGCGAGCGCTAGCGAGCTTGGGGGCCCACGTCAATCGGTAGACGATGAGCGTGTCGCAAGCCAGCAGCGTGAACAGCAGCAAGCCCTGGAAGACGCCGGTCAGCGACTTCGGCAAACCCAGCCGCGACTGCGCCAGTTCACCGCCGATGTAGAACAGGCTCATCAACAGGCCCGAGAACACGATGCCCACCGGGTGCAGCCGCCCCACGTAGGCCACGATGATGGCCGCGAAGCCGTAGCCGGCCGGCACATACGGCGTCAGCTGCCCCAGCGGCCCGGCCGCTTCCAGCCCGCCGGCCAGGCCGGCCATGCCGCCGGACAGGAGCAGCGCCACCCACAGCGCGCTGCGCGACGAGAAGCCGGCGTAGCGCGCCGCCGCCGGCGCCATGCCGCCGACCTGCAGCGCAAAGCCGCGATACGTGCGGAACATGAAAGCCCACAGCAGCCCCACCCCGCCCAGCGCCACGAAGACCCCGATGTGGGCACGCAGCCCGGTCACGATCTTGGGCACGCGCGTCACCGGCAGGAAGGTGATGCTCTGCGGGAAGTTGTGGCCGTCGGGGTCCATCCACGGCCCGTTGACCAAATAGCCCAGCACCTGGTCGGCCACGTAGACCAGCATCAGGCTGACCAGGATCTCGTTGGCGTTGAAGCGGTCGCGCAGCAGCGCCACGATGGCCGCCCAGCACATGCCACCCAGCACGCCGGCGATGAGAATGGGCACGACGATGCCCCGGCCCATCCACGCGGTGGCGGGCCCCGCCTGCATGGCCACCCAGCCGGCGGCCAGCGCACCCAGGATGTACTGCCCTTCGGCACCGATGTTGAAGACGTTGGAGCGGAAACACACCGCCAGGCCCAGCGCGATCAGGATCAGCGGCGTGGCTTTCACCGACAACTCGGACAGCGCGTAGACGCTCTTCAGCGGTTCGACGAAAAAGATCTGCAGACCGCGCAGCGGGTCCTTGCCCAGGATCAGGAACAGCAGCACCCCGATCAGCACCGTGAACACCAGCGCCAGCAGCGGCGAGGCCAGCGACATCAGCCGGGATGGTTGCGGGCGCGCTTCGAGCTTGAGCATCGTCAGGTTTGTACCAGCGCGGGTGCGTCCCACAAGCCGGACATCCACTCACCGATCTGCTGCGTGCTGGCCTCGGCCGTGGGCACGCTGGGCGACAAACGGCCCTTGGCGATGACCAGCAGGCGGTCGCTGATCTCGAACAGTTCGTCGAGTTCTTCGCTGACCACCAGCAGCGCGCAACCGGCGTCGCGCAGGGCCAGCAATTCGCCGCGGATTTGCGCCGCCGCGCCCACGTCCACGCCCCAGGTGGGCTGGCTGACGATGAGCAGCTTCGGCCCGGCGGCGATCTCGCGGCCGACGATGAATTTCTGCAGGTTGCCGCCCGACAGGCTCTTGGCCGTGGCGCCCGCGCCGCCGGCCTTCACGTTGAAGCGGGCGATCAGGTCTTCGGCGAGGCGCTGCACCCGGCCGGTGGCGATCCAGCCGGCCTTGGACACCGTTTCCGTGCGCGTGAGCAGCGTGTTCTGCGACAGGCTGAGCAGCGGCACCGCGCCCCGGCCCAGCCGTTCTTCGGGCACGAAATGCAGGCCCAGCGCGCGGCGTTCGCGCGGGCCGGTCTGGGCGATGTCGGCAGCGCCCAGCGTGATGGTGCCGGCCCCTGCGCGCGTGTCTTCGCCCGACAGCGCGGCCATCAATTCCTGCTGGCCGTTGCCCGACACACCGGCCACGCCGACGATTTCGCCGGCGCGCACGCGGAAGGACACATCGCGCAGGTCCACACCGAAAGGGTCTTGCCGGTTCAGGCTCAGGGCCTTGACTTCCAGCACCGCCGCACCCGCCTTCGACGGGCGGTGCTGCAGCGGCGGCGGTTCGGCGCCGATCATCAGGCGCGACAGGCCGGCGTTGCTTTCCTGCCGGGGATCGACCTCGCCCGTCACCTTGCCGCCGCGCATCACGGTGCAGTGGTGGCACAGCGCGCGGATCTCGTCGAGCTTGTGGCTGATGTAGAGGATGCTGCAGCCGCGTTCGCTCAACTGGCGCAGCGTGACGAAGAGCTTTTCGACGGCTTGCGGCGTCAGCACCGAAGTCGGTTCGTCCAGGATCAGCAACTGCGGGTCGGTCAGCAGCGCGCGGATGATTTCCACGCGCTGGCGTTCGCCCACGCTGAGCGTGTGCACCGGCCGTGCCGCATCGACGTCCAGGCCGTAGGTGTGCGCGACTTCGGTGATGCGCTGGGTGACCTGCGCCAGCGTCATCGCCTTGTCCAGGCCCAGCCACACGTTTTCGGCGGCGGTCAGCGTGTCGAACAGCGAAAAGTGCTGGTAGACCATGCTGATGCCCAGCGCCCGCGCCTGGGCTGGGCTCTTGATGGCGACGGGCTGGCCGTTCCAGCGTATTTCGCCCTCGTCGGGCTGCACGGCGCCGTAGATGATTTTCATCATCGTGCTCTTGCCGGCGCCGTTTTCGCCCAGCACGGCGTGGATCTCGCCGGGCTGCACGCGCAGCCCCACGCGGTCGTTGGCGCGCACCGCGGGGTACTGTTTGCTGATGCCGCTGAGTTCCAGTCTGAGCATGCGGGGATGAAAGTCTGGAAGGCTCAGCGGCGATCAGGCGCCGGGGTCAGAAGGTGTGCTTGACGCCCAGCGCGTAGGTGCTGCCGTGAACCTTGGCGGTGAACTTCTCCAGCATCACCACGGCGTAGATGTCGGTGCGCTTGGACAGGAAGTAGTCGTAGCCGAAGCTGGCGATCTTGCTCTTCAATTCAGTGGCCGTGCCTTCGGTGGCGATGTTGCTGCTGCCGTACTGGGCCAGCAGGGCACCGGCGCCCAGCGGCACCTTGCCGCCGACGTTGTAGTTCGTGGTGGTCACGTCCTTGGTGGCGTCGGTCTTGATCTTGCCGTACTGCGCGAACAGCTTGATCACGCCGGCGTCGAAGGAGCCGCCGACCTGGTAGGCGGTCTGGCTGGCATAGCCCGGGAAGGTGGCGATGGACTGGCCCAGCACGCCCTGCGACTTCACGTTCTGCCAGGCAGCCGTCAAAGCCACCGGGCCGCCGAAGTACAGCACGTTGGCGCCGACGTTCTTGCCCTTGGACGTGGCCGCGCCTTCACCGGCCGCCACCATCACGGTGGCCGACAGGCCGCCGTAGGACGGGATGCTGTAGCCGATGGCGTTGTTCCAGCCCGAATCACCGACCAGCGGCGTGCCGTAGGGCGCGTTGTAGTACTGGCGGATGGCCGGCGAGTAGCCGAAGGAGTCGCCGAAGGCATTGAACAGCAGCGTCGACACGAACAGCGGCGGGCCCTGACGGCCCAGCTTGATGGTGCCGAAACCGCCCGACAGGCTGACGTTGGCGTTGCGCGCCCAGAAGGCGTCAACACCCGACACGCGACCGGCACCGCCAGTGTCCACACCGATGAAGGATTCAAGCTGGAAGTTGGCGCGCAAACCACCGCCCAGGTCTTCGCTGCCCTTGAAGCCGATGTAGCTGGTGCTCATGTTGCCGCTGTCCAGGCGCTTGATCTTCAGACCGCCGGCACTTTGGAACTGGCCGAGGGACAGGTCGATCAGGCCGTAGGCTGAAACCGACGATTGAGCGTGGGCGACGCCGCCGACGGCCAGGCAAGCCAGGGCGATGGCGCTGGCACGCAAACGGTTGGACGTGGACGGGTGGGTGGCACGGTGCATGGTTGTGGTTCCTCAGGGGTTGGCTAAAAACGATCCGGTGAGCTGATAAGCAAGACTCGGACCCTGCAAATCAGGGGTTATTGTCCATCTGCGGGTTATCCCGAATCGCGCCCTGTTGCGCACCTGCCACGTAAGTGGCCACGGCATTGCGTTCATCGCCCAGCAGCAGCCACGCGAAGACGCGGGCGTGCAGCGGCTGCGCGGGCGCGCCGGGCACCGCGCCGCGGGCCATCGCGTCGCGGTGTTCGGCCACTTCGCCCACTGCCCAGTCCCAGACCACCAGGTCCGCCATGGCGCCGGCGTCCAGGTGGCCGATCTCGTGTGCCAGGCCCAGGCCTTCCGCCGCCCCGCGCGTGGCGGCGTGCAGCGCCGACCAGGCGGTCAGGCGGGTGCCGCGCAAGGCCTGCACCTTGTAGCCCTCGGCGGCGGTGCGCAGCATGGACAGGCTGGTGCCACCGCCCACGTCGCTGGCCAGGCTGACCTTGTGGCCGGTATCGACGGCTCCTTGCCAGTCGAACAGGCCGCTGCCCAGGAACAGGTTGCTGCTGGGGCAGAAGGCGATCTGTGCACCGGTGTCGCGCAGCAATGCCCTGTCGTGGGGGTCCAGCCAGATGCCGTGCGCCAGGACGGCGCGCTCGTGCAGCAGGCCATGCTGGTGGTACACGTCGAGGTAACTGCGGGCCTGCGGGAACAACCGGGCCACCCAGCGCACTTCGTCCTGGTTTTCGGCCACGTGGGTCTGCATGTACAGGCCGGCGTGGCGGCGGCCCAGGGCGCCGGCCATCGCCAGTTGTTCCGGCGTGCTGGTGACGGCGAAGCGGATGGTCACCCCGTAGGCGTTGCGGCCCTGGCCGTGCCAGCGGGCGATCAGCGCTTCGCAGTCGCGCTCGGCGCCGGCCACATCCGAGCTGTCATCCAGCAGGCCGTCGGGCGCGTGGCGGTCCATCAGCACCTTGCCGGCAATCAGCCGCATGTTGCGCGCCGTGGCCGCCTGGAACAGCGCCTCGGTGGACGCCACGTGCACCGTCGGGTAGACCACCGCCGCCGTCGTGCCGTGGGCCAGCAGAGCCCGGATGAAGCGCTCGGCGCCCTCGGCCGCCACGGCCGGGTCGGCGTGGCGCAGCTCGGCCGGGAAGGTGTAGGTGTCCAGCCAGTCGAGCAGGCCCGTGCCGTAGCTGGCAATGACGTCCAGCTGCGGCGCGTGGACGTGGGTGTCGATGAAGCCCGGCAGCAGCAGCCGGCCCCCGTGGTCGTGGCGTTCGAAGCCGGGGCCGGGATCTTCCGTTTGGGCGCCCAGGATGCGGCCGTCGTCGCCCACCAGCAGCCAGTGGTCGGGGCGGAAGCGCACGCCGGCCATGTCGGTGCTTTGCCAGGCCGGGGTGGCGGTGAAATCCAGCAGGTCGGCGCGGATGGCGAGCAAGGTTCAGACTCCCGGAAACAGTTCGCCAAGGCGGCGGCCGATGGTAGGCCCGCCGCCCGATGCCGAGGGCAGGCACCTGCCGGCCCGACACTTGCGAGGCCGGGCTGCAGCGACAGCGGCCACGCACAATCCTTGCCATGCTGTCGGCCCCAACCAGGATCTGAACGATGACCACATTGCCGCGCCGTATCCGTTTCTGGCACCGGGGCGGTGTTGTCGAAGTGGCCGGTGTCACCACCACCCGCACGGTGCTGAACTGGCTGCGCGAAGACGCCCACTGCACCGGCACCAAGGAAGGCTGCGCCGAGGGCGATTGCGGTGCCTGCACGGTGGTGCTGGGTGAACTGGACGCGCAGGGCCAGCTGTTGCTGAAGCCGGTGAACGCGTGCATCCAGTTCCTGCCCACGCTGGACGGCAAGGCGCTGTTTGCGGTGGAAGACCTGGCTGCCACCGACACCGGCAATGTGGCCGCACCCGTGCCGCATCCGGCACAGGCCGCGATGGTGGCCTGCCACGGTTCGCAATGCGGCTTCTGCACGCCCGGTTTCGTGATGTCGCTGTGGGCCTGCTACGAGCGCCACCAGGCCGCCGGCAGCGTGCCCACGCGCCAGCA
>JANPHI010000322.1:0-17927 GCA_031424355.1 Betaproteobacteria bacterium
CAGCCACAGCGCCACCGGGATCATCGCGATCACCGCCGCGAACCACAGCAGGGACGTGAAATTCGCCATCGTGTTCACGGTCTCATCAAGCCCGGCTCAAACGGCGCAGCCGCTCGCTGGGCGTGACGATGTCGGTCAGCCGGATGCCGAACTTGTCGTTCACCACCACCACCTCGCCCTGGGCGATGAGGTAGCCGTTGACCAGCACGTCCATCGGTTCGCCGGCCAGCGTTTCCAGTTCCACCACCGAGCCCTGCGCCAGTTGCAGGATGTGCTTGATGGGGATGCGCGTGCGGCCCAACTCAACCGTCAGCTGGACGGGGATGTCCAGGATCATGTTGATGTCGTGGCCGGCGTTGCCCATGCCCGTGGGCGCGAACTTGGCAAAGGAAGCCGGCGACACCGATTCGGTCGGCGCACTGACTTCACTGGCCGTCTCGGTGGGCTTGCTTTCTTCCAAAGCGGCCGCCCATTCGGCGGCCATCTTGTCCTCTTCGGACATGCCTGACTGATCAGCCACTGTGTGACTCCCCGATCCAGCCCTGGTCAGAGCCGGTGAGCATGCGATCGATCTTGATCGCGTAGCGTTTGTTGCTGGTGCCGTAGTGCGCATCGAAGACCGGCACGCCATCGACCTTGGCTTCGATCATCGGGTGCAGGTCCAGCTCGATGAAATCGCCGGGCTTGAAAGACATCAGTTGTTCGACGGTGGCGTGGGCGGTGGCCAGTTCGGCCACCAGGTTCACTTCCGCAGCCTGGATCTGCTGCTTCAGCAGCTTCACCCAGCGGCGGTCGGGTTCGGCCGCGTCGCCCTGGATGGTGCTGTAGAGCACATCGCGTATCGGCTCCAGCGTCGAGTAGGGCACGCAGAAATGGATGGTGCCGGTGGTGTCGCCGATCTCCAGCGTGAAGGCGCTGGCCACCACCACTTCGCTGGGGCTGGCGATGCTGGCGAACTGCGGCTGCATCTCGCTGCGCTGGTATTCCAGCTCGACCGGGTAGATGCCTTGCCAGGCCTTGCGGTATTCGCTGGTGATGACCTCGACCAGGCGCAGGATGACGCGCTGTTCGGTGTGGCTGAAGTCGCGGCCTTCGATGCGCGTGTGGTACTTGCCCACACCGCCGTACAGCGCGTCGATGACCGCGAACACCAGGCTGGGGTCGCAGACGATCAGGCCGGTGCCGCGCAGCGGTTTGTAGGTCACCAGGTTGAAGTTGGTCGGCACCACGATCTCGCGCAGGAAGGCGCTGTACTTCTGCACCTTGATGCCGCCGATGGCCACTTCCGGGCTCTTGCGGATGAAGTTGAACAGCCCCAGGCGGATGTTGCGCGCGAAGCGTTCGTTGATGACCTCCATCGTCGGCATGCGGCCGCGGACGATGCGTTCCTGGCTCGACAGGTCGTAGTCGCGCATGCCCGGTGCGGGCGGCGCGTCGGCCTCCATCTTCTGGCTTTCGCCGGTGATGCCCCGCAGCAGGGCATCGACCTCGTCTTGCGAAAGGATCTGGTTGTTCATGCTGGCGCGCGCTGGATCGGCGTCACTGGATGATGATGTTGGAGAAGTGCACGGCCTTGATCGGCAAGGAAACCTCGGCCTTCTTTTTCTTCTTCTTCGGCTTGGCCTTGGTGTCGGTCTCGGCCTCGGCGGTGTCGTCTTCTTCTTCCAGCTCATCGACTTCCACGCCCAGCGCGCGTGACGCGGCGCGGCGGATGCGCTCGGCCAGCTTGGCCTTGCCTTCGCGGCCCATCAGCTCGCCGGCGGTGCGGTCGGCGATCACCATCAGGATGTTGTTGCGGATGGCCGGCATGTAGTTCTTGATCTGGTCGCTGAGGTGGGCGTCCTCGATCTCCAGCGTCACGCCCACCTGGGCGAAGCGCTCGGCGTTGCGGTCGGCCAGGTTCACCGTGAAGGGGTCCAGCGGCACGAAGACGGGCACGGCCTTGGGGTCGCGCTTGGCCGCCGGGGCGTGTGCGGCGGACTTGGCCGGCGCGTGGTCTTCGGCGCCTTCGGCGTCGGGGTCGGCCTTCTTCTTCATCAGCACCATGGCGGCACCACCGCCACCGCCGAGCACGAGCACGGCGGCGGCGATCATGATGATCAGCTTCTTGTTGCCCTTGGCGGGCGGGGCGGCTTCAGCGGCGGGGGCTGCGGACATGGTCACTCCTGCTGGCGGGCACACGGCGTCGCCGCAATGGCGGCGTTTGGTGCCCGATAGCTGCCCATTCTGGGAGGCCGGGTCGTGATCGTTAGCGGGAAAAGGACAAGGAAAAGGGCCCTAAACGGGCCCTCCGGTTCCACGCCCGCGCAGGTGCTGGGCTGCGGGTTCGTCTGCGGGTTGGTGCGCGGGGCCGGCCGTCGGGTGGCTGGGCTGACGCGGCCTTCAGGCCACCAGGTCGACCACGCCGGCGTGGCGTCGGCCCTGCGTCAAGGCCGTGCCGGTCAGTGCGGGGTTGAGGGCGACGCGTGCACCGCTGTTGCGGCTGTCGGCCTGGCTGTCCTTGCCGTTGCCGTTGCTGCTGCCGCTGCTGCCCGGTTGGGCCTGCTGCTGCGGCTGGCGCGGCTGTTCGAAGACGCCGCCGCCGCTCAGGGTCAGACCGTTTTCGCGCAGGCTGCCGGCCAGCTGCGGCATGGCCTGTTCCAGCGCGGCGCGCGTGTCGGCGTGCTCGGCCGCCAGGTGCACCCGCGCGGCGTTGCCGTCGAGCTGGATCTGCACCGTCAGCGGGCCCATCTCGGCCGGGTTCAGCTCCAGCCGCGCGTGCTGCAGGCCGTCGCGCACAAACGTGCTGATGTGGGCCGCCAGTTGCGGCGCGAAGTCGGGGCTGCCCGGGCTGGCCGCGATGCGGCCGTCGCTGGCCGCCGTGGCCGGGGCGGTGCCGGCGGCCGTGGTGTTGATCCAGGCCAGGGCGCCACCCAGGGCCACGGCGCCCCCGGCGGCCGTTCCGGTGACGCCGGCGTTGCCCCGTTCGGCTTCGCTGCTGCGCGGCAGGCTGCTGCCGGTGTCGCGCGCCAACGCCCCTGCGGCCGCCGCTGCCGCCACCGCCGCGCTGGCCGCTGCGGTGGCCGTGGCGGTGGCTGCAGCCACGCCGCCGTGCAGGTCGGCGTGGGCCGGTGCGTGTGCGTTGCTGCGGGTTTCGGTGGACCCGGACGCGGCCGCGCCCACGGCCTGTTCGCCATCGCTGCGCGTCCTGTCGTTGGCGGCAGGCGTCACGCCGCGGACAGCGTCTGCGGCGCTGGCGTCGGCGCCAGCCCGGCGGCGGGCGGCGCCGATGGGGGTGTCCGTCGGTGCGCCGGTTTCGCCAGCGCGGCGTGGGCTGCCCGCCAGCGCCGCCATGCTGCGGTCGGCGCTGAGGCCGGATGCCGGGTCGGCGGCGCGCGCGGCGGCGTCGGGTGCTGCCACGGTGGCCGCCGAACCGGCACCGGGCGTGCTGCCCGTCCGCTTGCCAATGCCAGTGCCGGTGCCGATGCCCGAGGCGGCGGCTTCGTTCACCGCCTCGTCGACCCCGTTCGCTGCGTTGCGGCGCCCGCCAACCGGGTCGCGCGCGGCGGCGCCCAGGCTGGTGCCTGACCCGTCGACAGCGGACGGGGTGGTCGCTCCGGCGCCGTCCAAGCCGGCGGTCGGCGCCAGGCTGGTGGTGCCGATCTGCCCGCGGTCGGTGCCGTCGGTCAGGCTGCCGCCGGCCCCCGCGACCCGGGCGAGACCGGCCGGGTCCAGGCCCGTATCGACAGCCGCTTCGGTGCGGCCATCCGGACCGCCGCTCAGCCGGTGACCCGGCCCTGTGGCGGTACCGGCCCGCGCAGCGGCGCCAGCGGTACCGGACACGCCGGTGCCGGCCAGGTCGCCGTCGGCGCGATCGGCCCCACCCGACGCGGCCAGCGCCTGCGCAGCGGCGGCCGCAGCGGCGCTGGCAGGCCAGCTGCCGGTACCGTCGGGCGTGGGCGCGGCTGGCGCGGCCGCAGCGGCCGCAGCGGCTGCAGCCAGGCTGGCTGCGGCGGCGTCCAGCAGGGCGGTGCCGTCATCGCTGCTGCTGTCGTTCAGGCCCTTGGCGCGGGCGGCGCGTCCGGTGGCGGCCAGCGCGTCCGGCGCCGTGCCGGCCGCGCTGCCGTCGCCGGGCACCGGCGGCAGGCGCACGGGCGGGTGCCCGGGCGGCGGGGTGATGGGCGGGTGCTGGCTCTTGATGGGTCTGGGCCCGGGTTGCCAGGGCGCGGTGCGCACGTCGACCGTGCCGGGGTCGGTGTCGGCGTTGGTGGTGTTGTTATTGCCCGGGCTGTCTTCGGCTTCGCTGCCGCAGCGCCCGTTGCTGCCGCTGTTGCCGCTGTTGCCGTTGACGGCGGCGGCGGGCCGGTCGGTGCTGTTGCCGTTGTCCGGCTTGCTGCTGGCCTGGTCGAGCAGGCGCGCAAAACCATCAGGCGCTGCGTCGGCCTGGCTGTTGGGCGCGTTCGATGGAGCACCGTTGTAGCTGCTGGTGACCGGGTTCACGCCCAAGGTGGGCAGGGCAGAGTTGAGCATGGCGGACCCCTGTTCAGTGGTGCGTGTTGGGCTGCGTTTCCGTGCCGGCTGACCAGGCCGCGCTGAGCGGCCCGGCCGTGCGCGCGGCGTGCTGGGCGGCGTCGTCGCTGATGCGCTGTTCCTGGCGGTCGCTGCGCCGGCGTTGTTCACCGCTGCGCCTGTCCATCAGCTTGCGCACCGAGGCCACGCGCGTTTCCAGCGCCAGCAGTTCAGCGCGCCGCGTGGTCAGGCGGTTCTGCGTGGTCGTCATCTGGCCTTGCTGCTGGGTCAGTGCCTGTTCCAGGCGCTGCATGAATTCGTGGTGGCTGCGCAGCAGTTCGATGGACACGCTGCGCCCGCCCAGGCCCGGCTGGCGCTGGCGGTATTCGTCGCGGTAGGCCAGCAGCTGCATTTCCTGCTGCTGCAGGCGGCGGGCGGCTTCTTCGGCCTGCAGCAGTGCAGCCAGGGCCTCGTTGCGCAGGCGCTCGGCGTGTTCCAGCAGGGTGTGCAGGGCTTGGGTCATCGTGGGGACCTTCGGGTCATGGTGTCATCAAGTGGCACAGGTGGGCGCGGCTGGCGTCCAGTGCGGCGCGTTCGTGCATGTCTTGCTGCAGCAGGGCGTTCATCTGCGGCTGCAGCCGCACGGCGGTGTCCAGTTCGGCGTCGTGGCCGGGCTGGTAGGCGCCCAGCTGGATCAGGTCGCGCGCCTTGTTGACCTTGGCCATCAGGTGGCGCATGCGGCGTGCGGCCTGCAGGTGGTCGCGGCCGGCCACGGCGGTCATCACGCGCGAAATGGATTTCTCGACGTCGATGGCCGGGTAGTGCCCGCCCTCGGCCAGTTCGCGCGTCAGCACGATGTGGCCGTCGAGGATGCCCCGCGCGGCATCGGCGATGGGGTCTTGCTGGTCGTCGCCTTCGCTCAGCACCGTGTAGAAAGCGGTGATCGAACCGACGCCGTTCAGCCCGTTGCCGCTGCGTTCCACCAGCTGCGGCAGCTTGGCGAAACAACTGGGCGGGTAGCCGTTCGTGGCCGGCGGTTCGCCGATGGCCAGCGCAATCTCGCGCTGCGCCATCGCGTAGCGCGTCAGGCTGTCCATCAGCAGCAGCACGTGCAGGCCGCGGTCGCGGAAATGCTCGGCAATGGCCGTGGCGTAGCCGGCGCCCTGCATGCGCATCAGCGGTGGCGCGTCGGCCGGCGCGGCGACGACCACGCTGCGCGCGCGGCCCTCGTCGCCCAGGATGTCTTCGATGAATTCCTTGACCTCGCGGCCGCGTTCGCCGATCAGCCCGACCACGATGACATCGGCTTCGGTGTAGCGGGCCATCATGCCCATCAGCACGCTCTTGCCCACGCCGGTGCCGGCGAACAGGCCGATGCGCTGGCCCCGGCCCACGGTCAGCAGCGCGTTGATGGCGCGCACGCCGGTGTCCAGCGGCGTGCGCACCGGGTCGCGGTCCATCGCGTTGATGGCGCGGCGCACCAGCGGTTCGGTGTGCACGTCCTGCAGCGGGCCCAGGCGGTCCATCGGCGTGCCGTGGGAATCGACCACGCGGCCCAGCAGGCCGGTGCCCATCGGCAGGTGCAGGCCGCGGTCTTCGCTGCGCCGCCAGGGGTGGTTGTCTTCGCCCCAGCGCGGTGGCGTGATCGGTGCCGGGCGCGGGATGACGCGGGCGCCGCTGCTCAGGCCGTGCAGCTCGCCCATCGGCATCAGGTAGGCACGGTCGCCGCTGAAGCCCACCACCTCGGCCAGCACGGTGTTGCCGGGCGCGTTGGGCGGGCCGTCGCCGATGACCTCGCAGACCGAACCCACTGGCACGCGCACGCCGGCGGCTTCCAGCACCAGGCCGGTCACGCGCAGCAGCGTGCCTTCGGCCTGCAGCGGCTGGGCGATGGCGGCGTAGGTCTGCAGATCGGCCAGGTAGCGGTTCCAGCGGCCTTCGCGCAAAGCCAGGCGTTGGTCCAGCGTGACCGGTGCGGCGAAGGGTGCATTCATGCGGCGTCCTCGCCGGCTTCGCCATCGTCACCGTCCAGCGGCAGGGTCGAACCCAGCGCCGCCGCGGCTTGCGCCCAGCGGCCGGCGATGCGCGCGTCGATGCTGCCCACGTCGCTGTGCACCAGCACGCCACCGCGCGCGATGCTGGGGCTGGCCGCCAGCCGCGCGCCGCGCAGCGCCAGCACTTCGGCGGCGCCGTCCTGCACCAGCGGCAGGTCTTGCGGATGCACCTGCACGGTGATCTGCCGTGCGCTCAGCATCACCGCGCTGACCGCTTCAGCGGCCACGCGGGCCACCAGTTCGGGCTGGCTCTGCAATTCGCTGCGCAGCACCTGCCGCGCCAGTTGCACGGCGCTGGCGGCCAGGGCTTTCGCGACCTGTTCGTCCAGCGCCTGCAGTTGCTTGTCGAAGGCTTCCAGCAGCGCGCCCACCTGCGAAGTGGCCTGCTGCGCGAAGCTTTCCTTGAAGCCTTCCAGCGCCACCAGGCCGTCGCGGTAGCCCTCCTGGTAGCCGGCCTGGCGCGCCGCATGGATGCGCGCCTGCCAGTCGGCTGCCGTGGGCGCCGGCGGCGCAGCCGGCGCGGCTGGCGTTTGCGCTTCGGGCCCGATGGCGCCCGGCGTCCAGCTGGCAAACGCGCCCAGCTCTTCAGCCGGAATGAAGCGCTGGTAGGACGCCGCCGTCTTCGAACCTTCGGGCGCCGGGATGTTGCGAAACAGATGTTTAGACGAACTGCTCATCACCACCGCCCATGATCACGATCTGGCCTTCGTCCACCAGGCGGCGGACGATCTTGAGGATTTCCTTCTGCTCGGACTCGACCTCCGACAGCCGCACCGGGCCGCGCGATTCGAGGTCTTCCTTCAGCGTCTCGGCCGCACGGCTGGACATGTTGCGCAGGATCTTGTCGCGCAATTCGGTGCTGGCGCCCTTCAAGGCGACGATGAGCGACTCGCTCTGCACTTCCTTCATCAGCGCCTGGATGCCCTTGTCGTCGATGCGTTCCACATCGTCGAAGGTGAACATGTTGTCCTGGATCTTCTGCGCCAGATCGGCGTCCGATTCGCGCACGAAATCGAGGATGGACGTCTCGATCGCATTGCCCAGCGTGTTGATGATTTCGGCCGCCGCCTTCACGCCGCCCAAGGATGTTTTCTTCTGCCGGTCACCGCCGGCCAGCACCTTGCTCATCACGTCGTTCAGGTCGCGCAGCGCGGTCGGCTGTATGCCGTCCAGCGTGGCAATGCGCACCATCACCTCGTTGCGCTGGCGTTCGGTCAGCAGCTTCAGCACCTCGGCGGCCTGCTCGAATTCCAGGTGCACCAGCAGCGCCGCCACGATCTGCGGGTGCTCGTTGCGCAGCAACTCGGCCACGCTTTGCGGGTCCATCCACTTCAGGCCTTCGATGCCGGTGATGTCGCTGCCCTGCAGGATGCGGTCGATCAGCAGATTGGCCTTGTCGTCGCCCAGGGCGCGCCGCAGCACGGCCTTGACGTATTCGTTGCTGTCCTCGACCAGCATGTGTTCGGACGAGGCCACCTTGTCGAAGTTGTCCATCACTGTTTCGATGCGGTCGCGCGACACGGTCTTCAGCCGCGCGATGGTCTCGCCCAGGCCTTGCACTTCCTTGGGGTTCAGGTGCTTGAAGACTTCGGCGGCTTCTTCCTCGCCCAGCGTCATCAGCAGGATGGCCGCGTCTTCCAGCCCTTTTTCGTCGAGTGCGCCGGCCATATTCGTTTCTTCAGGCTGTTTCGCCGTTGACCCAGCCGCGCACGATGTGTGCGACGGCGGCCGGGTTGTTCTTGGCCATCGCCCGGGCGTTGTCCAGGCGCTTGAGCTGTGACTGCTCCAGCATCAGTTGCTCGGCGTCCTTGGCGGCGGCCTCGTCGTCGCGCACCACCTCGTCGAGCTGGCTGCCCACCTCGGGCTCGGGCGGCGGGGGCGGCGGGGCCAGCATGGTCGTCAGTGCCGGTTTGATCAGCTTGAACACCACCACCAGCGCCACCAGGGCCAGCGCGGCCGGCGCGGCGGCGCTCTTCAGCAGGTCGATCAGCCAGGGCTGCTTCCACAGCGGCACCTCGTCGGTGGCAGCCGGCACTTCCACGCGGAAGGGCGCGTTGATGACCTTCACCACGTCGCCGCGTTCGGCGTTGAAGCCGATGCCCTGCTGCACCAGCGCGGTCAGCTGTTCGATTTCCTTGTCGGGCAGGGCGGCGGTGACCGGCTTGCCCTTGGCGTCGTTGGTCGTGCGGTGGTTGACGACCACGGCCGCGCTCAAGCGGCGCACGCTGCCCACCGCATTGCGCGTGACGGTGGTGGTCTTGTCCACCTCGAAGCGGGTGGCGGCCTCGCGCCGCGCATTGGCGCCGGCGCTGCCGCCTTGCGCGGCCTGCATCGCCTGCGCGCTGCCGTTGATGGGTGCGCTGGCCGGCGTGGGCGGCTGGTTGCTGGTGGCACCCGGCACGCCCGCCGGCGTGGCGCCGCCGGGGCCGTTGCTTTCCTCGGTGCGCAGTTCGCGGATGGTGGCCTTGGTGTCGGCGCCCTGGTTGGGGCGGTAGGCCTCGGCGGTCTGCATGACCTGCGAAAAGTCGATGTCGGCACTGACGGTGGCGCGCACGTTGTCGCGGCCCAGCACCGGGTCCAGCAGGTCCAGCACGCGCTTCAGGTGGCTGGCTTCCACCTCGCGGCGGTACTGCAGTTGCTGGGTGTCCAGGCCCTGGTCTTCTTCGCCGGTCTGCGACAACAGCGTGCCGCTGCTGTCGACCACGCTGATGGCCTTGGCCGTCAGTTCGGGCACGCTGCGCGACACCAGGTGGATGATGCCGGCGATCTGCCCACGGTCCAGCGTGCGGCCGGGGTGCAGGGTCAGCACGACCGAGGCGCTGGGCTTTTGCTGTTCGCGGAAGAAGCCGTTCTGCTGCGGCAGCGCCAGGTGCACGCGTGCCGACTTCACCGGCTCCAGCGACTGGATGCTGGTGATCAGCTCGCCTTCGCGCACCCGCTGCATCTTCATGCCTTCCTGGCCCTGGGTCTGGCCGAAGGCGTTCTTGTCCAGCAATTCGTAGCCGGCGCTGCCGCCGGTGCTGGCGCTGGGCACGCCGGCGGCGGCCAGCTTCATGCGCAGTTCGTGCACCAGGTTGGCGGGCACCAGGATCACGCTGCCGCCTTCGGCGAAGCGGTAGGGCACGTTCATCTGGGTCAGGCGGTCGATGACGACGCCGCCGTCTTTTTCAGACAGGTTGGGGAACAGCGGTCGGTAGTTGGCGTCCTTGGCACTGAAGGACATGGCCACCAGCAGGGCCAGCAGCACGGCCACGCCCAGCACGGCCATGGCCTGCATGCGGCCCGGCAGGTCGCGCCAACGGCTGGCCAGCGTGGGCACGGCGTGGCCCGCATCGACGGGCACGAGGGCCTGGGCTGCATTCGGGGCGGTGGTCGCGAGGGCGTTGTCCATGGGTACGGCGGGGCACAAATCTCCGGGGTTCGCCGCCATTGTTCGCCGCGCTTCGCCGGGACATAAGCGGGAGTTAGCCAGCAAAGACGCGGCTGATCGGTCCTTGGCAAGCAGGGCGGCCCACCTACATTGGCGTTGTGGAAAAGCCCTGAACCATGTCCGACCTGCGCATCAAACCCTTCGACTTCCAGGCCGCCGTGGCCCGCGCCGGGCTGCGCGCTGACGGCATGCCGCGCACGCCGGCGGTGGCCGAAGCGGCCAGCGGCGGCTTTCGCGCGGCGATGGCCGATGCGCTGCAGAACGTCAGCCAGAGCCAGCTGAAGGCCGACGGCCTGCAGCGCGAACTGACGCTGGACAACCCCACCGTCAGCGTCGAACAGACGGTGATGGCGATGCAGAAAGCGCAGATCGGCTTCCAGGCCGCGCTGCAGGTGCGCAACCGACTCGCGCAGGCCTACAGCGACATCATGAACATGCAGGTCTAGAAATCCGTGTCCGGCTCAACAGGCGGGCATCTGCGGCCAGGTGCCGCTGAGCGCGCAGACCCGGGGTCGCCCTTGCGGCGACACGTCCACCCGCAAGCGGTCGCCGTGCGGCGACTCGAAGGTGGTGCTGGCTGCGGCCTGCACCACACCGGTCGGTTCCAGTTGCACGGCCATGCCATTCAGCAAGCGGATGCCGGTGTGGCTGGCTGCCGGCACCGCGTGGATGCGGCAGGCCTGTGCCGTGCTGCAGTCGCAGCCGCTGCTCATCGAAATGCCCCAGCACCACTGCGGGCCGTCCTGCGCCAGCACGTGCACGGGCTGGCCGCGCTGCGCGGCCAGAAAGCGGGCTTCGGTGATGTCGCCGACCAGGGTTTGTGCCGCATTGCGCAGGCGCTGGCGTTCCAGCTGCGTGCCCAGGCCCGGCAAGGCCAGCATGCCCAGCACGGCCAGCACGGCCACGCAGATCACCAGTTCCAGCAGCGTCAGGCCGGTGTCGGGTTGCTTGTTGATCTTGTGCCAGCGCGTCGGCATCACGGCCCCCAGCAGGCGGGCGTGGGGCCGCGTGTGGCAAAGCCCAGGGTCACGTCCAGGGTCAGGGCGGCGCAGGCGCGGTCGGCCTGCTGGCTGCCGGCGGCCAGGGCCACGGCGCGGTAGGTCTCGGGGCTGCTGGTGGACAGGCTCAGCGTGTAGCGGCCTTGCGGGCTGGTCGGCTGCACGCCGCGCAGCGCGGCCAGGTTGCCGCTGTACAGGCCGTGCTGGGCACGGTAGTTTTCCTGCTCGCCCTGCACCCGGGTCAGCGCCTGCACGGCGTCCAGCCGGCCGATGCGTTGTTCGGGGCTGCGCAGGCCCGGCAGCGTCAGCCCGGCCAGGATGGCCACCACGGCGACCACGATCAGGCACTCGATCAGCGTGAAGCCGGGGCGGCCCGGGCGGCGGCGGGACGGCATCGCGGGCCTGGTCTTCAGCGCTGCGCCAACAGGCGCTGGCGTTGCTGGGCGCGGTCTATCCAGCGCTGCAGCACGCGCTCGGCAGGGCCGGGCAGGGCCAGCCATTCGCAGCCGATGCGCACGCCGGGCTGTGCCCGGTCGGGCAGCTCGCCGCCGTGGCTCAGCGACGTGATGTGCTGCAGCGTGGCCGGTGCGCTGAAGCGCGTCTCGGCGTCCAGTTCCACCTGCAATTCACCCAGGCGCGTGCCGGCCTGCAGCGGCGGCACGTCGGCGGGCAACCACAAGGCGCAGCCGCCGATGCTCACGTCCAGCATGCGCAGCGACAGCGTCATCTCTGGCAGGCCGGGGTGGCGGAAGGTGGCCAGCGGGTCGGGGCGGCCGCTGCTGCGCACGCGAAAGGCGTTGCGGCGCTGGAAGCGGTAGATCTCGCGCGGCAGCTGGCTGTGCAGCGCGCTGCCCGTGGCGCCGTGCACCAGCACGAAGCCCTGCAGGTCGAACTGCAGCTTGACGCTTTCCAGGTAGGCCACGGCGGTGGCTTCGTTGCACTCGACCAGGCGGCTCAGGCCACCGGCGTCGGTGTCGGCACTGAAGCTCAAGCGCTGTGCGGTGGCGTCGGCGGCCCACAGCGTGGTGGGCAAGGCCGTTCCGTCCGGCAGGTTCAGCACCACCGGCACGCCGCCGTCACGCAGGGCGTGCAGCAGGTGCAGGCAGTCGGGCCCGTGCGTGATGCGGAAGTCGGCCCAGGGGTCGGGCCCAGGGGCGTTCATGCGCTGCGCTGCCGGTTCAGTGCAGCGTCTGGCGGCGGCCGGCCATCGCGTCGTCCAGGTCCGCCAGCCAGGGCTCGGCCAGGTGGCGGATCTCGGCGTCGTTGATCAGGATGCGCTGCATGATGCGCGACTTGGCCTTGGCCGCAGCCGGGTCGGTCGGCACCGCGGGGGCGTGGCCGTCCGGCGCCTGGTCTTCGGGTTGCTGCGCGGCGTGCTTGAGCTGGCTGATCAGCAGCACGCAGGCGCCTTCGAGCTTGAGGACTTCGTCCCACTTGCCATCGCGCGCGGCGTTGAGCATGTCGGCGCTGGCACGTTCAATGGCCTCGTAGTAGCTGAGCAATTGGGGGTCCATGTTGGAGGTCCTGGTGGGCGAGGGGCGCATACGGCGGGCGGCTGGTTCAGCGGCGCGAGGGGTCGTGGGGGGAAATGGCGGCCCAGGCTTCCTGCAGCGGGCGCATCAGGCGCTGGCATTCGTCCAGTGCGGCCTCGTCGTTGCGCAGGTTGGCCACCGTCAGGCGCATGGTCAGGTAGCCATACAGGTCGTGCAGGTCGCGGGCCAGCGTGCCGCCGGCCTTCAGGTCGAGGCCGGCGCGCAGGCCTTCGTCGATGATGCGAACGGCGCGGCCGATGGCGTGGCCCTTGCCGACCACATCGCCGCTGCGCAGGGCGCCGCGGGCTTGCGCCACGGCCTCCATCCAGCCGTCGAACAACATGGCCACCAGGGCGTGGGGCGTGGCACCCGACAGTCGGGTCTCGACGCCCACCTGCTGGTACAGATCGCTGCGCAAGGCAACGCGGGAAGGGCGGCTGGAAAAGGTGTTGGCAAACATCTGCTGGGGGGTGCTGTATCGGCCTGTGATGACTTTGTTATCGGCCACCCCCCGAGCCCACTTGAGACGGGAGATGCCCGTCTGGTGACGCTCTGTTTCCGCGCGCTGTGGATGCGCTGCGGACCGCCCGTTTACGCGGTCGACTTGTTCCAGTTCGCGATCTGCTGGGTCACGTAGGAGCTCAGCGAATTGAGCTTGGCCACGTTGGAATCCAGCGCCGTGTACTGCGCCACCAGGCGCGCCTGGAAGTTGTCCACGCGGGTCAGCAGCGCGGTCTGGTCTTCACCGTTCTTGGCGATCAGCTTCTGCAGGCCGGCTGTGCGCGTGCTGATGGTGCCGTCCACCCCCAGCGCCTGCGTGGCCAGGTCGGAATAGCGCCGCGCGAAGCCGCTGTTGGCGCTGTTGCCGAGGTCGCTGTTCGAGAAGGCCTTCTTCAACTCGGCCAGCTTGCCGGTGGCCGCGTCGAGCTTGGTCTGGCTGACCGTCAGCGTGCCGTCGCGCTGCACTTCCAGGCCGATGTCGGACATGCGCCCGAAGGTGCTGGACGCCCCGCTCGTCGCGCCCACCATGCTGCGCAGCCGCGCCTGCAGGTTGGTCGCGGCGCTGTCGCCCTGCAGCGCGCCGCCGGACTTCGAGGTCGGGTCGTACTTGGTCTGGTTGCCGATGTAGGACACCATGGCGTTGTAGGCCGAGGCAAAGGTCTTGATCGCCGCCTGCACGCTGGCCGTGTCGGCGCTGGCGGTCAGGTTGATGGCCGTGCTGCTGACTTTGTTGAGGTTCAGCGTCAGGCCTTCGATAACGCCGGTCATCGCGTTCGAGGTGGACGTGACGGCGATGCCGTTGACCGTGGCCTTGGCGTCCGACGAACCCTGCATCAGCTGCATGGCCGTGGCGCCGTTGGGCGGGTCGAAGGCCATCACCGACAGGCCCAGGCCGTCGCTGTTGTTGCCGTCGCTGTCGGCCGCCGTCATGCGAAAGCCGTTGGCTTCGCCGGTGGCGGTGGAACGCAGCGACAGGCGCACGCCCGAGGCGTCGGTGACCAGCGAAGCCGTCACGCCGGCCCCGGCGCTGTTGATCTTCTCGACCACATTGGCCAGCGTGTCGGTGGACGCGATGGTGATGTCCACCGCGCTGCTGCCGCTCTTCGGGCTGAAGTGGGCCTGGCCCGCGTCCCAGGCACCGAGCTGCAAGGTCAACGTGCCGCTGCCGGGCAGCGCGCCACTGTCGCTGAAGGCGCTGGCCGAAGCCAGCTGCTGGCTGCTGGCCAGGGCCTGCACGGTGACCGCGTAGTTGCCGGCGCTGACGTTGTTGCTGGCGGAGACCGACACCGCGCTGGGGTCGCTGGACGCGACCGTGGAGCCCGACCACAGCAGCGGGTTGGTCAGCGCATTGGCGGCGGTCTGCACGCCGCTCATCAGGCTGTTGATCTGCCCGAACGAGGAAACCTGCGTCTGCAGCTGGTTGGCCTTGGACTGCATCTGGCCGATGGGCTGACGCTCCAGCGCCACCAGTTTGGTGACGATGGTGTTCAGGTCCAGCCCGCTGCCGACGCCGAGAGAAGTGAATGTGGCCATGGTGTGCTCCTTCGAGAGGAAAGGTGAGTGGCCCCTCCATGCACCAAGGGCCCCAAGGGCAGCGCGGAGCTACCCCATGGAACCTTGTATCGACAGCCCCGCAGCAGGCTTTAGGATTTTTTTGATCACGGCTGCCGAAGTGGCGGCAGCCGCGACAACTCAACCCTTCAGCAGCGACAGCACCTGCTGCGGCAACTGGTTGGCCTGGGCCACCATCGCGTTGCCGGCCTGTTGCAGGATGTTGGCCCGCGACAGCGCCGAGGTCTCGGCGGCGTAGTCGGCGTCCATGATGCGGCTGCGCGCGGCGGACTGGTTTTCCACCGCCACCTGCATGTTGTTGACGACGTTCTCGAAGCGGTTCTGCACCGCGCCGAAGTTGGCGCGCTGGCTGTTGATGGCGTCGATGGCCGCGTCGATGGAGGCGATGGCGCTCTGGGCGGTCGGGGTGTCGGTGATCTGCACCGTGGGCACGTCGCTGCCGCTGATGACCGCCGTACCCAGCACGCTGTTGATGCTGGTGTTGGACGACCAGTTGAAGGCCGTCACCGTCAGGCGGTCCACGTCGCTGCTGCTGTTGGCGCCGATCTGGAAGACCGAGTCGCTGTTCGTGGCCAGGATGCTCTGGCCGTTGAACTGCGTGCCGCCCAGGGTGCGCGTGGCTTCCTGCGACAGCTGGATGAATTCCTGGTTCAGGCTGATGCGGTCTGAACTGGAGTTGGTGCCGTTGGCCGACTGCACCGCCAGTTCCCGCATGCGCTGGAAGAGGTTGCCGACGGCGCCCAGGGCGCCTTCACCGACTTGCGCCAGCGAGATGCCGTCGTTGGCGTTGCGCATGGCCACCGTCATGCCCTTGACCTGGGTGTTCATGCGCTCGGCGATGGCCAGGCCGGCCGCGTCGTCTTTGGCGCTGTTGACGCGCATGCCCGACGAGAGCCGCTGCATGGCAGTGCCCAGTTGCGACTGGCTCATGCTCAGGTTGCGCTGGGCATTGAGGGAAACGAGGTTCGTGTTGATCGTCTGGGGCACGGCGTGTTCTCCTGGCGGTTCGGACTTCTGGTGGCTGACCGCAGCCACCGAAACAGTTCGATGCGATGTGTTGAAGATTACGGCCGTTCGCCGTCAGGCATGCGCCGGATAAAGGGGTGGTTCGCCCCCCAAAACCAAACCCGTGTTCTCCGCGACCATGAAAAAAGGGCCCGCCGTTGCCGGTGGGCCCTTTCGGTGATGCAGGCCCCTTGCGGGGCCGTTCTGCGCTGCTTAACGCAGCAGCGACAGCACCTGCTGCGGCAGCTGGTTGGCCTGGGCCACCATGGCATTGCCGGCCTGCTGCAGGATGTTGGCCCGCGACAGGTTGGACGTTTCCACGGCGTAGTCCGCGTCCATGATGCGGCTGCGTGCAGCGCTCTGGTTTTCGCTGGCCGACTGCAGGTTGGACACCACGTTGCTGAATCGGTTCTGCACCGCACCGTAGTTGGCGCGCTGCGTGTTCACCGCGTCGATGGCCGTGTCCAGCGATGCGATGGCCGACTGGGCCGTGGCCGCGTCGGTGATCTGCACCGTCGGCGCGTCGGTGCCGGTGATGACGGCCGTGCCCAGCACCGCACTGATGCCGGCGCTGTTCGACCAGGCGAAGGCGGTTACGGTGATGCGGTCGATGTCCGAGGCGTTGTTGGCGCCGATCTGGAAGGTCGAATCCGTGGTCGTGGACAGGATGCTCTGGCCGTTGAACTGCGTGCCACCCATGGTTCGCGTCGCTTCCTGTGCCAGCTGCACGAACTCTTGGTTCAAGCTGGCGCGGTCAGAGGTCGAATTGGTGGAGTTGGCCGATTGAACCGCCAGTTCACGCATGCGCTGGAAGAGGTTGCCCACCGAGCCGAGTGCGCCTTCCGCCGTCTGCGACAGCGAGATCGCGTCGTTGGCATTGCGGCTGGCCACCGTCATGCCGCTGACTTGGGCGTGCATGCGTTCGGCAATCGACAAACCAGCGGCATCGTCGGCGGCACTGTTGACGCGCAGACCTGAGGACAGGCGTTGCATCGAAGTGGCCAACGAAGACTGGCTCATGGACAGATTCTTCTGGGCGTTGAGTGAATTGAGGTTCGTGTTGATGGTCTGGGGCATGGAAAATCTCCGATCGGTTGATGACCACAGGCAAATGCCTGGCAGGCAACGCGGTTTTGACAGCCCGACGTCCGGTGCCTGCCTGCAAATCCACGGCACTTGGGCTGTTCGGCCCAACACCGCAGAACTCGCCCGGGCCCCTCGCTGCCGAGTCGTTTGCCGCCATGTTTTGGGTTTGGTGGCACCCGCTCGGCCCGTTGTGGTCCGGACCCCGCACCCACTTTCGTGTGCACGTTGAAGCCGTTTTCGTCCCCGCCCCGCAAACCTTTAGCCTTTCGCTGCAAGTCGCTGCGGGCTGTATTCGAAATAGAGGGCGGACGACCGGCCAATTCCAGCCCTTCAACGGGGGCGCCCCGGCCATCATCGATGACCGGTCCTGCGTGTCCACGCGGGCGCAAACCCCTCAAGGCCCCGCATGCAAGCCCACAGCAGCCCCTCTGCGCAACGCGACTGGAAACGCGGCATGGCGCTGGCCCGTCAGGCCCGCTGGCCGCTGGCGGCACAGGCTTTCAGCCGGGCCACGCGGGCGGCGCCGCAAGACAGTCTGTATTGGGTGAACCTGGCCAACGCGCAGCGCCGCGCGGGTGACCTGCCGCAGGCCGTCGAATCGGCGCAGCGCTGTCTGGCCTTGCAAGCGCGCGACCCGCTGGCCCTGCGCCTGCTGGGTGACGCTTCCTTGCAATTGCACCGCTATGCCGACGCCGTTGCCGCCTTCACCGCGCTGGAAGCGGCGGGCCACAGCGAAACCGACGCCCTGCTGCAGCACGGCTCGGCGCTGCTGGCGCTGGGCCGCCCGGCTGAAGCCGCCGCCGTGCTGCTGCGCGCGCTGGCGCTGGAACCCGCGCTGGTGCGCGGCCACGCATTGCTGGCCGACGCCTGCCGCGACCAGGGTTTGAAGCGCGAAGCCGTGGAATGCATGAAGACGGTGCTGGCGCTGGAGCCGGGCAACCTGGAAGCGCTGTCGCACCTGTCCTTCGAAAAGCGCCACCTGCTGGACTGGACCGAGCTGGACGCCGACGTGGCCACCCTGTGCGCACAGCTGCGAGCGCAGCCCGCCGACCGGCCCTGCGTGGCGGCCAGCTTCAGCCTGTTGTCGCTGCCGGTGCCGCCGGCGCTGCAACTGGTGGCAGCCCGTGGGGAAGCGCTGGCCAGCACGCGCGGTGTGCAGGCGCTGCCGGCGGTGGCCCCGGCCAGCCGCAAGGGCAGCCACCGCATCCGCCTGGGCCTGGTCTCGCACGACTTCCGCGAGCACCCGGTTTCGCAACTGCTG
>JANPHI010000323.1:0-1981 GCA_031424355.1 Betaproteobacteria bacterium
TTGCTTGAAGCGCGGGTACTTGTCGGCGCCGAAAGGGGCCAGCGCGTCGGCGCAGGTCTGGTGGAAGTGCACGGCGTCTTCATCGAAGCCGTAGTAGGGCGTCAGGTCCATGCCGCCGCCGAACCAGACCACGGCTTCGCGACCTTCGGGGAAGGCGGCCAGCAGGCGCACGTTCATGTGCACCGTCGGCACGTAAGGGTTGCGCGGGTGCATGACCAGCGAAACGCCCAGCGCTTCAAAAGGCGCGCCGGCCAGTTCGCTGCGGTGCTGGGTGGCGCTGGGCGGCAGTGCAGCGCCCTTCACGTGGCTGAAGTTGCAGCCCCCACGTTCCAGGAAGTGGCCTTCTTCCAGCAGTTGCGACAGGCCATCGCCTTCCAGCTTGCCGCCGGCCGGGCGCGTCCAGCCGTCGCTGCGGAACGGCAGGCCGTCTTCGGCCTGCACGGCGCCGACGATGCGGCCTTGCAGGCCGAGCAGGTAGTTGCGAACAGCAACGGTGTCGATCATGACGGTGAACTCAGGTTTTGAGGGTATTAGACCAAGCTTCCCGCCCCGGAACCGGCTTTGCCGGGCCGGCGGCGGACGGCCCCCTCGGGGGGTAGCGAACGCTAGTGAGCTTGGGGGCCTTTTATCGCGCGGTGGCCGATGTCGTTGCGCCAGATGGCGCCGTCGAACTTCACCTGCCGCACGGCTTCCAGCGCACGTTGTTGCGCCAGCCGCACCGAGTCGGCCAGCGCGGTGACGCACAGCACACGGCCCCCGGTGGCGTGCAAGGCGCTGTCGGTTGATGACGTGCCGGCGTGGAAAACATGCAGGTCGGGCGCATTGGCCGGCAGCGCAGTGATGGCGTCACCCTTGCGCGGCGCCGCCGGGTAGCCGTGGGCGGCCATCACCACGCCCAAGGCGACGCGACGGTCCCATTCCAGTTCCACCTGGTCCAGCGTGCCGCTGGTGGCGTGCATCAGCAGCTCGAAGAGGTCGCTCTTCAGGCGCATCAGGATGACCTCGGCCTCGGGGTCGCCCAGGCGGGCGTTGAATTCCACCGTGCGCGGCTGGCCGTGGGCGTCGATCATCAGCCCGGCATACAGGAAGCCGGTGAAAGGCACGCCGTCCTTCGCCATGCCGGCGATGGTCGGCAGGATGATTTCCTGCATCGCCTTGGCGTGCACATTCGGCGTGACCACCGGCGCCGGCGAATAGGCGCCCATGCCGCCGGTGTTGGGGCCGGTGTCGCCTTCACCCACGCGCTTGTGGTCCTGGCTGGTGGCCAGCGTGCAGACGTTCTTGCCGTCGCTCAGCACGATGAAGCTGGCCTCTTCGCCGGCCATGAATTCCTCGATGACGACGCGCGCGCCTTCGGCGTTGTGCTGCACACCGAGGGCGTTGCTGCCCAACATGTCGTCGATGGCGGCATGCGCTTCTTCGGCCGTCATCGCCACCACCACGCCCTTGCCGGCGGCCAGGCCGTCGGCCTTGATGACGATGGGCGCGCCGTGCTTGGCCACGTGGGCGTGGGCCGCAGCCGCGTCGGTGTAGCTGCCGTAGAGCGCGGTGGGGATGCCGTGGCGCTGCATGAAGGCCTTGGCGTAGGCCTTGGAACTTTCCAGCTGCGCGGCGCCCTGCGTGGGCCCGAATATGCGCAGGCCGCGGGCGCGGAACAGGTCCACGATGCCGGCCGCCAGCGGTGCTTCCGGGCCGACGACGGTGAGCGCCACTTTCTCGGCGATGGCGAAATCGGCCAGCGCGTGCAGGTCGGTCAGCGGCACGTTCTTCAGCGCGGGGTCGGCCGCCGTGCCGCCGTTGCCGGGCGCCACGAACACGGTCTGCACGCGTTCGCCTTGCGCCAGCTTCCAGGCCAGGGCGTGCTCGCGGCCGCCGCTGCCGATCACGAGAACTTTCATTCGGAGATGAGCGCGTTGTGGTGCACGTCCTGCACGTCGTCGAGGTCTTCGATGACGTCCAGCAGCTTCTGCATGCGCACCGC
>JANPHI010000324.1:0-6932 GCA_031424355.1 Betaproteobacteria bacterium
AAAACACGACCTTGCGGGCATCGCCGCCGGCCGCCAGCACGCGCGCCAATTCGCCACCCGAGACGATGTCGAAACCGCAGCCAGCCTGTGCGAAGGTCTGCAGCACGGCCAGGCTGGAGTTGGCCTTCATCGCGTAGCAGACCAGGTGCGGCCGGCCGCGCAAGGCGTCCTGGTAAGCGGCCAGCGCCGTGCGCATGGCACTGCGTGAATAGACGAACAGCGGCGTACCGAAGCGCTGCGCCAGCCCGGTCAGCGCATGGCCTTCGAGCAGCAGATGGCCGGCTTCTCGGGCCAGGAAAGGCGCGCCGGGCAGCGCGGTAACGGCACTCATGGTGCGGGCGCCGAGGCGGCAGTGGCAGGGGTCGAGGAAGGCGGCACGGCGGCGACCGAGGCAGGCGCTGCCGCCGGGGGCAGCCGCAGCGGACCCTTCTGGCCGCACCCGGCCTGCAGCGCGGCGGCCGCTACCACCAGCCCCGTTGCCCAGGGGGTCAGCGGGTGGCGGACTAAACTGTTTTGAGAAGCAACTTGCATCGGCGGATTCTATGAGTACGGCCCCAGCGCCCACGGTCCTGAGCGACGTTCAGTACCAGCACGAAACCAGCGCCCTGCTGGCCCGCATCGAGAGCGCGGCCGACCGTTGGCTGCAGGACGACGTCATCGACATCGATACCCACCGCACCGGCGGTTTGCTCGAACTGGCCTTTCCCGACGGCAGCAAGATCATCGTCAACACCCAGCCGCCACTGCACGAGGTGTGGCTGGCGGCCAAGGCGGGCGGCTTCCACTACCGCTGGGTTGAAGGCCGCTGGCTGGACACGCGCGACGGCAGCGAATTCATCGAGTCGCTGTCGCGCCACGCCAGCGCACAAGGCAAGACCCCGCTGAGTTTCTGACTCAACGCTTGAACAGGTCGAGGATGCCGCTGCGTTCTTCGGTGCTGACCGGGTCGGGCAACTTGTCTTCCAGGCCGACGCTGGCGATGCCGCCACCCCCGGCGAACTGGTCGAACATCCAGTAGCCATTGGCCAGGATCACGCCTTCGGGCGGCTGCAGCGGCTGCACCGGCACCCCCTTCAAGGCGTGCTGCATCAGCTCGATCCAGATCGGCAGCGACAAACCACCACCCGTTTCGCGGTCGCCCAGCTTGCGCGGGTTGTCGTAGCCGATCCAGACCACGGCCGCCAGTGTCGGTTGGTAGCCGGCGAACCAGGCGTCCATCGAATCGTTGGTCGTGCCGGTCTTGCCGTAGATGTCCGGCCGCTTCAGCTGGGCCTGCGCCTTGGCTGCGGTGCCCGAACGGGCCACCTCCTGCAGCAGCGTGCTCATCACGAAGGCGTTGCGCGCGGGCAGCGTGCGCAGGGATTCGTCCAGCACCGGTAGCTTGGCTTGCAGCAGCACCTTGCCCTTCTGGTCGGTGACGCGCTCGATCAGCACCGGCGGCAATTTGTAGCCGCCGTTGGCGAAGACGCTGTAGGCCGTGACCATCTGCATCGGGGTGACCGAGCCCGCGCCCAAAGCCATCGTCAGGTAGGCCGGATGCTTGTCGGCCTCGAAGCCGAAGTGCTGGATCCAGTCCTGCGCGAAACCGACACCGGTGGCGCGCAGCACGCGGATGGAGACCATGTTCTTGGACTTGGCCAGCGCCGTTTGCAGCGGCATCGGCCCGTCGAACTTGCCGTCGTAATTCTTCGGCTCCCAGGGCTGACTGCCGGTGGTGCCGGCGTCGAAGAACAAGGGCGCGTCGTTGACCACGGTGGCTGCCGTGAAGCCCTTTTCCAGCGCCGCCGAATAGATGAACGGCTTGAAGCTCGATCCCGGCTGGCGCCAGGCCTGGGTGACGTGGTTGAACTTGTTCTTGCCGAAGTCGAAACCACCGACCAGCGCACGCAGCGCGCCCGTGCGCGGGTCCATCGCGACCAGCGCCCCTTCGACCTCGGGCAGCTGCGTCAGCATCCATTCACCCTTGGCGTTGGCCGCGTTGCGGTAAGCCCGCACCACCGCGCCCCGCCGCACCTGGGTCTTGGGCCCGGCCTTGTCGGACAAGCCTGAAGCCACGGGCCGCAGGCCGTCGCCGGTGACGGTGATGGTGTCGCCGGTCTGCAGCATCGCCGTCACCTTGCGCGGACCGGATTCCAGCACCACGGCGGCCAGCAGCTCGTCGTTGTCCGGGTGGTCGGAAAGCGCTTCGGACACGCGGGTGTCCAGCTGAGACGGGTCGTTGGGCAGGTCGACATAGGCCTCGGGGCCGCGGTAGACCTGGCGCAGCTCGTAATCCATCAGACCCTTGCGCAGCGCCCGGTAGGCCGCTTGCTGATCGTCGGACTTCACCGTCAGGTAGACATTCAGGCCGCGCGTGTAAGCCTCTTCGCCGTAGCGCGAAAACACCAGTTGCCGGGCGGTCTCGGTCACGAACTCGGCGTGGGTCTGGTTGTCTTGCGGGCTGCGATAGACCAGCGGCTGGGCCAGTGCGGCTTCTTGCTGGGCTTCGGTGATGAAGCCAGTCTCGAACATGCGGTTGACGATGTAGCGCTGCCGCAGCGTTGCGCGCTTCGGGTTGGCGATGGGGTTGTAGGCCGACGGCGCCTTGGGCAGGCCGGCCAGCATCGCGGCCTCGGCCACCGTCACCTCGCCCAGCTTCTTGCCGAAGTAGATTTCCGAAGCCGCTGCGAAACCGTTGGCCCGCTGACCCAGGTAGATCTGGTTCATGTAGACCTCCAGAATCTGGTTCTTGCTGAGCACGCTCTCGATCTTCAGCGCCAGCAGGATTTCGTAGATCTTGCGCGTGAAGGTCTTCTCGGTGGGCAGGTAGAAGTTGCGCGCCACCTGCATGGTGATGGTGCTGGCGCCCTGGCTGCGCGCGTCGCGCAGGTTCTCGAGCGCCGCACGAAGCACGCCTTTGTAGTCCACGCCGCCGTGCTGGTAGAAGCGCGCATCTTCGGCGGCCAGCACCGCGTCCTTCATCACCTGCGGGATCTGCGCAATGGCCACGAAGCTGCGCCGCTCTTCGCCGAATTCGCCAAGCAAGACGCCGTCGGCGGCGTAGACGCGCAGCGGCAGCTTGGGCCGGTAGTCGGTCAGGCTGTTGATGTCGGGCAGATTGGGGTAGGCCACCGCCAGCGCCAGGCCGATGACGCAGAGCAAGGCCGCGAACCCCGCCGCCAGCAGGCCTGCGCCCCACGCAGCAACCCGGCCCAGACCGCGCAACCCGGCCGGCGTCGATGCGGTCGGGGCGGCGGATTTGTTCGGCGAGGGGCGGGGTTCGGACGTGGACTCGGGTGGGGTCATGGACAGCCCGGACGTCGGGTGCGTGAATTATAGGAAGGCCTTGCAGCCGTCCGAGGCCGGCCCGCTTTCCGTTCGCAACGACCGCCCTTGCGGCTTGTTTCATCTGCCCGGCGGGCGTCCCCCATAGGCAACGGCTGGGGGGTGCTTGCGGCGCTTTTATCTTTCGATCTCAAGGGCTTTACTGCTAGCATTGAAGTAACTTCTTAACAAGCCTGGGGCCGTTGGCGTTCTCGACCAGGGTTCATTTCGGGATCTCGTCGTTTCATGGCCGCGTGGCTGGGGAGTGTGTAATTTGGGTTTCCTGGACTCATTGCTAGGCCGCAAGTCGCCGCCCATGATCGGGCTGGATATCAGTTCATCCAGCGTCAAGTTGGTGGAGTTGAACCAGACCTCGACCGGCGAGTACGTGCTGGAACGCTTCGCCAGCGAGCCCTTTGAAAAGGGCTGGATCACCGACGGTCAGATCGAGAAATTCGACGAGGTCGCCGACGCGGTGCGCCGCGTGGTCAGCAAGAGCGGCACCAAGACCAAGCAGGTCGTGATGGCCATGCCGCAGTCGGCCGTGATCACCAAGAAGATCATGCTGCCGGCCGGCCTGCGTGAAGAAGAAATGGAACTGCAGGTCGAGTCCGAGGCCAACCAGTACATCCCGTTTTCGCTCGACGAAGTGAGCCTCGATTTCTGCGTCGTCGGCCCCAGCCCCACGTCCATCGGTGACGTCGAAGTGCTGATCGCCGCATCCCGCAAAGACCGCGTGCAAGACCGCCAGGGCCTGGCCGAAGCGGCCGGCTTGAAACCCGTCGTGCTGGACATCGAGTCGCACGCCTCGCGCCTGGCCATGAGCCGTGTGGTTTCTGCGCTGCCCGGCGAAGGGCGCGATGCACTGGTCGCGCTCTTCGAAATCGGCGCCGACACCACCAGCCTGAAGGTGCTGCGCGACGACGAGATGCTCTACGACCGCGACCAGGCCTTCGGCGGTTCGCAGCTCACCCAACTCATCTCGCGGCAATACGGTTTTTCCTTCGAGGAAGCCGAAGCCAAGAAGCTCAGCGGCGACCTGCCCGAGGACTACAACACGGCGATACTGGCGCCCTTCGTCGACAGCCTGTCGCAGGAAATCGGTCGCGCCTTGCAATACTTTTTCACCAGCACGCCGCACCACAAGGTGCATTACGTGATGCTGGCCGGTGGCACGGCCACGCTGCCCGGCCTGAAAGACCGCGTCACCGACCTCACGGGCTTTGCATCGAATGTGGTCAACCCCTTCGACCAGATGCAGTTGGGGTCGGGCGTGCGCGAACCCCGCGTGCGGCGTGAAGCGCCGTCCTACCTCACCGCCTGCGGCCTGGCGATGCGGAGGTTTGTCCAGTGATCCTCATCAACCTCCTGCCCCACCGGCAGGACAAGCGCCGCCAACGCAAGCGCGCGTTCTTCATCAGCCTGGGGTTGTGCGCGGCGGGTGGCGTGGCCATCGGCTTGCTGTGGTACTCGGTGCTGGGGCAGATGACGTCGGCGCAAGAGTCGCGCAATGCCTTCCTCAAGGGCGAGATCACCAAGCTCGATCTGCAGATCAAGGACATCGCGATGCTGCGCGCCGAGATCGACGCGCTGAAGGCGCGCCAGAAGGCCGTCGAAGACCTGCAGACCGACCGCAACGTGCCCGTGCACCTGCTGAACGAACTGGTGCGCCAGACGCCCGAGGGCGTCTACCTGACGACCATCCGCCAGACCGGGCAGGTGGTGGCCATCAATGGCACGGCGCAGACCAACGAACGCGTGTCGGAATTCATCCGCAACACCCTCTACAACTCGCCCTGGCTGGAAAAGCCCGAGCTGGTCGAGATCAAGGCCGTGGCCGTGACCACCGCCACGCGTGAACAGCGTCGGCTGTTCGACTTCTCGATGCGGGTCACGCTGAAGCGGCAACAGGGAGCCACGGCGGCCGTCGCCGCGCCAACGGCGGCGTCCGCTGCGGGCACCCCGCCGCAGCCCTTGCCCGCGAAAGCCAGCTGAAGCGCGCCATGGCCAAGAACACCACCGTCAATTTCGACGTGAGCAGCTTTGTCGAGCACGCGGCATCGCAGTTCCGCAACCTCAACCCCAACGAACCCGGGCAGTGGCCGGCCTTGCCCAAGGTGGCGGTCTGGATACTGGCCGCTGCGGCCATGGTCGTGGCCGGCTGGTTCCTGTTCATCTCGGCAGCCACCGACGAACTGGAAGCCGCCCGCCAGCAAGAGCCCAAACTCAAGGCCGACTACCGCAACCGGTTGGCGCAGGCCGTCAACCTGAACGAGTTGCGCAAGCAGAAGCTGCAGGTTCAGGAATACGTCACCCAGCTGGAAAAGCAGCTGCCCGGCCGCGCCGAAATGGACGTGCTGCTGTCCGACATCAACCAGGCGGGCCTGGGCCGTGGCCTGCAGTTCGAACTGTTCCGCCCGGGCCAGGTGCAGATCAAGGACTACTACGCCGAACTGCCGATCGCCGTGCGCGTCAGCGGCCGGTACCACGACATCGGCGCCTTCGCGGCCGACGTGGCCAACCTGTCGCGCATCGTCACGCTGCAGAACCTGGCCATCACGCCGGTGAACAGCAAGGACGCGGGCGGCGCGCTGTCGATGGAAGCCACGGCGCGCACCTACCGCTACCTGGATGCCAGCGAGATTGCCGCACAGCGCAAACCGGCGCCGGGTGCGAAACCCGCAGGCGGGGGCGACAGCAAATGAAGCGCGTGCACCCGCAAACCGCTGATCGCGCCTGGGGCCTGGGGTTGATGCCGGCCCTGCTGGTGGCCGCCCTGCTGGGCGCCTGCAGCGCCGACGAAGACGAATTGCGCGGCTGGATGGAGCAGCAGCGCCGCGAGGTCAAACCCAACATCACGCCCCTGCAGCCGCCGAAGAAATTCGACCCCCAGCCCTACAACACCGCGCAGGCCGTCGAACCCTTCAGCACGCAGAAACTGACGGTGGCGCTCAAGCAAGAAGCCCGGCAGCCGAATTCCCTGTTGGCCGCCGAACTGAACCGCCGCAAGGAACCGCTGGAAGCCTACCCGCTGGACAGCATGAGCATGGTCGGCAGCGTCAACAAACAGGGCCAGCCTTTCGCCCTGCTGCGCGTTGACAACCTGCTGTACCAGGTCAAGCCGGGCGACTACCTCGGCCAGAACTACGGCCGCATCACGAAGATCGCCGAAACCGAGATCGCGCTGCGTGAGATCGTGCAAGACGCGGCAGGCGAATGGATAGAGCGGCCGGCCGTGCTGCAGTTGGTGGAGAAGGCACGATGAATACGAATCAGGAGACCCGCACCATGTTCCCTTGGCGAGCCACGATGGCTGCAATGACCGCCGCCAGCGCCCTGTGGCTGCCCGCGGCCGCCTGGGCGCAGAACGCGATCCAGTCCATCACCAGCAGCCAGCAGTCGGGTACCGAGGTCGTGCGCGTGGAACTGGCCGAAGCCCTGACGGCCGTGCCCAATGGCTTCGCGGTGCAAGCCCCGGCGCGCATCGCCATCGACCTGCCCGGCGTCACCAACGGCCTGGGCCGCAGCACCGTCGAGATCAACCAGGGCAATCTGCGCTCGGTCAGCGTGGCACAGGCCGGCGACCGTTCGCGCCTGGTGTTGAACCTGAAAGCCGCCTCGGGCTACCG
>JANPHI010000325.1:0-1795 GCA_031424355.1 Betaproteobacteria bacterium
GCCACCCGCCTGCTGCTGGTCAATTCGCCCAACAACCCGACCGGCTGGACGCTGACCCGCGCCGAGCAGCAAACCTTGCTGGACCACTGCCGCCGCACCGGCACCTGGATCGTGGCCGACGAGGTCTACGAGCGGATCTACTTTGAAGGCGCAGCCGACGGCCAGGCCGCGCCCAGCTTCCTGGACATCAGCACGCCCGACGACAGGCTCATCGTCGTCGGCAGCTTCAGCAAGAGCTTTTTGATGACCGGCTGGCGCCTGGGCTGGTTGGTGTTGCCGCGCGACCAGATGGACGCCGCCGGCAAGGTGTTGGAATTCAACAGCTCCTGCGCGCCGGTTTTCGTGCAGCGCGGCGGCTTGGCCGCGCTGGCCATGGCCGACGCTTTCGTGCCCGATCTGGTGGCGCGCTTGCAGGTTTGCCGCGACACGCTGCTGGACGGCCTGCTGGTGCTGCCCGGCGTGCAGGTGGCCAAGCCGGTGGCGGGGCTGTACGCCTGGTTCCGCATCGCCGGTGAAGACGATTCCCTGGCCTGCGCCCAGCGCCTGGTGGCCGAGCACGGCCTGGGCCTGGCGCCCGGCGGCGCTTTCGGCGCTGAAGGCGAGGGCTGGCTGCGCTGGTGCTTCGCTTCGCGCGACCCGGCACGGCTGCTGGACGGCCTGAACCGGCTGCGCGGCGCCTTGCGGCTATAATTTTGGGTTCCTTGCGTTCAGTTGGCCAACCTGGCTTGCTGGCTGCGAAGGAAACCAAGCACGGCGCCGGTCGGTTTCACTGGCGTCTGCAAGTAGCCCCGGAAACCTTCAGACAGGACGACCAACTCCCATCACAACGGGGGCGTCCGCTGGCGGTTTTCCACGATCCCACTGGAAAACACATGCCCCTGACCCTTGCCACCGTCGCTGAAGTCGTCAAGACCCACGCCCGCGGTCCTGCCGACACCGGCAGCCCTGAAGTTCAAGTTGCCCTGCTCACCACGCGCATCAACGAACTGACCCCGCACTTCAAGTTGCACCTGAAAGACCACCACGGCCGCCGCGGCCTGCTGAAGATGGTCAATGCGCGCAAGCGCCTGCTGTCCTACCTGAAGGACCGCGACGCCGAGCGCTACACCGCGCTGATCGCCAAACTCGGCCTGCGCAAGTAAGTTCGAAAGACGGGGTCGCTGCCGCGTGGTGGCGCCCTCGCATCGAATGTTCCAACAACGGGCCGCATTGGCTGTGTCATTCCACCGGTCTCCCGCGCAGGGTGCTCGGTGGAATGGCATTGCGCTGCCCACTCACAAAGAGGAAGACATCGCATGAGCATGTTCAACAAAGTCACCAAGACCTTCCAATGGGGCCAGCACACGGTCACGCTGGAAACCGGCGAAATCGCGCGCCAGTCCACCGGCGCCGTCATCGTCAGCATGGAAGGCACCGTGGTGCTCGCCACCGTCGTCGCCAAGAACGAAGTCAAGGCCGGGCAGGACTTTTTCCCGCTGACCGTCGACTACATCGAGAAGACCTATGCCGCCGGCAAGATCCCCGGCAGCTTCTTCAAGCGCGAAGGCCGCCCCAGCGAACTGGAAACGCTGACCAGCCGCCTGATCGACCGTCCGCTGCGCCCGCTGTTCCCCGAAGGCTTCTTCAATGAAGTGCAGGTTGTCGTGCACGTGCTCAGCCTGAATTCCGAAGTGCAGGCCGACATCGCCGCGCTGATCGGTTCCAGCGCCGCCATGGCCATCAGCGGCCTGCCGTTCAACGGCCCCGTGGGCGCAGCCCGCGTCGGCTACATCAACGGCGAATACGTGCTGAACCC
>JANPHI010000326.1:0-4552 GCA_031424355.1 Betaproteobacteria bacterium
GATCGACTCGGCCACGTCCTTGCTGACCTGGGTGATGCCCACGCCGATGCGCCCGCGGATGACGCGCCCGTTGGTGCGCAACTGCTCGGCCACGCGCGTGGCCTCGTCGATGGGGATGGCGAAGCTGATGCCCATGTAGCCGCCCGAACGGCTGTAGATCTGCGAGTTGATGCCCACCACCTCGCCGCGCAGGTTGATCAGCGGGCCGCCGGAATTGCCCGGGTTGATGGCCACGTCGGTCTGGATCAGCGGCAGAAAGCTGTCACCGGTGTCGCGCTGCTTGGCGCTGACGATGCCGGCGGTGACGGTGTTGTCCAGGTCGAAAGGCGAACCGATGGCCATCACCCATTCGCCCACCTTCAGCCGGTTCACGTCGCCGATCTTCACGAACGGCAATCCCGCTGCTTCGACCTTCACCACCGCCACGTCGCTGCGCTTGTCGGCGCCGACGATGCGGGCCTTGAACTCGCGCTTGTCGGTCAAACGCACGATGACTTCCTCGGCGCCATCGACGACGTGGGCGTTCGTCATGATGTAGCCGTCGGCGCTGAGGATGAAGCCCGACCCGACGCCGCGCGGCTGGGCTTCTTCGTCGTTGCGGGGCGTCTGGCGCGGGTTGGGCCGGTTGGGCATGGGGATGCCGAAGCGGCGGAACAGCTCTTCGATGTTGGGGTCGCCCTCGCCGCTGGCGCCGGCCACGGCGCGCTTTTCGGTGGTGCGTATGTTGACCACCGACGGCCCCACGCGGTCCACCAGTTCGGTGAAGTCGGGAAGTTGCAGCGTGGGTGCCGCCTGCGCGTGGCTGAAACCCGGCGGCAGTGCCGTCAAGCCCAGCAGACAGACCGCCGTGGTCGCTGCCATGCGACCGGACCAGGTGCGGATGGAAGTCGGGCGAAGAGCGTTCATGCGGGGGATTTCCTGGAGCTAGACGAAGATTGGAACCGGTGAGGGCTGGCGTCGGTCAGGCAGGGCTATTCCGGCCGCAACACCCCAGGCCGTGCAGCTGCAGGGCAGCTTCACCCACTTCAAGGGCGACGCCGCTCCAGCGCGGCCGCGAACAGTTTGAGCGCGGGCAGCGGCACGTCGCCGACCGCTGTCAGCCAGTGGTCGCCGCGGCGCTGGGTGAGCATGGCCGTGGCGCCGTGCTGGGCCTGCATCTGCATCTCGCTGCGGTGGCGCTGGGGCTTGTAGCTTTCAACGAAGAGCGACACGTGGGTCAGACCGTCGCTGAACACGGCTTGCAGCACCGGTTCGTCGTCGCCGGTGGCATCCATGCCGCGGCGCACGCTGCCAGCCAGTTTGAAGCCCGCCACCGAGTTGGCCAGTGCCCAGCCTTCGGCATCCAGGCTGCTGCGCTGCTGCTGGGGCTTGACGACGCGCCAGCCGGCCTGCTTGCCCAGGTTCTGCATGGCCTGCGTCACCAGTTCGGGCTGCGGCTTGATGCCGATGGCCACCTCGGAAAAGGCGGTCGATTCCAGCACCGCGCGCGCCGCAGCGGCGCTGGCAGCAGAACCCGGGGCGGGCGGCCCCAACAGATCGGCCCGCAGCATCAAGCCGGTAGCCAGATCGACCCAGAAACGCTGGGCGTAGCGCAGACCGTCACGCGGTTCCAGCAGGAAGACTGCCGCATCGCGGCCGGCCACGCGGCTGTCAGCCTCGCGCCGCATGTCGTAGTGCTCCAGCGCTTGCGGCTCGACGGCCTGCGGCGTGGTGGACCAGCCGGGCAGCGTCTCGCGCTTTTCGACCACCGCCGTACGGGTCTTGGGCCACAGCGTCTGCACCGCATCGTTGTGTCGCAGGATGCGCTGCTCGCGGCCGTCCAGTGCGTCCAGTTGTTCGTAGACCTGGTCCCCGACGGTGTAGTGACCGACGCGTGAACTGGACAGCGTGCCGCCGGCGCTGAAGACCAGGGTGCCCTGGTAGTTGCCGGTGTTGGCCGCCGAGTGGATGCGCTGGATCCAGCCGCGGGCGTCCAGCGCGGCGCCGCTGGCGGCGGCATCGGGTGCAGCGTGCGTCAAGGCGGGCCACGCGGCCCACGCCAGGACCGCAGCGCCCAGCAGGCGCCAACGCGAACGCAGCCCGCGCATCAACGGCGGGCGACGGCTGGAACGATGCCCTCAACCCGCCGCAAACTGCCACCCGGTGCAGCCGCCAGCATGCCGCCGCCCATGGCCTGGTGGGCGCGCAGGAACTCGTCCAGGCGCGGGTCGGTGATCAGCGCCGTGCCATCGCCAGCGGGCCGGGTGCCGGCCTCAGCCAGCACGACCGCCGCGCCGCGGCCCGCCGCAAATTCGCCACCCACCGAGACCGGGCCCAGACGCGCCACCGTGAACGCCGCCGCCACCAGCAGAAAGCTGGCAGCCACGGCCGCCGGCAGGCGCCACGCGGGGCGCTGGGCGGCCTTCACACCGGGCACGCGCAGCGCGCCGGGTGCCAGCACCACCGGCTCAGCCGCCAGGCGCTCACGCAGGCCGGCCAGGAAAGCGGCGTCGCGGGCGGGTGCGGTGGCCAGTTCGTCGGACCGCATGACGTCACCGATCAGGTGGTAGCGGTGCCAGGTCTGCCGCGCGCTGGCACCGTCACGCCAAACGCGGCAGGCGGGGTCGGTCGCCTGCGCGTCGCCATCGGCGCAGGCCGACAGCCACAGGCGGGCCTGCTCGTCATCGGTGAGGGCGGGGTCAAGGCGCTTGTCGGATTCGGCGTGCATGGATGGGGTCTTGCAGGTCAGGCGGTTGATTCGGGTGCGGTCAGCGGAAGGCGCGGGGCAACGGGCCACGCTACCAGCGCTCGCCGTCACGGGTGTCGAGCAAAGGCTTCAGGCGGGTGGCGATGGCGTCGCGGGCCCGGAAGATGCGCGACCGCACGGTACCGATGGGGCAGTTCATGGCTTCGGCAATCTCTTCATAACTCAGGCCTTCGATCTCGCGCAGGGTGATGGCCTGCCGCAGGTCTTCGGTCAGCGCTTCAATCGCGGCGTTCACGGCGGCAGCGATCTCTTTGCTGGCCAACAAGGCTTCGGGTGTTTCGCCGTCACTTAGTTCACTCTCATTGCGAGAAGTTTCATCCTCGTCGTCCCCCGCGCTGCGTGCCGAGTCGAACAGCAGCGGGTCGCGCTTCATGTCAAGCAGCGCTTTCTTTGCCGTGTTGACGGCGATGCGGTACAGCCAGGTGTAGAAAGCCGCCTCGCCACGGAACTGCGGCAGCGCGCGGTAGGCGCGGATGAAGCTTTCCTGGGCGATGTCCTGGACCAGATCGCTGTCGCGCACCATGCGGCCGATCAGCCTTTCAACACGGCGCTGGTACTTGACCACCAGCATTTCGAAGGCGCGGACATCGCCTTGCTGGGCACGCGCGACCAGCGGGGCGTCGGCATCGGGGTCGGACATTCAGCGGCCGGCCGGCCCGGCAGGGGCATCCAGCGCAGGCGGCTCGGGTGGCTCGGGCGGGCGGTGGTAGGCGGCCAAGCGCAGGCCGTGCATCGCCACACCCGCCTCCGCTGCGGTCACGGCCACCCAGCGCGGCCGGCCACCGGCCACCAACCGCAGGCGCAGCAGCAGGGCACTGCCGACATCGAGCATCACGTCCAGTTGGCCGGGCAAGCCATCGACCGTCCAGCGTTGGCCGTCCCAGACCAGTTCAACCGGCGTCGGTGCAGCCAGCCGCCACGACAGACCCGCCACTGCCAGGACCAACATCGCAGCCCAGCCGGGCGGCTGCTGCAGCCACTGCAAAGCCCAGACGCCACAAGCTGCGGCCGCCAGCGTCGGCAGCCCGGTTTGCACGCCGCGCCAGAGCCCACCGCCCGAGCAGCGCAGGCTGACGGGCGGCGCGGCACGCATGCCGCGTCAGGCGCGCCGGAAAACCAGCGTGCCGTTGGTGCCGCCGAAGCCGAAGTTGTTCTTCACGGCCAGTTCGATCTTCATCTGCCGCGCTTCGTTGGCGCAGTAGTCCAGGTCGCAATCCGGGTCCTGGTTGAAGATGTTGATGGTCGGCGGCGACACTTGGTGGTGCAGCGCCAAGATCGTGAACACCGACTCGATGCCGCCGGCACCGCCCAGCAAATGGCCGGTCATCGACTTGGTCGAATTCACCACCAGTTGCTTGGCGTGGTCACCGAAAGCCAGCTTGATGGCGTTGGTCTCGTTGGCGTCGCCCAGCGGCGTGCTGGTGCCGTGCGCGTTGAGGTACTGCACCTCGGACGCATTGACACCGGCATTGCGCAGCGCGGCCTTCATGCTGCGCTTGGGGCCGTCCACGTTGGGCGCCGTCATGTGGTGGGCGTCGGCACCCATGCCGAAGCCGGCCAGTTCGGCGTAGATTTTTGCGCCGCGCTTCTTGGCGTGTTCGTACTCTTCCAGCACCACCACGCCCGCGCCCTCGCCCAGCACGAAGCCGTCGCGGTCGCGGTCCCAGGGGCGCGAGGCCGTCTTGGGGTCGTCGTTGCGGGTGGACAGCGCCCGCGCCGCCGCGAAACCGCCCACGCCCAGCGGCGAGACGGTGCTTTCAGAACCGCCGGCGATCATCACGTCAGCATCGCCGTACTCGATGAGCC
>JANPHI010000327.1:0-2132 GCA_031424355.1 Betaproteobacteria bacterium
ATCGACTTCTTGATGGAAGGCGCCAAGGACAAGAACGGCAGCGCCTATGCCGGTCCGGTCTCCGCGTTGAAGAGCCGTGGCGTCACCTTCGAGGTGTGCGAGATCACGCTGAAGAACCGCAACCTGAAGAAAGAACAGTTCATCCAGGAGGCGGACTTCACGCCGTCGGGCGTGGTCCGGCTCACCAAGCTGCAGACCATGGGCTACGCCTACATCCGGCCTTGAGTCTGGCGCGGGCATCGCCTGCTGCATGCCTCTGGACGCCATGACTGCGCTACGCCGGGCCGTGGGGGTCGTGTCGATGGCACTCCTGCTGTGCCCGTTCAGCGTGTTCGCGCAGCCCGCTGCGAATGAGGCCGCTCCCGCAGCGCCGGCGGTACGCGCCGTCCAGGTGGCCGAGCGCGCCTGGGTCGTCCAGGGCCAGGCGGCGCTGGGCTCGCCGGCCAACCGCAACTTCATCTCCAACGCGGGCTTCGTGGTCACCGACGAGGGCGTCCTGGTCGTCGATGCGCTGGGCTCGCCGGCGCTGGCCACCGAGTTGCTGGCCGAGATACGGCGCGTCACACCGCAGCCGGTCAAGTTCGTCGTCGTCACCCACTACCACGCCGACCACATCTACGGCCTGCAGGTCTTCAAGGCGGCGGGCGCCACCATCCTGGCGCACCAGGCCGGCCGTGACTACCTGAACTCCGACACCGCGCTGCGGCGCCTGGAGGCCAGCCGGCAGGATCTGGCCCCCTGGATCGACGGCCAGACGCGCCTGGTTCCGGCCGACCGCTGGTTGGCCGAGGGCGACACCCGGCTCCAACTCGGCGGCGAGGAGGTGCTGATCCGCCGCGTCGGCCCGGCCCACACGCCGGAGGATGTGGTGATCTGGCTGCCCCAACGCGGTGTATTGTTCTCGGGCGACCTGTTCTTCCGCGGCCGCATCCCCTTCGTCGGCCAGGCCGACAGCCGCCTCTGGATCGCGTCGCTCGACCGCTTGATCGAGTTCCACCCCCGGGTCGTGATCCCCGGCCACGGGCCGGTGTCCACCGACCCGCTGGCCGACCTGGCGCTGACGCGCGACTACCTGGCGCATCTGCGCGCGACCATGGGCGAGGCGGCGCGCAACCAGGAGCCCTTCGAGGCGGCCTATGCCCAGGCCGACTGGTCACGTTACGAGCTGCTGCCGCTGTTCCGCGCGGCGAACCGCATGAACGCCTACAACACCTACTTGCTGATGGAGCAGGAGGGCGGCAAATGACGCATGCGCCGTGCTCGCGTCGCGAATCTCCATCGCTGGATGCGAATAAACTGGTGCACGAATGACGCAAGCGACTGGAGCCGCCACCGTGGACGACCTGAGCAGCCAAGACCGGGTGTTCGAATCCGCCGCCGAACTGTTCGCCGTGCTGGCGACGCCGGTGCGGCTGAAGATCATCAGCGCCGTCTGCCAGCAGGAGAAGAACGTCAGCGAACTGCTGGCCCTGATCGACACCACCCAGCCCAACATGTCGCAGCACCTGGCAACGCTGTACCGCAGCGGCGTCTTGGCCAAGCGGCGCGAGGGCACCCAGATTTATTACCGCCTGCAGAGCGAGCGTGTGGCCTTGTTGTGCCGCGCGGTGTGCACCCAGGTCGCCATCGAGCTCGATGGGGGCACCGAGCTGGACTCGTCCGATCGCCTGGTGCCGTTGGCCCTGCGCCCGGCGTGAGCCTCAGGGCTTGATCCGCGCCACCCGCAGCACCGCCGGGGAGCGGTGCAGCGTGCGCATGACCTCGGCCAGGTGCAGCCGATCGCGCACGCCGACCAGCAGCTTCAGCTCGGCGCTCTCGGACGCTCGTTCGTCGTCCATGTCGATGTAGGTGATGTCGGCCTCGGCCGAGGCCACGGCCTGCGCCACCTGGGCCGCGGCGAGGGCCTGGTGGTGCACACGGCCGAATGCAGCATCGGCAAGCGCCTGCTGGAGCGCGATGGCGAAGGGTATATGCAGGTCGACTGGGCCGAGCAACCCAGCCGCGCCTTCGAGACCGGCGTCAACTTGTTGGTGCGCAACGGCAAAGGCGTGCTGGCGCAGGTGGCGCAGGCCGTGGCCTCGGCCGAGGCCGACAACACCTACATCGACATGGACGACGAACGAGCGTCCGAG
>JANPHI010000328.1:0-29277 GCA_031424355.1 Betaproteobacteria bacterium
GCTCTACGTGCGCTACGTCGATCCGGGTTCACCGGCCGCCGCCGCCGGCATCCAGCGCGGTGACCGCGTCACGCAGATCGCCGGACGCACGGCCAGCGACGTCATTGCGTCCGACGACTTCTCGGCGCTTTCGGCCAGCACCCCTGGGCAGACCGTGCTGGTCACCACCACCCGCGCCGGCGCCCTGCAGTTCAGCGGCTTGCTGACGGCGGCCAGCTACAACCTGGCGCCCGTCACCGGCACCACGGTGCTGCAGAGCCCGGGCGGCCGCAAGCTGGGCTACCTGGCCGTGAAAGACATGATCAGCCAGGCGCTGAGCCCGGCCGACGCCGCCTTCGCGCAGTTCAAGTCTGCCGGCGTGGCCGACGTGGTGCTGGACCTGCGCTACAACGGCGGCGGCCTGGTGTCCACCGGGGCCACGCTGGCCGGCTATATCGCCGGCACGCGCGGCGCCGGCCTGAACTACGCCACGCTGCTGTTCAACGACAAGCACACCGCCAGCAACCTCAATTTCCCTTTTGCCGTGCCCGCCGCCGCGCTGAACCTGCCGCGGGTCTTCGTGCTGATGGGCCGGCGCACCTGCTCGGCCAGCGAGCAGGTGATCAACGGCCTGCGCGGCGCCGGCCTGAACGTGGTCGCCATCGGTGAAACCAGTTGCGGCAAGCCGGTGGGTTTCCAGCCCACCACCCACTGCGGCACGACCTACAGCGTCGTCAATTTCGAGAGCGTCAACCAACTCGGCAGTGGGCGCTATTTCAGCGGCTTCGCGCCCACCTGCGCGGTGGCCGAAGACTTCACCGTGGCCCAGGCGTCGAACGCCGACCCCTTGATGGCAGCGGCGGCGCGCTACGCCGATGCCGGCAGTTGCCCGGCGGCCTCGTCGGCGCCGGTCTTGCCCGCTGCACAGCGCAGCGACGAACCGGGCGAACGCCGCGGGATGTTCGCGCGCTGAACGCCTTGCGTTGCAACGGGTTCACGGTCATGACGACCCCGCCGCTGCCGCGCGACATCAGCGTCGCCGACTTCGACGCCCTGCACGACGACGCCAGCGCCTGGCGCAGCGTGATGGTGGACATCGCCGCCGCCTACAGCGCCGAGCCCCCGGTCTTGCGGGGTGACGGCACCGTGCTGGTTGCCCTGCTGGGCAGCAGCCGTGTCCTCAAGCTCTACCCGCCCTTTCTGCGCGACCACTTCGACTTTGAATGCGCCGCCCTGCAGGTGCTGGCGGGCCGGCTGTCGGTGCCCACGCCCGAACTGCTGGCCACCGGCGAACGCGAGGGCTGGCCCTACCTGGTGATGACGCAATTGCCCGGCGACGTGCTGCTGCCGCGCTGGCCCACGCTCACTGAGCTGGAGCGTTGCGCGCTGCTGGCTCGCCTGGGCGCGCTGGCGGCCGAGGTGCACGCCCTGCCGGTGGATGCGCTACGCCCGCACGCGCCAGCCTGGCCCGACTTCCTGGCCCGGCAGCGCAGCCGCTGCCACCACCGCCAGCAGCGCACCGGCCTGCCGCCCCACTTGCTGGCGCAACTGGGCAATTTCCTGCAGGGCGAACTGCCCCAAGGCCCGGACGTGATCCTCACTGGCGAGTACACGCCGATGAACCTGCTGGTGCAGGGCAGCCGGCTCAGCGGCATGTTCGACTTCGGCGACGGTCTGGTCGGCCCGCGCGCCTACGACAGCCTGGGCCCGCTGACCTTCCTGGCCGCCGGCAACGCCGCGCGTTGCCGCGCCTTCTTCGACGGCTACGGCGAGGTGCCCGATGCCGCCGAGCGGCTGGCCCTGATGCGCCTGCTGCTGCTGCACCGCTACAGCAACCTGCCGCTGCAGATTGCGCACGTCGGGTGGCAGGACGCGGTCAGCTTCGAAGCGCTGACCGCGCGGGTCTGGCCCTGACGGCTCGATCGCCGAGCGGCGCACGAGGGTGCCCGAACGGCCCGGTCTGCGCGGCGTGCCGCCTTCAGGCGAGCAACGACTGCACCGCTGCAACGATGGCGGCGTTGGCGGTGTCGGGATAGGGGGCGACGCTGCTGACGTTGATTTCGCACAGCACGTAGCGCTCCGGCGCAGGGTGCACGACCTCGCCCAGCATGAAGTCGGCGTCCCACAGCACCGGCAGCTGGTCCGGGCTGAGCCCCAGTCGGCCGGCCAGCAGCGCCACCCATTCGTCTTCCAGCCGGCGGCGCAGCGGCTGAAAGCGCGCGTCGTCCGGGCCGCTGTACAGCCGCGGGCCCGGCTGCGGGGCGGCTTCGCCGGCGGCCGCCGGATACAGGGCGTTCACGGCCTGGTGCCCAAACCCGGCCACGCGATCCCGCACCAGGTAGGCTCGAACCATGCCTTCGGCCAGACGGGCCTGCCAGGCTTGATCGATCATGTGGCCACCGCCTTCGAAGTAGGGTGCCAGCCGCTCCAGAACCAGTGCAAACGGGCCCCGCTCTTCGCTGGCGCCGCGCTGTGCGTGCCGGACAGCGAAAGTGCCGACACCCTCTTGCGCGACGCGCCAGACGCCGATGCCGCTGTGCCCCCGATGCTGCTTCAGGACACGCGGTCCCCGTGCCAGGCGCTGTGGCAGTTCTGCCTTCAGGTGCGCCATCGAATCGACGCGGTGGGTGTCGGATCCGAAAGGCAGGTCGCGCACGTCGACGAGCACGTCCTTGGTCCCCATCCGCAGGATCGTGTCCGGATGCGCGCTGACGAAGACGCCCCGTGCGGCAACGCGCCGCAGCATCGCGTCCAGGTGCTCCCGGGTGCGCCCGCCTTCGATCGGGTTGTGCCACACGAGCACGCCGCGCAAGCGCAGCAGTTGTGCTTCGACTTCAGCGCAGAAGTCGTCGTGGTAGACAGCCGCCTCGACCGCAATGCCGGCACTCGCCAACGCGCTGAACAGATCGGTGAAGCGACTCGCAGCCCCATCGGCCCGGTCGCGAGCGGCGCGGTCACCGGGATACAGGATGGCGAAAACCGGCGTTTGATCAAGCACAGCGATGTCCTTTGGGCTGCCAGCGCAGGATGCGCGTCTGCGGTCTGAAATCGCCACTCGACCATCGAACCCCTGCGCACCTTGCGCGTGGCTTCAGCCCGCAGCGCTACATGAACAAGTGCTCGCCCGCGTTCTCGCCGCCCAGCACCACGTAGTTCACCTTCTTCAGGTCGGCCAGCACGCTGCCGCCGGCGTAGCTGATGCTGCTTTGCAGGTCTTCGCGCATCTCGCGCAGGGTGTCGGCCAGGTGGCCCTTGATGGGCTCCAGGATGCGCTTGCCTTCGACGTGCTTGTACTCGCCCTTGTTGAAGTCGGAGGCGCTGCCGTAGTACTCCTTGTAGCGCTTGCCATCGACCTCGACCACAGCACCCGGTGACTCTTCATGGCCCGCGAACAGCGAGCCCACCATGACCATGCTGGCGCCGAAGCGCACGCTCTTGGCCACGTCGCCGTGGTGGCGGATGCCGCCGTCGGCAATGATGGGTTTGGTGGCCACGCGGGCACACCACTTCAGCGCGCTGAGCTGCCAGCCGCCGGTGCCGAAACCGGTCTTCAGCTTGGTGATGCACACCTTGCCCGGGCCCACGCCCACCTTGGTGGCATCGGCACCCCAGTTCTCCAGGTCGATGACGGCTTCGGGCGTGGCCACGTTGCCGGCAATGACGAAGGTGCCGGGCAACCTGTCCTTGATGTGCGCAATGGCCTTGCGCACGCTCTCGGCATGGCCGTGGGCGATGTCGATGGTGATGTAGTCGGCGCCCACGCCGTCGGCGGCCAGTTGGTCGATGACGGCGTAGTCATGCGGCTTCACGCCCGAGCTGAGGCTGACGAACAGGCCCTGCGCGCGCATGCGCCGGGCGTAGGCCACGGCGTCGAGGTCGAAGCGGTGCATCACGTAGAAATGCCCGCTTTTCGCCAGCACTTCGCTGATCGGCTCGTCGATCACCGTCTTCATGTTGGCCGGCACCACCGGCAGCAGGAAGCGGCGGCCGCCGAATTCGACGCTGGTGTCGCATTCGGCGCGGCTCTCGACGCGGCACTTGCGTGGCAGCAGCAGGATGTTGTCGTAGTCGAATATTTCCATGGCGTCTCCCATGCAGATTCTAGGTTGCACCGTCGCGGCCGCCGCGCGGCGCGGTGATAGGCTGACGGCAGTGAAGACCCCGCCGCCGCCATCGAGCGAACCCCCCGCGCAGCCCGTCCGGCTGTGGGCCGCCGAGCGGCGCTGGCTGCTGGTGGCGCTGGCGCTGCTGGCCGCCGCCCTGGCCTGGAGCCGCTACGAAAGCCGGCGCAACACCGAAGCCCTGGAACGCGCGCGGCTGAGCGTGCAGGCCCGCGCCATCGAGCAGAACCTGGCCCGCCAGCTGGCAGGCGTGCACGCCGCCTTGCGCGGGCTGCGGGCTGGCATGGCGGAATGGCCCGAAGCCGAGCGCGTGGCCCGCGCCGCAACGCAATTGCAGGCCCTGTGCGAAGCCGTGCCCGGCCTGCACGCCCTGCAATGGCTGGACGCCGACGGCCGCGTGCGGGTCGGCAACCGCGCCTCGGCCCCGGGCCGCGACGACGCCGCCCAGCCCTACTTCATGGACGTGCGCCGCCAGCCCGACCTGGCGCGGCTGTACGTGTCGGCGCCCTTTGTGGCCAGCGACGGGGTCTACACGCTGAACCTGTCGCTGGCGCTGGTCGATGCGCAGGGGCACTTCGCGGGCCTGCTGGCGGCCACGCTCGACCCGGGTTATCTGCACGTCGTGCTGGACTCGGTGAGCTATGCGCCCGACATGCGGGTGGCGGTGTTGCACGGCCGGGGCACGGTGCTGGTGGTCAACCCCGACGACCCGCGCGCCCAAGGGTTGAACGTCGCGCAGGCCGGCACGCCGTTCAGCCAGCACCTGGCCAGCGGGCAGGACGCTTCGGCCTTGTCGGGACCTGCGCTGGTGGCGCCCGAACCGCGCCTGATTGCGCTGCGCACGCTGCGGCCCGAGGGCCTGCCGATGGACACCGGCCTGGTGATTTCCGTCAGCCGCGACCGCGACGCCGTCTTTGCCGCCTGGGTGCGGCAGACCGAGCTGGTGGCCTTGCTCTTCCTGGGGTTTGCGGTGGCCGCCACGCTGGCCCTGCTGGCCAGCCAGCGCCAGCGCCTGGCGCAGGCCTTGATGGATGCCCAGCGCCAGCTGCAGGCCGCCACCGAGGCCGAGCGCCTGGCGCTGGCCCTGCACGGCGGTGACCTGGCGCTGTGGGACGCCCACCTGCCCACCGGCCAGGGCACGGTGAATGCCCGCTGGCATGAGATGGTGGGCTACCGCACCGGCGAGGTCTCGGCCGACCAGGCCGGCTGGGAAGCCCTGGTCCACCCCGACGACCTGCCGCGCGTGCTGGCGCTGCAGGCCGAACACGTTCAAGGCCGCCTGCCCCGCTACGAAGCGCAGTACCGGCTTCGCCACCGCGACGGCCACTGGCTGTGGGTGCTGGACCGCGGCCGGGTGGTCGAGCGCGACGCCAGCGGTGTGGCGCTGCGCATGGTCGGCACGCACATGGACATCACGGCGCGCGTGGCCACCGAGGAAGCCTTGCGGGCCACCGAGGCCCGCCTGCGCGAGGCGCAGAAGATGGAATCCATCGGCACGCTGGCCGGCGGCATCGCGCACGACTTCAACAACATCCTGGCGGCCATCCTGGGCAACCTGGCGCTGGCCCGCGCCGACCTGCCGGCGCAGCACAGCGCCAGCGTCAGCCTGGACCAGATCCAGACGTCCAGCCTGCGGGCCCGCAGCCTGGTGCAGCAGATCCTGACCTTCAGCCGCCGCCAGCCGAACCCGCTGGTGGTGCAGGCGCTGCGGCCGGTGATCGACGAGACGCTGGCCCTGCTGCGCGCCACGCTGCCGGCGTCGGTGCGCCTGGAAACCCGGCTCGGCGACGAGCCGCTGTGGGTGCAAGCCGACGCCACGCAACTGCAGCAGGTGCTGATGAACCTGTGCACCAACGCCTGGCACGCACTGCCGGAAAGCCGGGGCCGCATCGAGGTCGGTTGCACGCGCTTGCCGGCCGATGCGCCGCTGCGCGGACGCGCGACGGACTTGGCCTTGGCCGGGGCGGGCCCCTGTGCCCACCTCTGGGTGCGCGACGACGGCGAGGGCATGGACCCGACCACGCTGGACCGCATCTTCGACCCCTTCTTCACCACCAAGCCGGTGGGGCAGGGCACGGGCCTGGGCCTGTCGGTGGTGCACGGCATCGTGCGCGCCCACCACGGTGCGGTGCTGGTGGACAGCACGCCGGGCGGCGGCAGCACCTTCCACCTGCTGCTGCCCCTGGTGCCCGCGCCACGGGACGTGGCCACTGCGCCTGCAGAAGCCGCCCAGCCTGCGCTGCCCCAGCCGGCTCTGGGGCCCGGTGCTGCCGACGGCACCGCGCCGGCAGCGCTGCAAGCCGCTGCGCGGGCGCAGGCCCCGCGCAGCGTGCTTTACGTGGACGACGACGAGGTCATGCTGCTGATGGTGCAGCGACTGCTGGAACGCGAAGGCCATCGCGTGCTGACCTGCAGCGATGCCGCGCAGGCCCTGGCCGGTCTGCGCAGCGGCACGCTGGCCTGCGACCTGCTGATCAGCGACTTCAGCATGCCCGAGTTGTCGGGCATCGAACTGGCCGGGCAGCTGCAGGCGCAAGCCGGCTTGCAGGGGTTGCCGGTCATCATCACCTCGGGCTACGTCACCGACGAACTGCGCGCCCAGGCGGCGGCCGTCGGCGTGCGGGCCTTGCTGAAGAAGGAACGCACGCTGGAAGAGCTGGCCGGCCTGGTGCGGCGGGTACTGGCCGAAGGGGCTGCAGGCCCCCGGGCCGGGACCCCGGCCGACGCGCCGGCGGCAGGCCTTGCCTGACAATGCCGGCATGCCTGGACCCCATTTCGAAGCCGCCGACGGCAGCTCGCCGCTGCTGCGCAACCTGAACCTCGAACAACTGGCGGCGGTGACGCTGCCGGCCGTGCCGGCATTGATATTGGCCGGTGCCGGTTCGGGCAAGACGCGGGTGCTGACCACGCGCATCGCCTGGCTGCTGCAGACCGGCCAGGTCGGCCCCGGCGGCGTGCTGGCCGTCACCTTCACCAACAAGGCCGCCAAGGAAATGCTGACGCGCCTGAGCAGCATGCTGCCGGTGGCCGTGCGCGGCATGTGGATAGGCACCTTCCACGGCCTGTGCAACCGCTTCCTGCGCGCGCACTGGAAGCTGGCCGGCCTGGCGCAGGGCTTCCAGATCCTGGACAGCAGCGACCAGCTCAGCGCCGTCAAGCGTGTCATCAAGGCCATGAACCTGGACGAAGAGCGCTTCGTGCCCAAGCAGTGCACCTGGTTCATCGCCGGGCGCAAGGAAGAAGGCGAAAGGCCACGCGACGTGGACGTGCGCGACGAGCAGACGCGCAAGCTGGTCGAGATCTACCAGAACTACCAGGACCAGTGCGAACGCGAAGGCGTGGTCGATTTCGGCGAACTGATGCTGCGCACCTACGAACTGCTGCGCGACAACGACCCGCTGCGCGAGCACTACCGCCGCCGTTTCAGCCATGTGCTGGTCGATGAGTTCCAGGACACCAACAAGCTGCAGTACGCGTGGCTGAAGATGTTTGCCCCGCCGGGCTCTGTGGGGCAAAGCGTCATTGCGGTCGGTGACGACGACCAGAGCATCTACGCCTTCCGCGGCGCACGCGTCGGCAACATGGCCGACTTCGAGCGCGAATACCGCGTGCCGGCGGTCATCAAGCTGGAACAGAACTACCGCAGCTACGGCCACATCCTGGATGCCGCCAACGGCCTGATCAGCCGCAACACCCACCGCCTGGGCAAGGTGCTGCGCACCGACGCTGGCGCTGGCGAGCCGGTGCGCGTCTTTGAATCCACCAGCGACTACGCCGAAGCGCAATGGCTGCTGGAAGAAGCCCAGGCCCTGCACCGCGCCGGCACGCCGCGCAGCGAGATCGCGCTGCTCTACCGCAGCAACGCGCAAAGCCGGGTGCTGGAAAGCGCGCTGTTCAATGCCGGCGTGCCCTACCGCGTCTACGGCGGCCTGCGTTTCTTCGAACGCGCCGAGGTCAAGCACGCGCTGGCCTACATGCGGCTGCTGGAAAACAGCAGCGACGACACCAGCTTCCTGCGCGTGGTGAATTTCCCGGCGCGCGGCATCGGTGCGCGCAGCATCGAACAGCTGCAAGACGCCGCCCGCACCAGCGGCCGCAGCCTGGCGCAGAGCGTGGGCGCGGTGCCCGGCAAGGCCGGCGCCAACCTGCAGGCCTTCGTGGAGCTGGTGGACGGCATGCGGGCCGCCACGCAAGGTTTGACGCTGCGTTTGATCATCGAACACGTGCTGGCGCACACCGGCCTGGTCGAGTTCTACAAGACCGACAAGGAAGGCCAGGACCGCATCGAGAACCTGGAAGAACTGGTCAACGCGGCCGAAAGCTTCGTCACCCAGGAGGGCTTCGGCAAAGACGCGGTGGGCCTGCCGGTGGACGAACACGGGCCGGGTAGCCAGGCGACGGCTGCGGTGGCGACCAACGCGGCGGCCCTGCCCGTCACGCCCGACGCCGAGACCGGCGAAATCATGTCGCCGCTGGCCGCCTTCCTGACCCACGCCTCGCTGGAAGCCGGCGACAACCAGGCCAAGACCGGCCAGGACGCCATCCAGCTGATGACCGTGCATTCGGCCAAGGGCCTCGAATTCGATGCCGTCTTCATCACCGGCATCGAAGAAGGCCTGTTCCCGCACGAGCAAAGCCTGAGCGATGCCGACGGCGTGGAAGAAGAACGCCGCCTGATGTACGTGGCCATCACCCGAGCACGCCGCCGCCTGTACCTGAGCTTCAGCCAGACGCGCATGCTGCACGGCCAGACCCGCTACAACGTGAAGAGCCGCTTCTTCGACGAGATACCGGCCGACACGCTGAAGTGGATCACCCCCAAGCAGCAGGCCTTCGGCTCGGGCTATGCGCGTGAGTACCAGCAGGCCTGGCAGCGCGGCAGCGGCTTGAGCGGCATCGTCGGAGCGGGGCGGGTGGAAGCGCCGCACGCCCAGCCACCGGCACCGGCTTTCGTGGCCGCTGCGGCCGGGCAGGCGGCCGGCTTGCGCGTGGGCCAGACCGTGTTCCATACCAAGTTCGGTGAAGGCGTGATCAGCACGCTGGAAGGCCGCGGCGCCGACGCCCGCGCGCAGATCAGCTTTGGCCGCCACGGCAGCAAGTGGCTGGCACTGGCCATCGCCAAGCTGACGCCGGTGGATTGACACCGGTGGCCGGACGCCAACGGTCGGTGGCGTCCGGCTGCGTGTTGCCCCTAGCTGCAGGCGGGGCCGCAGCCCTTATCCTCGCGGCGGTTCAACGCCGCAATTTCAACGCAAGCAAGGATGTCGCCCATGAAGCGCCGCACACTCATCACCGCCACGGCCGCTACCGCAGCATCAGCCGGTAGCGCCGTCTTCGCACCCTGGGCTCGTGCCCAGGACAAATACCCCAGCAAGCTGATCACCTGGATCTGCCCCTACGCCGCCGGCGGCAATGCCGACAGCCGCAGCCGCGAGATCGCACGCGTGATGCAGCAGGTGCTGGGCCAGACCGTCATCGTCGACAACAAGGCGGGCGGCGGCGGCAACATCGGCACCGACTTCATCGCCCGGGCCAAGCCCGACGGCTACACCATCGGCATGGGCAATTTCGCGCCGCTGGCGGTGAACCACGCGCTGTTCAAGAAGCTCAGCTTCGACCCCTTCAACGACTTGGTGCCGATCATGCTGATCGAGCGCGGGCCGCTGATCCTGATGGTCAAGTCCGACTCGCCGTACAAGACCGTGAAGGACGTGGTCGCGGCGGCCAAGGCCAAGCCGGGCAAGCTGAGCTACGCCTCGGGCGGCATCGGCGGCACCCACCACCTGAGCGGCGCGCTGTTCGAACATGCGGCCGGCATCGACATGATCCACGCCCCCTACAAGAGCGGTTCGGCCGGCGCGCAGGACCTGATGGGCGGGCAGGTGGACATGATGTTCGAGCAGATGTACGCCGCCATGCCGTCGATCAAGGGCGGCCGCCTGCGGGCGCTGGCCATCACCGGCAAGACGCGCAGCCCGCTGGCACCCGACATCCCGACCATGGGCGAGTCTGGCTTCCCGGCGGTGGAGGTGCTGAACTGGCAGGGCATCATCGGTCCCAAGGGCCTGCCGCCCGAGATCGTGAAGATCTTGAACGCCGCCGGCAACAAGGCCCTGCAAGACCCCGATGTGCGCGCCAAGATGCTGGGCCAGGGCAACGAGATCGCCGGTGGCACGCCCGAGCAGTTCGCTGCGCTGATCAAGAGCGAAGCGCCGCGCTGGGGCAAGGTGGTGAAGGACGCGAAGATCGATCCCGAATGAAGCGCGGCTGACCCGCACAGGCGGGCAGAGCAAGCAAAGCAAGCAGAGCCGGCAACCGCCGGCTCTTTGCGTTTTACAGGCTGGCCGGCGGCTGTGGCGCCACCGTGGGTGCGCCGCCGAAGCTGTCGGTGAAGGTGAAGAGCACCGACAGGTAGAAGACGGTCGAGAAGACCAGGCCGGCGGGTATGCCGATCAGGCCGGTCAGTTGCGGCACGCCGATCAGCCCGAAGACAACGGCAGTGATCAGGCCGAAGAGCAGCAGCACGCCCACCCAGGCCATCATGTAGGCGAAGAAGGCGCCCTTGCTGCGCCACAGCGCCACGGTGCTGGAAAACAGCGCCTGGCGCACGCCCTGGCCGCCCCAGTGCACCAGCGCCGGCGCGTGCCAGAAGGGCATCGACAACAGCGAGCCCAGCACCACCGCCAGCAACGCGCCGACGGCCACGCCGCTTTCGGACAGCAGCGCATCGATGTCGGCCTGCATGCTGTCGCCACCCTTGGCCAGCAGCAGTTGCAGGCGCCCCCAGGCGTGGCCGGACACGCCGTCGGCCAGCAGCAGGATGGTGATGGCCAGCGCGCCGTACAGCCCGCACATCAGCAGCAGCGCGCGGCGGCGATGCGGGTTGCCGCGCAGCGCCTCGATGAAGTGGCGGGGGTGTACCGGGCCGTCCAGCAGCGCCGATTGCCCGGCCACCATGAAACCCAGCGACAGCAGCGGCAGCGACACCAGCTGCGCCACGCTGCCCAGGATGGGCACCTGGGCGATCAGCATGGCGGCGAAGAGGTAGATCGCGAACAGTGCGGTGAAGGCGAAAGGCCGCTTGGCGAACAGGCGGAAGGCGTCGCCTATCCAGCGCGGTCCGCGCGCGGCTGCCACCGTCTTGAGCATCAGGGCCATGGGCGTGTCGGGCCTGTCAGGCCGTGGGGTCAGAGCGCCGGGTGCCAGGGCCGCGCGATGCAGCCGCGCAGCACGCGCTCGAAGTGGGTCGGGTCCTTGGGCTGCAACAGCGCGGCGTCGCGCGGCAGTTGGCTGTCCCACAGGCGTGAAATCCAGAAGCGCAGCGCGGCGGCGCGCAGCATGGCCGGCAACAGGCGGCGTTCACCGCCAGTCAAGGGCCGCACGCTGTCGTAGGCGCTGACGAAGGCCGCTGCGCGGTTTTCTTCCAGCGCGCCGCTGTCTTGCGCCACGCACCAGTCGTTCAGGCACACCGCCACGTCGAAGAGCAGCGTGTCGGTGCCGGCGAAATAGAAGTCGAAGAAGCCGCACAGGGTGTCGGGCCCGGCGGTGTCGTCGAACATCACGTTGTCGCGGAACAGGTCGGCGTGGATGGGGCCCTGCGGCAGTGCCTGCCCGGCCGGCGAGGCGGCCACCTGCTGCTGGAAGGCCAGCTCTTCACGCAGCAGTTCGGCTTGCGCAGGCCCCAGGTGCGGCAGCAGGACGGGCGCCGTTTCTGCCCACCAAGCCAGACCGCGCAGGTGCGGCTGGTGCAGCGTGAAACTGGCGCCGGCCACGTGCATGCGGGCCAGCATCTCGCCCACCTGCGCCGCGTGCGGCGCGTCGGGTGCGTGGCGGTGGCTGCCCGGCAGGCGCGTCACCACCGAGGCCGGCTTGCCGGCCACCGTGTGCAGCAGCTGCCCGGCGGCGTCGGCCTGCGGCGCCGGCACCGGTATGCCGTGGGCGGCCAGGTGCTGCATCAGCTTCAGGTAGTAGGGCAGCTGCTCGGCGGTGAGGCGTTCGAACAGCGTCAACACCCATTGCCCGCGCACCGTGGTGGCGTAGTAGTTGGTGTTCTCGATGCCCGAACGGATGCCGGTCAATTCCGTCAGCGCGCCCAGGCCCAGGCGCTTGCAGAGCGCGTCGGCCTCGTCGAAGCCGACCTGCGTGTAGACAGCCATCGCCGAGGCCTAGAAGTCGAACAGCGACCAGGTGCGCTTGCCGGCGGCGCCCTTGTCCTGCGACGGGTCTTTGCCCAGCGGCGGCTGGATGACCTCGTAGGCCTTCACGCCCGGCAGCTTGCTGGTCACCGTGACGCTTTGCGTCTGGCCGCGCACGCGGACTTCTTCGATGCGCACCTTGCCGTCTTCGATGACGCGCTTGTCGACGGCGCCGTGAGCGGCGTCAGCCGCTTGCGAGGCAGCGGGGGCGACGGCTGGCGGCGGCGGTGTGGCCGGGGCTGCTGCGGCGCGGGCTGCCAGGGCCACCAGCAGGGCACCAGCCAGGGCGCAGCGGAAGGAGATGTGCATGTCCGGGATTCTACGCAGCGCGCCCCGCGCAGCCCGATGGCCCCAGGCGGCCGCGCCACAATGAAGCCATGAACGAAGCCACCAGCCCCAACCTGCCTGCAACGCCCGCTGCGCCCGCCCCCCGCATGCTGCTGGTGGACGGCTCCAGCTACCTCTACCGCGCCTTCCACGCCATGCCCGACTTGCGCTCGCCGGACGGCTTTCCGACCGGCGCGGTGCACGGCATGGTGGCCATGATGCGCTGGCTGCGCGACCGCTATCCGTCGGAACACGCGGTCTGCGTCTTCGACGCCAAGGGCCCGACCTTCCGCGACGAGTGGTACCCCGACTACAAGGCCCAGCGCGCGCCCATGCCCGACGCGCTGCGCGAGCAGATCGCGCCCATCCACGAGGTCGTGCGCCTGCTCGGCTGGCCGGTGCTGGAAGTGCCGGGCATCGAGGCCGACGACGCCATCGGCACGCTGGCGCGCATCGCCGCAGCCGGCGGCCACCAGGTGCTGATCAGCACCGGCGACAAGGACCTGGCGCAACTGGTGACGCCCTCGGTGACGCTGATCAACACCATGGCCAAGCCCCCCGAACTGCTGGACGTGGCCGGCGTGCAGGCCAAGTTCGGCGTGCCGCCGGATCGCATCATCGATTACCTGACGCTGGTCGGCGACGTGGTGGACAACGTGCCCGGCGTCGAGAAGGTCGGCCCCAAGACGGCGGTGAAGTGGATCGAAGAACACGGCTCGCTGGACGGCGTGGTGGCGGCGGCCGCCAGCATCAAGGGCGCGGTGGGCGACAACCTGCGCAAGGCGCTGGACTGGCTGCCGATGGGCCGCAAGCTGATCACCGTGGTCACCGACTGCGAACTGAAGGACCACATCGAAGGCTGGCCCGCGCTGGAAGCGCTGGCGCTGCGCGAGGTGGACCGCGCCGGTCTGCTGGACTTCTACGGCCGCTACGGTTTCAAGACCTGGCGCCAGGAACTGGAGACCACCGCCATCGCGGCCGGTGAGACCGTCGTGCCCGTGGCCACGGCCCCGGCGCGCGAACTGGCGCGCGACTACGAATGCATCGTCAGCTGGGACCGTTTCGACCACTGGCTGGGCGTCATCCAGGCCGCCGAGCTGGTGGCGCTGGACACCGAGACCGACAGCCTGGACGCGATGCAGGCGCGCATCGTCGGCATCAGCTTCGCCGTGGAAGCCGGCCGCGCGGCCTACATCCCGCTGGCCCACAGCTATGCCGACGCGCCCGATCAGTTGCCGATGGACGACGTGCTGGCCAAGCTGCGCCCCTGGCTGGAAGACGCCAGCCGCGCCAAGGTGGGGCAGAACATCAAGTACGACCTGCACGTGCTGGAAAACGCCGGCATCCGCGTGCGCGGCTACCGCCACGACACCATGCTGGAAAGCTATGTGCTGGAAGCCCACAAGTCGCACAGCCTGGAAAGCCTGGCCGAACGCCACCTGGGCCGCAAAGGCCTGAGTTACGAAGACCTGTGCGGCAAAGGCGTGAACCAGATTTCCTTTGCGCAGGTGGACGTGGAACGGGCCACCACCTATTCCGGCGAAGACAGCGAAATGACGCTGGACGTGCACGACAAGCTGTGGCCGGAAGTGGCCGCCGATGGTGATGCGAGTTTGGAAGGCAAGGCCGGCTTGCGTTTCGTTTACGAGCACATCGAAATGCCGACCAGCGTGGTGCTGCAACGCATCGAACGCCACGGCGTGCTGATCGACGCGGCGGTGCTGAACAAGCAAAGCCACCAGCTGGCCGAACGCATGCTGGCGCTGGAACAAGAGGCCTACACGATTGCCGAGCAGCCCTTCAACATGGGCAGCCCCAAGCAGATCGGCGAGATCCTGTTCACCAAGCTGGGCCTGCCGGTGAAGAAGCGCACCGCCACCGGCGCGCCGTCCACCGACGAAGAGGTGCTGGCCGAACTGGCCGCTGATTACCCGCTGCCGGCGCGCATCCTGGAACACCGCAGCCTGGCGAAATTGAAGGGCACCTACACCGACAAGCTGCCGCTGATGGTCAACCCGCAAACCGGCCGCGTGCACACCAATTACGCGCAGGCTGTGGCGGTGACGGGCCGGCTGTCGAGCAACGACCCCAACCTGCAGAACATCCCCATCCGCACCGCCGAAGGCCGCCGCGTGCGCGAGGCCTTCATCGCCCCGCCGGGGCATGTGCTGATGAGCGCCGACTACAGCCAGATCGAGCTGCGCATCATGGCCCACATCAGCGAAGACCCGGCCTTGCTGCGCGCCTTTGCCGAGGGCATCGACGTGCACAAGGCGACGGCTTCCGAAGTCTTCGGCGTGGCCGTTGCGGAGGTCAGCAGCGAGCAGCGCCGCTACGCCAAGGTCATCAACTTCGGGCTGATCTACGGCATGGGCGCCTATGGGCTGGCCAGCAACCTGGGCATCGAACAGAAAGCCGCCAAGGACTACATCGACAAGTACTTTGCGCGCTTTGCCGGCGTGAAGCGCTACATGGACGAGACGCGTGTCATCGCGAAAACCAAGGGCTATGTCGAAACGGTGTTCGGCCGGCGTTTGTGGCTGCCCGAAATCAACAGCGGCAACGGTCCGCGCAAGGCCGGCGCCGAACGCCAGGCCATCAACGCCCCCATGCAGGGCACGGCGGCCGACCTGATCAAGCTGGCGATGATTGCCGTGCAGCAGGCGCTGGACGCCGAGGGCCGCGCCACGCGCATGGTGATGCAGGTGCACGACGAACTGGTGCTGGAAGTGCCCGACGCCGAACTGGCCTGGGCGCAGGAAGCGATACCGCGCCTGATGGCCGGCGTGGCGCAGCTGAAGGTGCCGCTGCTGGCCGAAGTGGGCGTCGGACCGAATTGGGAACAGGCACATTGACATGAGCCCCCCCCCGAAGCACCTTCGGTGCTCCCCCCCAGGGGGGCAACCCCAGCGGCCCGGCGAAGCCGGTTCCGCGGCGTTCGCTTGATCGGCGGCATTCTTGAGTTTTCGTCGGCTCATGATTGCGAACCGGGGCGAGATCGCGGTGCGCATCGCGCGGGCGGCAGCCGACCTGGGTGTGGGCAGCGTGGTTTTCGAGGCCCGCCGGCCGGCCGACTTTCTGGACATCGCGGCCGTGCTGCAGCAAGCGCGAGCGCTGGGCTGCGATGCCATCCACCCGGGTTACGGTTTCCTCAGTGAACGCGCCGACTTCGCGCAGGCCTGCGCCGACGCCGGCCTGGTCTTCATCGGCCCGACGGTGGCGCAATTGCAATGCTTCGGCGACAAGGCCGCTGCCTTGGTGCTGGCGCGCACCTGCGGCGTGCCGGTGCTGCCGGGCAGCGATGGCGCGGTGACGCTGGACCAGGCGGCTGCCTTTTTCGACAAACACAGCGCGGCCGGTGTGATGCTGAAAGCCGTGGCCGGTGGCGGCGGGCGCGGCATGCGCGCGGTGCGCCACGCGGTCGATGTGCCAGCGGCTTATGCGGCTTGCGCGGCCGAGGCGCAGGCGGCTTTCGGCGTGGCGGGGGTGTATGTCGAACGGCTGATGCCGAACGCCCGGCACATCGAGGTGCAGGTGCTCGGTGACGGCGCGCAGGTGATGGCACTGGGCGAACGCGAATGCACGCTGCAGCGGCGTTTCCAGAAGCTGGTCGAGATCGCGCCCAGCCCGACGCTGACCGAAGCGCTGCGCGGGCAGTTGGTCCACGCCGCACTGGCGATGGCCCGCGCCACCGGTTACCGCAGCCTGGGCACGTTTGAATTCCTGGTCGATGCCGAAGCAGCCGATCTGCCTTTCGTCTTCATCGAAGCCAACCCGCGCCTGCAGGTCGAACACACCATCACCGAACAGGTGACGGGGCTGGACCTGGTGGCCTTGCAGATCGAGGTGGCGGCGGGCCGCACGCTGGCCGAACTGGGCCTGGACCCGGCGGTGCCGCCCGCTCCGCGCGGCTTTGCCCTGCAGTGGCGCATCAACGCCGAGACGCTGGACGCCGGCGGCGCCGCACGGCCGGCGGTGGGCACGGTCACGCAACTGCAGTGGCCGGCCGGGCCTGGCTTGCGCGTCGACACGCACGCGCAGGTCGGCCTGGTGCAGGGCGCCGACTACGACAGCCTGCTGGCCAAGTTGGTGGTGCAGGGCGCGCGTTTCGAAGACGCCTTGCGGCGTTCGCAGCGCGCGCTGGCCGAATGCCGCATCGACGGCCTGGCCACCAACCTGCCGCTGCTGCGCGCCTTGGCGGCGCGGCCTGAAGTGGCCAGCCAGTCGCTGAGCACCGGCTTTGTCGAAGCGCAGCTGGCGGGCTTGCTCGCGGCCGCCGGGCCCGACGCGGCGCAGGCCACGCTCGCCGCAGGCGATGCAGGCGATGCAAGCGATGCAAGCGATGCGCCCGCCGGCACGCTGGCCCTGCCGTCGCCGTTGGCCGGCCGCCTGGTGCAGCAGGCCGTCGCGCCCGGCGACCTCGTGCCCGCCGGCGCGCTGCTGGCGGTCATCGAAGCGATGAAGATGGAACACCTGCTGCTGGCCCCAGCCGCCGGCCGCGTGCGCGCCTGGCGGGCCGAGCCGGGCGATGTGCTGGGTGCCGGCCAGACGGTGTTGCTGATCGAACCGCTGGCCGAAGGCGAAGCCGGTGCGACTGCCGTCGCCGCTGCCGCCACAGCAGCGCTTGCCGCCGCCGACCCACCAGCCCCACGCCCCGACCTGCAGCGCCTGCGCGACCGCCTGGCCCACACGCTGGACGCCGCGCGGCCCGATGCCGTCGCCGCCCGTCACGCCCGCGGCGGCCGCACGGCGCGCGAGAACATCGCCGATTTGTGCGACGAAGGCAGCTTCAAGGAATACGGCGCGCTGGCCGTGGCCGCGCAAGCCCGCCGCCGCACGCTGGACGACCTGATCCGCAACACGCCGGCCGACGGCATGGTCACCGGCACGGCCCGCATCAACGGCGCGCTCTTCGGCCCCGAGCGCAGCAGCGCCGCCGTGCTGGCCTACGACGCCACCGTGCTGGCCGGCACCCAGGGCATGCGCAACCACCAGAAGACCGACCGCCTGCTGGGCATCGCGCTGAAGAACCGCCTGCCGGTGGTGCTGTTCGCCGAAGGCGGCGGCGGCCGGCCGGGCGATGTGGACATGCCCATCGTCGCCGGCTTGCACGTGCCCACCTTTGCCACTTACGCGGCGCTGAGCGGCCAGGTGCCGGTCATCGGCATCGTGGCCGGCCGCTGCTTCGCCGGCAACGCCGCGCTGCTGGGTTGCAGCGACGTGATCATCGCCACGCGCCATTCAAACATCGGCATGGGCGGGCCGGCGATGGTGGAGGGTGGTGGCCTGGGCGTGTTCAAGCCCGAGCAGATCGGACCGGCCCCCGTGCAGGCCGCGAATGGCGTCATCGACGTGCTGGTCGACGACGAAAGCGCGGCCGTCGCTGCGGCCCGCCACTACCTGTCGTTCTTTCAGGGTTCCTTGCCGACCTGGGCCTCTGCCGACCCGGCTGGGTTGCGCCACGCCATCCCCGAAAACCGCTTGCGCGTCTACGACATCCGCGCCGTGCTGGCGGGGGTGTTCGACAGCGGCACGCTGCTGGAACTGCGCGCCGGTTTCGCGCCCGGCCTGGTCACCGCGTTGGCGCGCGTCGAAGGCCTCGCGGTGGGCGTGCTGGCCAACAACCCGCGCCATCTGGGCGGCGCCATCGACCCACCCGCCGCCGACAAGGCCGCGCGCTTCATGCAACTGTGCAACGCCCATGGCCTGCCGCTGGTCAGCCTGGTGGACACGCCGGGTTTCATGGTCGGCCCCGACACCGAAGCGCAAGCGCAGGTGCGGCATGTGTCGCGGCTCTTCGTCACCGCTGCCGCGCTGCGCGTGCCCTTTTTCAGCGTGGTGCTGCGCAAGGGTTACGGCCTGGGCGCGATGGGCATGACGGCGGGTGGCTTCCACGCGCCCGATTTCACCGTGGCCTGGCCCACCGCCGAGTTCGGCGCGATGGGGCTGGAAGGCGCCGTGCGCCTGGGCTGGAAGAAGGAACTGGCGGCCTTGCCCGAAGGCGCCGAGCGCGAGGCGCGCTTCAAGCAGCTGTTGGCCCAGCAAGTCGAAGCCGGCAGCGCCCTCAACATGGCGGCAACGCTGGAGATTGACGCCGTCATCGACCCCGCCGACACCCGCGCCTGGCTGGTGCGCGGCCTGGCCGCCAGCCGGCTTCGCGCAGGACCGCGTGCAGCCACCGCGCGCTTCATCGACAGCTGGTAGCGTCGCTGCGATGAGCAGTCCCCACACCACGCTGGCCGCCCGCTATGCCCAGGTCCGCGCGCAGACCCTGGCCCTGGCCGCACCGTTGAGCGAGGCCGACTGCCAGGTGCAGTCCATGCCCGACGCCAGCCCCACCAAGTGGCACCTGGCCCATGTCACGTGGTTCTTCGAGACCTTTGTGCTCGAACGCTTCGAACCCGGTTTCCAGCCCCACCACCCGGCCTTCCGCGTGCTGTTCAACAGCTACTACCAGGGCGTGGGCGAACAGCACCCGCGGGCCCAGCGCGGCCTGGTCACGCGGCCCGACCTGGCCGCCGTGAAGGCCTACCGCGCCAACGTGGACGCCCGCATGGCCGCGCTGCTGGCCGGCCCGCCGGATGGCGAAACGAACGCCGCGCGCGACGCCCTCGTCGAGCTGGGTCTGCAGCACGAACAGCAGCACCAGGAACTGCTGCTGACCGACGTGCTGCACCTGCTGTCGTGCAACCCGCTGGCCCCGGTCTACAGCCCGCAAGCGGTTTGCGCAGAGGCCGCGCCGGGCCCGCAAGCCTGGTTGCCTTTCGAAGGCGGCCGGGTCGAGATCGGCCACAGCGGCAGCGGCTTCGCCTTCGACAACGAAGGCCCGCGCCACAGCCACTGGCTGCAGCCCTACGCGCTGGCCCGGCGCCTCGTCACGCAAGGCGAGTGGGCCGAATTCATGGCAGACGGCGGCTACCGCGACCCGCGCTGGTGGCTGTCGGCCGGCTGGGACAGTCTGCGCGCGCAGCGCATCGAAGCGCCGCTGTATTGGCAGCGCGACCCGGCCGGCGCGTGGCGCTGCTTCACGCTGGCGGGCCTGCGGCCCATAGACGCCGCAGCGCCGGTCTGCCACATCAGCCTCTACGAAGCCGACGCCTACGCGCACTGGCGCGCCGCGCGCGACGGCCTGCCGCTGCGCCTGTCCACCGAGGCCGAGTGGGAGCACGCGGCCAGCACGTCCACCGACCTGCTGCAGGTGGCTGACCAAGCCTGGCAGTGGACGGCCAGCAGCTACCTGCCTTACCCCGGCTTTCGTCCCTGGGCCGGCGCCGTCGGCGAATACAACGGCAAGTTCATGATGAACCAGATGGTGCTGCGCGGCGGTTCCTTCGCCACGCCGGCCGGCCACAGCCGCGCCAGCTACCGCAACTTCTTTCCGCCTGAAACGCGCTGGCAGTTCAGCGGCTTACGGCTGGCGTGCGACCGGGTTTGACGGCCGCCGGCAGCGGGCCGGGCCGCGGCGTTCTGGCCTCGCTGACCAACTGGGCGCAGGCGCTGTCGGTGCCCGGACCGGCCTCGAATAGCGGGATCAGCGCCAGCAGCGGGTTCAACAAGCCCAGGGCCAGCGCGCCGGCCCCGCGTGTGACGATGCGGCCGGTGTCCAGCGCCACCTGCGGCTGGCTGAACGTGCCTTTGACGTAGACCGGGCCGCGCAGCGCCACCACGCTGCTGACCTTGGTGCGCGGCACGATGGTCAGGTCCAGGGTCTCGGTGCCCAGGTTGACCTGGCCCGTGCCGTTGAGGGTGTTGACGGCGGTGTCCAGCACCAGCGCGCGGGCCTGCATCACGCCGGCGGTGACGCTGAAGTCGGCGACTGCGCAACGCAGCGCCACGGTCTGGTCGCCGGCCAGCGTGAGCTGCAGGATTTCGATCAGGTGCAAGCCCGTCTGCTCCATCAGCAAACGGCTGATGCGGCCGTTCTGCGCCACCAGGCTGAAGCGGCCGTTGGCGCTGGCCAGCATCTGGCCCACTGAAGCGCCCTGGCCTGTCAACTCGATGTCGCCGTTCAACTGGCCGATGCTGTTCTTGTTGAGGTCCACGGTGGGCAGCAAACGGCCCAGCATCAGACCGCGCACCTGCATCTTGGCGTGGCCCTGCAGCGGCGTCTTGCGGCCGTCCAGCGTGATCACGCCGCGCAGTTGGCCGCCGGCCAGGTCGAAGGCCAGCGGGTCCAGCGTCAGCACGTCATCCTTCAACAGCAGGTGGAACTGCAGCTGGTCCAGCGGCAGCGCCTTGTCGCGCAGCAGCGTCTGCGCGCGCAGCGTCACATCGGCGTCCAGGCCGGCCCAGCGTGCGGTGTCAAAAGGGATGTCGGGCAGCACGCGCGGCGGGGTGGTGGCGGCCTGCACGGCAGGCTGCGGGGCATCGGCCTGGCCGCCCGCGCCAGCCTTGGCGTCACTCTTGGCGCTGCTCTTGCGCGCACCGATGGCCGGCCCCAAATCGGCCAGGCTGAGTTGCTTGGACACCAGCGCGCCGGTCAGCTTGTGGCGGGTGCCGGCAGTGTCCACCTGCAGGCTGCCGGCGATGTCGCTCTGCCCGATGCGCCCAGCGAAATTCTCGTAGCGCCACAGCGTGCCGCTGCGCAGGAAACGCCCGCTGGTGGTGTAGGCCGGTGTGGGCGGCAGGGCCACGCCGATCAGCGGGAACAGCGCGGCCAGGCTGTCGCCGCTGAGCGCCAGTTTCAGGTCCATCGCGCTCAGCTTGAACAGGCTGGTGACGGTGCCTTCGGCCTGCACCCGCGTGCGGCCCAGCGTGGCCTTGACTTGCAGCGGGTAGGGCGTGCTCTCGTCGCGCCCGGCCAGCACCGCGCCGCCGCTGCCGCTGGCCTGCAAAGGCTGGCCCCGCAAGCGGCCCTGGGCGCTGAAGACCAGGCTGCGGCCGGCGCTGGCCGTGCCACTGTTCGGCGTGGCCACCTGCGTGGACAGCTTGGCGTGGACGCGCGTGTCGCGGCTGACGTCGGTGTAGGTGAGTTCGCCCTCGTCCAGCAGCACGCGGCCGATGGGTACGCGCACCGTTTCGTCGGTCTGCGCCAGGTCCAGCAGCCAGGTCTTGCGCCCGCCCGAGGCCTGTTCCAGGAAGACGCGCGGCCGCGTCAGTTGCACGCTGGGGAAGGCCAGTTGGCCGTGCAACAAGGCCGGCAAGTCCACCGTGACGTCCACGCTGTCGGCCTGCACCATCTGCGGCTCACTGGCCCAAGCCGGGTTGGCGAACTCCACGCCCCGCGCGCTGACATGCGGCAGCGGCCAGGCCCACGCCACCGCCAGGTCGCCGGTGATGTTCAAGACCCGCCCGGTGCGCTGCAGCACCTGGTCCTGCAGCGGCGCCCGCGCCCAGTTCCAGCCGAAGACGGCCAGCCACAGCGCCACCAGCGCCAGCAAGGCGAACGGGGTCATCAGCAGGGCGGCCAGCCAGGTCCAGGGACGTCGGGTCATGTGGGGCGGTGCATGTGTGTGGAGCTTTGCTTTGTAGCGAAGGCGCTGGCGGGTGTCTGTGCGCCAGCCCGCCTAGCTGCACCCGCTGCGAGCGTGCGCCAGCGGACAGACAGCGCAGCCCCGGCGCCGCACGCTCGCGGTTCCATGCCAGCCCAGCCCCCGACCGCCGACACCACAGCCCGTTTGACCCAGGGTCTGCCGGTGGTCTGGGCGGCCGATGGCGCGTGGACCTGGCAGGGCCCGCCCGCGCCACCGCTGCCGCCCCCGGACGGCCTGCTGCGGCGCACCGGCAAGGTCACGGTGGCGGCGGGGCAGCAGGCGCTGGACCTGCTGGCCTTCATCGGCGAGGTGGCCCTGGTGGCCGCCGGCACCCTGCGCCACCCGGGGCGCATGCGCTGGCGCGCGGTGCTGCGTGAAATCGAGATCGGCGGCTTCGACGCGCTGGCCATCATCGGCCTGACCTCGTTCCTGTTGGGCGTGGTGGTGGCCTACCAGGGCGCCGACCAGCTGAAGCACTACGGCGCCAACGTCTTCGTCGTCGAACTGGTGGGCTACGCCATGCTGCGCGAATTCGCGCCGCTGATCGTGGCCATCATCATCGCCGGGCGTTCGGGTTCGGCCTATGCCGCACAGATCGGCACCATGGTCGTCAACGAAGAGGTTGACGCCATGCGCACCATCGCCATCAACCCGCAGGAACGCCTGGTGCTGCCCAAGGCCATTGCGCTGGCCGTGGCCTTGCCGCTGTTGACGGTGTTTGCCGACATCACCGGCGTCTTCGGCGGCATGGTGATGGCGCGCACCCAGCTCGACATCGGTTTCACCGAATTCGCCAGCCGCTTCGGCAGCGTGATGCAAGGCTCGGCGCTGCTGCTGGGCGTGGGCAAGTCGCTGGTCTTCGCCGGCATCATCGTGGCCATCGGCTGCTTCCAGGGCTTCCGCACCGCCGGCAGTGCCGACAGCGTGGGCCGGCAGACGACGCTGGCCGTGGTGCAGGCCATCTTCCTGGTCATCGTCGCCGACGCGGTGTTCTCGGTGCTGTTCAACGTGCTGGATCTGTGACGTGGCAGCCGACACCGAAGACACCGTGATCGACATGCAGAACATAGCCATGCGCTTCGGCAGCCACGTCGTGCACGAAGGGCTCAACCTGGCCGTGCGGCGCGGCGAGATCCTGGGCCTGGCCGGCGGCAGCGGCGCGGGCAAGTCGGTGCTGCTGCGCGAGATGATCCTGCTGCAGCGGCCCACCTCGGGCGTGATCAAACTGTTCGGCCAGGACACGGCCACGTTGGACGCGGCGGCGGTGCAGGCGCTGCGCCTGCGCTGGGGCGTGATGTTCCAGCGCGGGGGGCTGTTCAGCGCGCTGACGGTGCGCGAGAACGTGGGTCTGCCGCTGCGCGAACACAGCACGCTGGACCCGGCGCTGATCGACGACATCGCAGTGTGGAAGATCGCCCTGACCGGCCTGCCGCCCGAGGCTGGCTTGAAGATGCCGGGCGAATTGAGCGGCGGCATGCTGAAGCGCGCCTCGCTGGCCCGCGCGCTGGCACTGTCGCCTGAATTGCTGTTCCTGGACGAGCCCACGTCAGGCCTGGACCCGGCCAGTTCCGACGGCGTGGACGAGCTGATCCTGAAGACGCACGCGCTCTACAAGCCAACCATCGTGATCATCAGCCACGACCTGGATTTGCTGTGGCAGGTGTGCGACCGCGTGGCCGTGCTGGGCGAAGGCCGGGTGCTGGCGCTGGGCACGATGGATGCGTTGTCGCGCGACGAACAACCCGCCGTGCGCACCTATTTCACCGACAGGCGACAAGCGCGCAAGGCAGCGCCCGGACCTGCAACGCCAACCGACGCAGCGGCCACCGCGCATTAGGAATCAGGACAGCAACACCGTGGAAGACAAAGTCAACTATTCGCTGGTCGGCGCCTTCGTGCTGGTGCTGGGCGCCGTGCTGGTGGCCGGTGTGCTGTGGCTGGCCGTCGGCCTGGGCGCGCGCCGCGAGGTGGACCGATACCAGGCTTTCATCGAAGAGTCGGTGGCGGGGCTGAATGTGGATGCGCCGGTGAAGTACCTGGGTGTCGATGTGGGCAAGGTCGGCCGCATCGAGATCGACCCGCAGAACACGCGTCGCGTGCGGCTGGTGTTCCTGATCAACCGGGGCACGCCCATCAAGCAGGACAGCGCGGCGGTGTTGAAGGCACAGGGCCTGACGGGCATTGCCTACGTGGAACTCAGCGGCGGCAGCGAAGGGTCGCAACCGCTGGTGGCCGGCGCCGACGGGGTGCCGCCGACCATCCCCTTCAAGCTGTCGCTGGGCGCGCGGCTGGAAAACGTCGTCACCAATGTGCTGGGCAACGTCGACCGTGTGTCGGACAACCTGAACGCCGTGTTCAACCGCGAAAACCAGTTGGCGCTGAAGTCGGCCTTGGCCGACATGGCGGCGCTGGCCCACGCGCTGGAAGCGCAGAAGGGCGTGCTGGCGCGCGGCATTGCCGACGCCGCCCGCACCACGCAGTTGACGGCCAAGGCCGGCGAGCGTTTGGACCCCACCTTGCAGGGCCTCACGAAGGGCGCGCAGTCGCTGGAACGCATGGCCGACGGGCTGACCGCCACCGGCCTGCGGGCCAGCCGCGCTGCCGACAGCGCGGCCAGCGCCGTGCAGCAAGCCAGCAGCGAAACCCTGCCCGACCTGGCGCGCTTGATGGCCGAGTTGAACCAGTTGTCGGCCTCGCTGCGCGCGCTCAGCGAACAAACCGCGCGCAGCCCCAGCAGCCTGGTCGTCGGCCGGCCGCTGCCGCAACCCGGGCCTGGAGAAAGCACACCGCCATGAACATCACACCATTGCACTGCATGCACCGTCGGGGCCTTCGTGGCTGGGCTGTGTTGGCCGCGCTGACAGCCCTGTCGGGCCTGGGCGGCTGCTCGGGTTCGCTGCTGCCCAAGCCGCCGGCAGCGGCCGCGCGCTACACGCTGGACACGGCTTCGGCGGCGCTGTCAGCCGCACCCGCGCCCGTGGCCGCTGCGGGCCCTGCCAACGCGCCCGTGCTGCTGGTGGCCCAACCCAGCGCGGCGCCGGGCTATGACAGCGCGCGCATGCTTTACCAGCGCCAGCCGCTGCAGCTGGAGGCTTTCGCTTTCCACGAATGGGTCGCACCGCCCGCCCACCTGCTGGCACCTTTGATGGTGCGGGCCTTGCAAGACACCAGCGCCTTCCGCGCCGTGCTGCTGGCGCCGACTTCGGGCGCGGGCACCCTGCGACTGGAAACCGAAGTCGTCCGGCTGCAACAAGACTTCAACGCGCAGCCCAGCAGCGTGCGGCTGACGCTGCGCGCGGTACTGATCGACACCGGTTCGCGGCGCGTGGTGGCCAGCCAGGTTTTCGACGCGACAGCGCCGGCAGGCCGCGACGACCCGGTGGCCGGCGTGGCCGCCGCGCAGCAGGTCACGCAGCGCGTGCTGATTGAACTGGCGAAGGCCTGCGCGGCGTGGGCACGCGAGGCTGCAGTGACGCCAGCGGCGCAATCGGCGCAATCGGCGCCAGCCGCGCCGGCCCGCGCGGCGCGCTGATCAGCCCGCCGCGTTCACCCGCCGCCGCAGCCACGGGCTGACGCGGTAGCGCTCGCCCCGGTACTGCGCGTCCAGCGCATCCAGCAGCGTGACCACGCTGTTCACGTTCCAGCGCGCCAGCCATTCGAAAGGGCCGGCCGGGTAGCTGACCCCCAGCTTCATCGCGGCGTCGGCACCAGCGGGGTCGCAGACGCCTTGCAGCACCGCGTCGGCCGCTTCGTTGATCAGCATGGCCACGGTGCGTGCGACGACCAGACCTGGCGTGTCGGCCACGGGCAAGGGCGTGTAGCCCAGTGCGGCCAGCCATGCCAACGCTTGCGTGGACCAGGCCGTGCTGGCGCCCTCAGCCACTGCGCAGGCCAGCGCGGTGCCGGGGGCTGACGGCAAGGCCACGGGGCGGTCGAACACGGCGGTGTCGGCGATGCCGCTGGCCGCAGCCACTTCGCCCGCCGTGCGGCCGTCGGTCAGCACCAGGCGCGCGCCGTCGATGGCCAGCCCTGTCCAGTGGCTGTCGCGTTGGCGCGCGGGCCCCCAGCCCTGCGTGGCCAGGGCCTGCGTGGCGGCGGCTTCCAGCGCGTCGGCAATGGGGCCGCTGCCGTGCACGGTGACTTCGCCGGCCGTGGTGGGCGCTTCATGCACGGCCACCGGCAGCGCCGGTGCGCCGGCCGGGTAGGCGTAGAAACCGCGCCCGCTCTTGCGGCCCAGCAAGCCGCCGTCGACCATCTCGCGCTGCAGGCCGCTGGGCACGTAGCGCTTGTCGTAGAAGTTGGCCGCGTAGACCGAATTCGTCACCGCGAAATTGGTGTCGTGGCCGATCAAGTCCATCAGCTCGCAAGGCCCCATGCGGAAGCCGGCGGCGCGCAGGCAGGCGTCCAGCACGGCGGGTGTGGCGGCCTGTTCCTGCAGCAGCGCCAGCGCTTCGGCGTAGTAGGGCCGGGCGATGCGGTTGACGATGAAACCCGGCGTGCTGAGCGTGTGCACGGGCACCTTGCCCCAGGCCTTGCTGAGGTCGAAGATGGCAGCGGCCACGGCCGCATCGGTGTGCAGGCCGCTGACCACTTCCACCAGCTTCATCAGCGGCACGGGGTTGAAGAAGTGCATGCCGACCAGCCGCCCCGGCTGCTTCAGGCCGTTGGCGATGGCCGTGACGCTGATGGAGCTGGTGTTGGTGGCCAGCACGCAGGTCGCGCCGACGATGCCTTCCAGCTGCTGGAACAGCGCGCGCTTGGCGGCCAGGTCCTCGACGATGGCCTCGACGACCAGCGCCACGCTGGCGGCTTCAGTCAGCGTGTTGATGGGGGTGATGCGGGCCAGCGTCGCGGCTGCTGCGTCGGGTGCCAGTCGGCCCTTGGTGACCAGCCCGTCGAAGGTGGTCGCCAGCTTGGTGACGGCCTGCGCCGCAGCGCCCTCGCGTGCGTCGAACAGCAGCACCGCGTGGCCGGCCTGCGCCGCCACTTGCGCAATGCCGGCGCCCATGATGCCGGCGCCGATGACCAGCACGGCCGCGCCTTCCAGTTTCAGTTCACTCATTGCGGTATCCAGTTCGCGGGCCGCTTGCCCAGAAAGGCCGCGAAGCCTTCACGCGCCTCGGCGCTGCCGCGCACGCGGCTGATGGTCTGCGCGGTCAGTTCGATGACTGCCGGCGTGATCGGCCCGACTTCGAGCTGCGCGAAGAGCTGCTTGATCTCGGCCTGCGCCCCAGGGCCGCCCGCCAGCAGCGCGGTCACGGTGGCGTCGATGGCGGCGTCCAGTTCAAGCAGCCCGACCACCTTCTGCACCATCCCCATCGCCAGCGCCTCGGCGGCGTTGATGCGTTCCGTCGTCAGCGCCAGACGCTGGGCCTGCCGCTTGCCCACGGCGTTCGTCACATACGGCCCGATGACCGCCGGCAGGATGCCGAACTTGGCCTCGCTGACCGCGAAGCTGGCGTTGTCGGCCGCGACGGCGATGTCACACGCGCAAGCCAGGCCCACGCCGCCGCCGAGTGCTGCGCCCTGCACGCGCGCCACCACCGGCTTGGGTGCGCTGGCAATGCGCGCCAGCATGCCGGCGAAGCGCCGCGCGTCTTGCAGATTCCAGTCCTGCGACGCGGTGCTGGCGCGCTGCATCCACTGCAGGTCGGCGCCGGCGCTGAAGTGCTTGCCCTCGCCGGCCAGCACGATGACGCGCACGGCAGGGTCGGCCACCAGCTGCGCGAAGGCCGCGTCCAGTTCGCCAATCATGGTTTCGTCAAAGGCGTTGAAGACGGCCGGGCGGGCCATCGTCAATTGCGCCACGCCGGGTGCGCGGTTGGTGATGACCAGCGTCGAATACAAGCCGCTCATCAGTAGGTCTCCAGGTGCAGCCGGCCTTCGCGCTTCATTGCCGCGCCCACGCTGTCCCAGTCCAGCCCGGCGTGTTGTGCCACGTCGCGCAGCGCCAGCACCACGCCTTCTTCCATGGCCTTCAGGCCGCAGACGTAGAAGTAGGCATTCGGGTCGGCCAGCAACGGCGTCAGGTCGGCCGCGCGTTCGCGCATCGCGTCCTGCACATAGCGCTTGGGCGCGCCTGGGGTTCTGCTGAAGGCGAAATTGGTGTCGATGAAATCTTTGGGCAGGCTTTGCAGCGGGCCGAAATAGGGCAGTTCTTCCTGCGTGCGCGCGCCGAAGAAGAGCATCAACTTGCCGCCTTCGAATTTGCCCGAACTGCGCAGGCGGCGGCGCCATTCCGTCATCGCGCGCATCGGTGCTGAACCGGTGCCGGTGCAGATCATCACGATGTGGCTCTTGGGGTGGTTGGGCATCAGGAAGCTGGTGCCGAAGGGCCCGATGACCTGCACCGTGTCGCCCACCTTCAGGTCGCACATGAAGTTGCTGGCCACGCCGCGCACCGGCTTGCCGCTGTGGTCTTCCAGCACGCGCTTGATGGTCAGGCTCAGGTTGTTGTAACCCGGCCGCTCGCCGTTGCGCGGGCTGGCAATGCTGTACTGCCGTGCGTGGTGGGCGCGGCCTTTTTCGTCGGTGCCGGGCGGCACAACGGCGATGCTCTGGCCTTCCAGCACCGGGAAGGGCAGGGCGCCGAAGTCCAGCACGATGTGGTGGGTGTCGTAGTCGCTGCCGGCGCGACCGTCGATCAATGGGCCGACTTCGGTGACGCGCACATTGCCGGTGACGGTGGCGGTAATGGTCTTCTCGGCGGCCTTCGGTCCGTAGAGATTCGTGTACGGGTGCGCCGCCGACCACGGCGGCAAGGTCGCACCGAATGCGGCGCTGTTGAACGCTGTTGCGCTGGCCGCGGCTTCGGTCGAAGCGGGCGTCGGCTCGACGGCTTCGGCAGCGACCTCAGCACCCGCTTCCGCCAGCAATTGCTCACGCGGCAGCTCGGCCGGCAGCGATTCCCAGCCGAACTGTTCCTGCAGGCTGTAGACCCGCACGCGCGGCATGCTGCGGTAGTTGTCGATGCTGCCGGTGGGGCAGGGCGAGATGCAGGCGTTGCACCAGTTGCAGATGCTGGCGTCCACCACGTAATTCGCCGAGTCGTGCGTGATGGCGCCCACCGGGCACATCGTTTCGCAGGTGTTGCAGCGGATGCAGATTTCGGGGTCGATCAGGTGCTGCTTGATCACGGCAGGCTCTGTGGCCATGTCCATCGCGCTGTCTCCTTCAAGGGCT
>JANPHI010000329.1:0-1697 GCA_031424355.1 Betaproteobacteria bacterium
CACCGACGCGCTGCTGGGTTCGCTGTCGGCCGACCCCGAGCGCTTCATGGCCTGGCGCACCATCGACGGCGTGACGCTGGACCCGCTGGGCGCGTTCAACGAACTGCAGACGCTGGTGCGCGGGGTGCTGGCACCGGCCTATCTGCTGGACTACCTGCGTTACTTTGTGCTGTTCGAGGACGACGGCACGCTGGTCAAGAAGATCGCCGGCTACCACCAGTTCCATGCAGTCCGGGCGGCCATCGCGCAGGTGGTGGCGGCATCGCGGCAGGATGGCCAGCCCAGCATCCGCGGCAAGGGTGGGGTGGTGTGGCACACCCAGGGCAGCGGCAAAAGCATCACGATGACCTGCTTCGCGGCGCGAGTGATGCAAGAACCGCTGATGGAGAACCCGACCATCGTCGTCATCACCGACCGCAACGACCTGGACGGACAGCTCTTCGGCGTGTTCTCGCTGTCGCAAGACCTGCTGCGCGAACAGCCGGTGCAGGCCACCACGCGCCAGCAACTGCGGGCGCTGCTGACCAACCGGCCTTCGGGCGGCATCGTGTTCGCGACGATCCAGAAGTTCATGCCGGGCGAAGATGAAGACGCGTTCCCCGTGCTGTCAGACCGCCGGAACATCGTCGTGATTGCCGATGAGGCGCACCGCACGCAGTACGGCTTCGAAGCGAAGCTGAAAACGGTGAAGCAGCGGCCTTCCGTGAACGTGGTCGCCACCGGCAGCGGTGAGCCGCCCGTCACCCGGGCCGAGTTCGCGCCCAGCGTGGACCGCTACCAGGTCGAGCGCTATCAAGTGGGATACGCCCAGCACCTGCGCGACGCGCTGCCGAACGCCACCTTCGTGGCCTTCACGGGCACGCCGGTGTCCAGCCAGGACCGCGACACGCGGGCGGTGTTCGGCGACTACATCAGCGTCTACGACATGCAGCAGGCCAAGGAAGATGGCGCCACGGTGGCCATCTACTACGAGAGCCGGCTGGCCAAGCTCGGGCTGAAGGCCGATGAACTGGCCGCGCTGGACGAAGAAGTCGAAGAGCTGGCCGAGGACGAAGAAGAGAGCCAGCGCGAGAAGTTGAAGAGCCGCTGGGCCGCGCTGGAAAAGGTCGTGGGCGCGCAGCCGCGTGTGGCCCGCGTGGCCGCCGACATCGTCGAGCACTTCGAAGAGCGCGACAAAGCGCAACCCGGCAAGGCCATGGTGGTGGCGATGAGCCGCGACATCTGCGTGCACCTGTACGACGAGATCATCAAGCTGCGGCCCGATTGGCACAGCGACGACCCGGAAGCGGGTGCCATCAAGATCGTGATGACCGGTTCAGCCAGCGACCGTGCGCTGCTTCGGCCGCACATCTACAGCGCGCAGGTGAAAAAGCGCCTGGAAGCGCGCTTCAAGAAGCCGGCCGACCCGCTGCGCATCGTGATCGTGCGCGACATGTGGCTGACGGGATTCGATGCACCCTGCGTGCACACGCTGTACGTGGACAAGCCCATGAAAGGCCACAACCTGATGCAGGCCATCGCCCGCGTGAACCGGGTCTTCAAGGACAAGCAGGGCGGGCTGGTGGTGGAGTACATCGGCATCGCCAACGAACTGAAATCGGCCTTGAAGGAATACACCGCCAGCCAGGGCCGCGGCCGGCCGACCGTGGACGCGCACGAGGCCTACAGCGTGCTGGCCGAGAAGCTGGATGCGCTGC